>NZ_RQEY01000016.1 GCF_004770105.1 Leptospira andrefontaineae | reverse complement strand
ATTCCCTCGAGCATCTTCGAACATAAGAGTGCATAAGATATTGCTGAGTTTCACCGGCATATTTACAGATCTATTTTTTATATATAGGGCTGCTCTTACATAACCAGCATTTGCTTCCACTTTTGAGGTTTCGTTAATTTTAGAGGTCTTTTCGGATCTATACTTTCTCGCTTTTTGGCTAGCGGAGTCTGACTTAACGGACTTTGCTTCTTTATCAATATCATTTTTAAAAGGTTTATCAGCCCATTTAGTCGTTGTCGCTTCATCCAAGGCTCTTTTCGACCATTTGTTTGTTGTAGACTGAGTATATTCCAAACTTGTTTGGGCAAGAACTGGAACAGTAGCACTAGCCTTTAAACTATATGTAGCTGAGTTTTCCTGTGATTGCTCGTATTCTTTTTTGTATTGATCTTGGAATTGTACAGTTCGAAGGTTTATTTCATTCTGATGCATCGACTCGGAACCTTCGCTCTTTGTAGATGCTAAATCATCCGAATTAATCTCACTAACAATCTCGTCGCTTTCACCTGTACTACTTTTTAAAATTGCAATCTTCATAGTGATTGGAGGAGCAACAACGGTGTCAATTTCCGGATAATCGGCTACCCAAACGTTGGTAGTAGTTTCGTTGACATTTAATATTCCATCACCGTCGAAATCGTTCACGATGGTTGTTCCAGTTGGATCGATCGCTCCACCTAATGCTTGAGCGTTTACTTTAGTTCCTGGCTTTAAGTTGAACAAACCATTCACAGGTGTAACGGTGCCGCCATTCCCGCCTCCGACAGGAACTCCCCCTTTATCCACCACTAGAGGGACTTTTTCCGCAACGAGCCATGTGGCTTTTTTCAAATCCACATCTCCACTGCCAAAGCCCCAATCGCTTAAACAACCTACAAAGGAAAGTACAACCGAAGTTAAAATAACTTTCCTAACAACAATCCTAACGATAAAATCGAACATCGAACGAACCTCCGGGTTTCCCCTCACTTAAGAGAACCAAATCCAAAATACAAAACGCCCCGGACAAATTTTCGACGTAAGTCGCCTTTTTTGACTGAGTTCAAATTTTTACTCACAGTTCTGCCAGATTCGTCTTCGAATGCAGACACAACTTGGGCGTTTGAATGGACGTTTCGAAAAAGTTCCACTTTTTGTCCAATTTTTTGCGCCAAACTAAAAAAAAAATCGGGCAACGTTGAGAAAACAGACCGTTATGACGACAAAATTGAGTTAACGTAAAAAATTCGGGAACATTCTGACTCAAAAGGGATAACATGCTCCGATATGCGACTATCCCATAACGGATATTTTACATTATCCTAATATGGGATATTAGAGAGCCGAATTTTCCATAAATATTGAAATTTTATATTTTTATAATATTTAAATTTGAAAATTAGGAAATTATTTATTTATAAAAAATCGATTTTCCCAAAAATAGTTCGGGAATCAAATTATAAAACCTCTCCCCTCCTCTTGATCCCAATCAAGAGATGAAAAGTATATAAATCACTTCATTCTAAATTCAACGTAGTCCTTAATGAATATGCCTACCCTATTCAGGGTAACTGAAACTCTTCCATGAATTTTATAACCAACATCGATGCCTTCACTTATACCTCGGATCAATTTTACTAAGTAAGTCTCAATCCCACTGTCCTTCCCGGCCAAAAACTATCCCCTAATTGTATATTCTATTTTTATAATATATTATCGCTTACGCCGAGCTTTATTAAAGATAATTCGACATTAAAATGAGACATATCTCTCGGACAACTCTCACTCGCACACAATTCCTATTCCCTTTGCAATCTGCGAACAAATGTTCAACAAAAACGAACACTGTTTCAAAGACTTATATTCTGATGAATTTTTCTTGTCGGGAATCCAGGTACAATCCATCTTTTACCAGAACAATCGTTCTACTTCAAACAGATCGAATTCTATCTGTACGATCCGAAAGTTTAAAAATTCGTTATCCGAGGACATAAGAGGGATCCAAATGGCAAAACAATTCGAAGGTAAAGTTGCATTAGTTACGGGAGCTGCGTCTCCAAGAGGTTTAGGTCGCGCTATCGCCAATACTATCGCAAGAGATGGTGGAGATGTAGTCGTAGTAGACTTAAATAAAGAACATATCGAGCAAGCGGCTGCTGATATCGCTAAGGAATTCGGCGTTAAAACATTGGGTATTCCAGTAAACGTTACTAAACCGGAAGACTGCGATTCTGCTATTAATGCTGTTAAAGAGAAATTCGGTAAACTGGACTTCTTAGTAAACAACGCAGGAGTTCTAAAAGATAATCTTTTTATCAGAATGAGCGAACAAGAGTATGATTTCGTGATGGATGTGAACGCGAAAGGTGTGTTCTTGATGACCAAGTATGCTTCTAAACTTCTTTTAAAAGCTCCTTCTGGCAGGATCGTGAACATTTCTTCTCTTTCCGGTCTTTCAGGTCAACCTGGACAAGCGAACTACTCTTCTTCTAAAGCTGCGGTGATCGCTCTTACTAAAGTTGCTGCGAGAGAATTTTCAGGTAGAAACGTTTTAGTAAATGCGGTTTGCCCTGGTTATGTACAAACAGACATGACTGCTTCTCTTCCTGAAGAAGTTCAGAAAAAACTTACCGATCCTATGTTCATCCCTTTAAAAAGACCAGGAACTCAACAAGAGATTGCTAACGCTGTTGAATTTTTCCTTTCCGATAAAGCATCTTATATCACCGGTGTTTTCTTGAGAGTAGACGGCGGCGCCGGTATCGGAATGTAAGGAGTTAATCATGAGAGAAGTAGCAATCATCGGGGCTTATGAAACTGTCCACGGTAATCATAAAGACAGAACCTTACGCGATCTAGTTACCGAAGCTGGTAACGGTGCTATCAAAGATTCAGGTATAGACAGAAAAGAAATCCAAGCTGTTTATGTCGGGAACTACGCTGGCAATGAGTTTAACGCTCAGAACACAATGGGCTCTTATGCGGCCAACTTACTTGGGTTAGGCGATCGTCCCGCAATCCGTACCGAAGGAGCATGTGCTTCCGGTGGGATTGCAATGAGACAAGGTGTTCTTGCTGTTGCATCCGGTTTATACGATACGGTTTTAGTTCTGGGCGTAGAAAAAATGAACGGTTTAGATCCTGAAACCACTATGGAAATCGTAGCAAGGGGCCAGGACCAGGATGTAGAAGGCGGATATTGTATTTCCGGTCCTTCCGGTTTTGCATTAAACGCAATCCGCCATATGCATGAGTTCGGAACTACTAAGGAAATGTTAGCGACAGTTGCTGAAAAAAACTATTTCCATGGTAGCCTAAATCCGTTTGCTCATAAACAAAAAGAGATTTCTTTCAATAATATTATGAGGGCAAGAATGGTAACAACTCCATTCGGTTTTCATGATGTTTCCTTAGTTACAGATGCCTCTGCAGCCGTTGTGATCACTACCAAGGAAAAAGCAAAATCTGTTCGTAAAGACTATGTTGTGGTAAAAGGTTCCGGAATAGGCGGAGATTATTTCAATGTGGCTCTTAAAAAAGATTCTGTAAGCTTCCCCGCTTCCGTTCAAGCTGCTACTGAGGCGTTTAAAATGGCCGGAGTGGAAAGAAAGGACATCGATGTTCTAGAATGTCATGACTGTTTCACCATCACTGAGATCATCAATATAGAGGATCTTGGCTTTGTTGAAAAAGGAAAAGGCGGCCAGTTCACTAAAGACGGTCATACCAGATTGGGTGGAAAACTTCCTGTAAACACTTCAGGTGGCTTAAAGGCAAAGGGTCATCCGGTTGGAGCTACAGGTGTTGGTCAAGTGGTAGAGATGACTTACCAGCTTAGAGACCAATCTGAAAAACGACAAGTTGCAAATGCTCGCACTGCCTTAACTCATGTTTTAGGCGGCCCGGGTGCAGTTAGTATAGTGCATATTCTGCAGAGGGGGGAATAATGGCTGAGATTATGGAAGCTCATTCTTTAACCGGAAAAAAATGTAAATCCTGCGGATTCGAAGCTACTGATCCTGTAGTTTCTTGCACAAGCTGCGGATCGGAAGATGTAGAAGCCAAAACTTTTTCAGGCAGAGGAAAAGTTTACACTTACACTGTAGTTCATGTCGGTTTTGGTCATTTAGCTCCAAGAGCACCTTACGTTCTTGCAGTCATCGAGCTGGAAGAAGGTGCAAAAACCATGAGTATTATCGAAGGAGAATACCAAGGTAAACCGGTCACTGAATCAGTTTCGATCGATATGCCTGTTCTTTTCGATAGAACGGAAACTTCTACGGGATTTATTTTTAAACCCGCTTGATCTAAAAAAGAAAGCGGGGTGGGACTTACCCCGCTTTTGTTTTACAAAAAACGAATAAGTCCGATTGTTTTCCATTCTTAGAAATCGATATTAAGAATCAGCTCCTGATACTTTGACAAAAGTCAATTTCCGACTCATTCTCCATATTCCTCGAAATCCTTTGCGGAATCAGCGCCGACAATACCGTGACAAAAAGTTCTTTGCTTTCTCTTTCTGAATGAGAAAGTTGGAACCAATATAAAGGAGTAATCCATGAAGACTCGGGCAATCCTGATTTCCCTTTTTGTTTCCATTCTCTCCCTCATCTTCCTATTGAACTGCGGAGATAAAGAAAAGCCGAAAGAAGAAGCTGCACCTGTAGCAAGCGCAGCAACTTTAAGTCCTGAAATAGAAGAAGGTAAAAAACTTTTTCTTGAAAACGGATGTAACGCATGTCACGGAGATACAGGCGCTGGAGACGGAGCTGCTGCGGCTAGCTTAAATCCAAAACCAAGAAATTACAAAGCACCTGCTAGTGATTGGAAAAACGGTCCTACAGAAGCAGGAGTGCTGAAAACTTTGAATAACGGAATTCCAAGTAACCCAGTGATGACTTCTTACAAGTTCTTAGGCGACGAAAAATTGAAAAAAATCGCTAAGTACGTAGTTTACCTGAATCAAAATTAATCCTTATTCTTCGGGAGTCCGAGAGGGCTCCCGTCTTACTTTTTCCCACTTTTCTTCTGGAAGTTTTCCACCCCCATTTCAACCTAGCTTTGTGAGCCAATCCTCTTCTTTACCACATTGCGACAGTTGCGGAACGGACAGAAAATCCCCTCTTTCCAGAGAGGTGAAAACCTACGGTAATTGGGCCTGGTTTTTGATCCTTTTCGGGATTTCTTCCAAACCTACTACTGTTGCATTTCAATGTTCCCAATGCGGCCAGATTTTCGACAGACTTTCTCCGGAGGAATTAGAGCACTACGTTTAACGGATTACTTCCAGTAGGCGGTCGGTTTTTCCCAGGAAACGGGATTGACTGTCTTCGAGAGGGAAGGTCTTTTGTGCTAAATAAGGCAGATGTCTGACGAATTCAAAATAAACGTGGATCTTGAACCTAATGTCCCGGTAATCCATATCTCCGGAGAAATTACCTCCGAGGCGGATGACGAAATTTTAGGAAAATACCAATCCATTCCAGAACAGCGTAGGACCCGAGTGATTTTGAATTTCCACGGAACGTCTTACATCAATTCGGCGGGGCTTGCGACATTGATCAGTTTGATCACCAAAGCAAGTGAATCTTCTTCTAAAATCGAATTTGCAGGTCTAAACGATCATTTCAGAAAAGTGATGGATATCGTTGGTCTTACGGATTTCGTTTTAATCCATAATACTCTGCAAGAAGCTCTTAGTTAAGGGATCAGTCCCTTCTTCTTAAAATCTTTCACTACTAGTTCCAGATCTTCAGGCGTGTCTACACTCAATGCTGCGCGACTTGTTATATACACTCCGATCGAATGTCCTGCTTCCATTGCTCTCAATTGTTCGAGTGATTCAGATTCTTCTAACGCGCTTGGAGGAAGTTCGGGATATCCAAGTAAGAAGTCTCTATCGTATCCGTAGATCCCGAGATGTCTATAAGCAGGGACCGTTTTTTTGAATTGGCTAGGGATGGCCGAACGGGAGAAGTAGAGCGCCTTTCCGTTTTTGTCCAGGACCACTTTGACCCGATTCGGATCTTGGATCTCGTTTTCTTCTAATCGAACTGCCGCAGTGCTCATTGCCCAATCCGGCCTTTCCAATTTGAGTTTTGCAACTCCGTCTATGAGTTCGGATTCTATTCCAGGTTCGTCGCCTTGGATATTGATTATAATCCCTGAGTCAGGATATTTGAGTGCAACTTCTCGGATCCTATCCGTTCCGGATGGATGATCGGGAGAAGTCATTACCGCCTTACCACCGTTATCCGAAACAATTTTTAGTATTCGTTCGTCGTCGGTGGCGACTACAACATCGCGTAAGAGAGAAGACTTTAGAGAATTCTTATATGTCCAGGCGATCATAGGAAGGTCCCCGATCTTGGCCAATGGTTTGCCTGGGAATCGGGAACTTCCATATCTTGCGGGTATAACCCCTAAGATTTTCGGTTTTGTCATCAGTTGACGATAAATTCTGTGAAGTAAACTTCTTGGATTTTTCCGTCGGAGAGAATATGATTGATCTGAGCCTTGATCTCTTCTCTTAGATCTAACTGATCTTCTACATCGATTAGATCATCCTTGGTTTTTCTTCCTATGATTAGGTTGACCAAGTCTCTCATCTGAGCGATCCTTTCCGCAAGTTCCGCAGTGATCTTAGCATCGTCTCTCGCAACTCCGAAAGATAATTTCATCTTTACGAAGTGAGTTTCTCCCTTGTCCGCAGTATTGATCCTGAACTCTTCCTGGAATTGGAAAGTCATGAGTGGCGGAGGAGGTTTTACTAAGGCAACGTTTTTCATTTCACGGAAAGTGCTAGTCGCCGCTTGTTTCGCAACAAACATGGAAACAAGTACAACTATGATAATTCCGAATACGGCACCGGCAATATAGATCAGCCATTTGATGAGCGGAGACGAGCCGGCGCCGGCATCCGCCGCAGGTAAACCGCCTTCTTCCTCGTCTATTTCGGGATCGCCCATGGGTATTCTCCTTTTACTCTTCTATAATCCACTTTCAGTGGAAGTTTCCGAACCCGGAACACGGCTCTTTGGTAGGCCGAAGTTGGATTCGTAATCACCACGTTTGGTGGATTTTTCCGTTAAAATTACGATATCAATTCTTCTATTGAATGCCTTTGCTTCCGGAGACCCTAAGTTCTCCACAACCAAAGGTCTATAAGATCCGAAACTCACAGCCTGGAACCAACTTGGATCCAACTTTCCTACTCCAACGATATAATCCGTGGAGTTGATCGCTCTTGCTCCCGCTAGGTCCCAGTTGTTTAAGTAAGTTCTTTCTTCCCTGTTTGGATTTGCGCCGGGAAGTACTGCATCTGCATCGCAGTGACCTTCTACCCTTACAAATCTTTCGAGTCCCTTAATGAGTCCGCTGGCTTTTTTGAGAGTACTTTTGATCGGTTCCTGCAAAATAGCAGAGCCTGGATTAAAATAATCGGCTCCTACTAAACTGATCACAAGACCTCTTTCGTCTTCCGTTACTCGCACTTTTCCTGCTTCTATCTCAGGTTTGAATAATTCTGTAGCGGTCTTCTTGGATTTAGAAAGCGCCTTTCCAGTAGTCATGGAAGGAAGACTTTCTATATTCATTCCCATCTCTTCCAATTTTCCTTTGGAAAGAGTTTGCCCACCGTCAAAAAATCCGGTAGTGGTCTTGAACGCGGATAGAATGATCTGCATCTCTATCGCATTCGTCTTACCTGTACGATATAACATGATGAAGAAGCAAAGAAGAAGTGTAACCATGTCTCCATAAGTAAGCATGTACTCTGGAATATTCTGGATACACTCTGGACATTTCTGTTTTGCCATATTCTTCTTCCGAAATAAATCTTAGTCGTTTTCGTCTTTTAATACGCCGCGTTCGCCAGGTGGCAGATAACTTGCGAGCTTGTCTTTCACGATACGAGGGTTGTCTCCTGATTGAATGGAGAGTGTACCTTCTATCATGATCTGTCTTACTAATAGTTCGTCTTCGGATTTACGCATGAGTTTTTTCATGATAGGGATAGCGATCATGTTTGCTCCCATAGATCCGTATAATGTGGTGATCAAAGCGGCTGCCATCCCTGTTCCGATCGCACTCGCGTCTCCGGATCCAAGGTTCTTTAACATCTGAACGAGTCCGATCAGAGTTCCGATCATCCCGAATGCTGGAGCAAGTGCTCCCCAGTTTTCCCACCAAGCTTTTCCGGCACCGTGTCTAGAAGCAATATTGCTCATTTCGGTTTCCATAATATTCCGAACAAGCTCCGGGTCGGTTCCGTCCACAACCAGGGTAATTCCCTTTCTTAAAAATTCCTCAGGAAGTTCGTTCACGTCGTCTTCTAACGCGAGTAGACCTTCTCTCCTTGCTTTCTCGGAGAAGGAAACTAATGTTTTAATAAGTCCGATGAGATCGCTTTTTTCTTCTCTAAAAGCCTTACGAGTTACCTTGCCTAATTCCAGGGTATTCTGCCAAGGGACCGCCATCACTGTACAAGCGGTAGCTCCTCCGAATGTGATCAATACGGAAGGTACGTCCACGATATCGATCGGGTTCAAACCGGCGGAAAGAATCCCGAAAGCGAATACTACGACTGCAGAGCCGAAACCTATGATTGTAGCTATATCCATTGTAGTTTAATCTGCCCTCTTAAATTGATCCGGCGCGGAACCCAAAGGAAACACCAGCACTCGTTTTTTGAACTCCAAAATTTTTTCGATCACTTCGGGTATACTTTCCTGGACCACATATTTTCTATCATTAGACAAAGTGATCGTAGTATCCGGATTTGCCTCGATACATTCAATATGAGAGGCGTTTAGAACGAATTCATTTCCTTTTAATCTATGCAAAGTAATCAAACGCCCCTCCTTTTTCCAGAGTTCTTGTTTATAGTCTCGACCGTCTTTTGGATTTGGATGATGAATTTTTCCTCTGTAAAACGGTTTACCGAGGCCTGAAAGTCCTTAGATTTCCACTCTTTTCGGTCTGATTCCTGTAAGGCAGCATTCAATGCCTCAACTGTTTGTTCTCTGAAGAATAGCCCGGTCTTTCCTGAGACCACTGTTTCCAAAGCTCCACCTTTCGCATAAGCCAGAACAGGTGTACAATACCCCTGGGCCTCGACAGGTGCGATCCCGAAATCTTCCATTCCGGGAAAAATGAATGTCTTTGCTTTAGCCATATACTCTTGCACTTCGTTTCTTGGCCTATGAGGAAGTATCTCCACATTTGGAGGAAGGTTTTTTATAAGTTTCTTATATTCTTGACCACTTCCTAAAATTTTGAGAGGCCTTCCATTCTTTCTATATGCTTCTATTGCCAAGTCGATCCGTTTATAAGGAGCGAATGCGGAAACGATCAGGTCGAAGTTTTCCTTCTTCCCTGGTTTGACCTTGAAACCTTGAGGCAAACAAGGAGGATATACAACTTGAGATTCCCTTCTATAAAACTTTTGGATCCGTCTAGAAACAAACTCAGAGTTGCATAAGAAGGAATCCACTCTGTTGGAAGAAACGGAATCCCAGGTACGAAGATAATTGGAAACAAGTTCGAATGCGAAAAACTTCAAACCGCTTCTTGCGGGAAAATAATCATAATAAAGATCCCAAACATATCTCATGGGAGAATGTACATAACTGATATGGATCGCGTCCGGATCCGGGATCACACCTTTTGCAACACAATGAGAAGAAGATACGATCAGATCATATCCTCTTAGATCCAAGGATTCGATCGCAGTTGGGAATAAAGGAAGATACCAACGGTATTTGGATTTAAAAGGAAGTCTATCAGTGAATGCGGTTACGATCTTTCTATTTTCGATTCTTTCGTTTAATTTTCCTTTTTCGTAAAAAAGGGTAAATAGATCTGCATCCGGGAAAACTTTAAGGATAGAATCGAGAACAATCTCTCCTCCTCTCATTCCATTCAGCCAATCATGGATCACTGCGACTTTCATAGATACTAAGATCGGCAGAATAGCTTAGTTTGTCCCCGCCTTTTCAAGGAGGTTTCAATCGATCCAAATAGAAATCGCTGGAAATATCTCCGATAAGAGTAGTTCTTCTATAAAGATTGATCGAGAACGGAATAGGAGCACTTCTCTCCATCTTGCGATATCCTTCTACGTACCTTCTGGCATCGTCCCCTAAAATTCTCATATCGGTTAATGTCTCAGCCAGATTATCATAGGTATCCGGATCATTGATAAACCTTGGAATAGAACCGTTACTACTCTTGAGTTTGTAAGAGATCTCTTCTAAGTTCCCAAACATCATATTAATATCTTCTTTGTTCTCTCGGATCACACCTGTGGATGCCGCAAAAAAGTCATCATAGTATTTGGCAGAAGGAGCAAAGTCGGGACGAAAATCATCTTCTTCCTTATATGTCGGTCTGAAGAATGCCTGCTTGGAATCTTCTTCCGCGTTTCCTGGATTGATATCTATGGTCCTTCCAGAAAGTACAGTAGCTGTCCTAAAACTGATATCGTAGTTAGAATATAATGTAATCGGTTCTGCGAGACGGATAGTGATCTCAACTGCCTTGGTCCTGTTCTTATCCAAAAATCTTTTGTCAGGAACTTCTTCTATCCCGACAACATCTACATCTCGAACGATCCCTCTCTCCAATCCTAAAATGCTGACCGGAGTTCCAGGGCGAATCCCTTGCGACTTAGGATAATAAATTTTTAAAGTATAAGGATAATCTTCTTCTGAACCAGCTCGTTCAATCACTGATTGATATAAGAGTACGAAAAAAGCACAAAAGAAAACGAAACCTAGATGAATGGGAGAAGGGATCGGGAATTTCATACTTTCTTCTATTAGAAACTTCGGCTTTGGATTCGTATCAACTAAATCCCGCTAAATCAAAAATAGATGGGCGAAATTTTGGAGAATTTCCCGATAATTCTAAGGGAAAGGAAGAAAAAACCCTCTCAAAACGCCTATGAGACATAATATAATTGACTTTTTGAAAGAATCCGTTCAAAAAAGAACGAGTTGGTGGCTTCTGGCCTTCCTCTTTCTATTGGCGAGCACTCTAGGCTGGGGATTTAGGAAGGGGACCCTTCCCCAGGAGTTGAATAAACTCATACTGACAGGACACGAAACTCTTAGAACGGAAGAAATAGTTCAGATCATGGGTATCCAACCGGGAACCTCTTTCGAAAATTACGACCTCGGCCAAATGGAACACCGACTTACCTCACATCCCAGAATCAAATCCGCTCACTTGGAAAAAAAAACGGACGACCAATTGCTGGTAGAGATCACCGAAAGAAAGCCGAGCTATCTCGTGAACTCAGATGGTCATCTTTTCGAAATAGATCCGGAACTTAAGATACTTTCCATGGACGATGTTAGAAGCCAAGGACTCACAGTACTTTCGGGAACATTTCCAAGAGAAAAAGGAGAAGTAGTCGGTGCCGCATTCAAAGATCTTCATACTTCCGTCGAGAATGCATTTCGTTCTTATCCGGCATTAAAAACTCGCATCTCAGAAGTCTCCTTACATGAGGATGGGGAAATTTTTGTTTATACGGACACTCCTCTTTCTGTCCGCGTGCAAGTCGGGACCTTATTCCAAACGGAACAGGTCAGAAAATTATATGCTGTATTAGCATATCTTGAAAAAGAAAAAGTCCGCCCTAAACTCGTGGATATACGAGGAGAAGACGCGGTCTACCATTAAGAATATGGAATCTTCCGAAAGAATCATAGTCTCTCTGGATCTAGGATCAGCACTTACAAAAGTGGTGGTAGGACGTCCTATCTCCGAATATGAAACTGAAATTATAGGAACTGGAATGTTCCCTTCTTCCGGGATCAAAAACGGATCCATTATAAATATAGAAGCAACCACTCGTTCCATTATAGAAGCAGTGAGCGAAGCGGAACTCATGTGTGGCCAAGAGATCGGCTATGTTGTCGTGAATGTAACAGGTAAATCGGTTCGTGCAGATAACTCCAAAGGAGTTGTTGCAATCACAAACAGAGACAGAGTTGTAACAGAGCCTGATATAGTTCGAGTGATAGAAGCTGCACAAGCAGTTCGAGTCCCTGCCGACCAAGAAATTTTGCATGTACTTTCTAAAGAATTCTCTGTAGACGACCAAACTTCTATCAAGGACCCGATCGGAATGACAGGAGTTCGTTTAGAAGCAGAAGTGCATATAGTCACAGCAGGTCTAACAGCACTTCATAATTTAGAAAAATGTATTGAAGCAGCTGGTTTGGCGGAAGAGACAAGAGTTCTTTCTAGCTTAGCCTCTTCCGATGCGGTTTTAACTTCCGGAGAAAAAGATCTTGGCACCGCCGTATTAGATATAGGCGCGGGAATCTGCGATCTGATCGTTTATGTGGATGGAGGGATCGCTTATTCTTCCGTCATCCCGTTCGGTGGATATAATGTTACTTCTGATCTTTCTATCGGTCTAAAAACAACGATCGAAACCGCAGAACTTGTGAAAAAAAGATTCGGCCATTGTTCTTTAGAAGAAATAGATCCTACTGAAACTGTAGAGATCCCACCAATCAGCGGAAGACCTGCTAGAGCTGTTCTACGAGAAGAATTAGTCCATGTAATCGAACCTCGTATGAGAGAAATTTTCGAGATGGTGGATGCGGAACTCACCAAGTCCGGAAAAAAATCCTTTCTCGCGGGTGGAGTCATCCTTACAGGCGGAGGAAGCCTTCTCGAAGGAATAGAAAGTTTGGCAGAAGATGTATTTCGTCTAACGGTAACTCGAGCAAGACCTGCGGGACTTTCCGGACTTTCGGAAAGGGTTTCTTCTCCTGAATTTGCTACTGCAGTCGGACTTATCAAATACGCCTCCAGATTAGGGGACATGGAAAGAAAATCCCAGGATAGAAGCGAAACCTGGGGCAAAAAAATTCGGAGATGGATAGAGGAAAACCTCTAAGGGAGTGATCATGTTACGTTTCGAAGAAGAAGAAAAATCAAACCCTGCTATTATTAAAGTTCTAGGAATTGGCGGCGGCGGAATGAACGCAGTCGCAAGAATGGCGAATTCCAGCCTAAGAGGAGTGGAATACGTTATCATGAATACCGACGAACAGGTATTAAAACGTTCCGAGATAGAAAGTAAGATCGCATTAGGTTCAAAAACCACAAGAGGAATGGGTGCCGGTGGAGATCCCGAACTAGGCGCAAGAGCTGCAGAAGAAGACAGAGAGAAAATCGTATCCGTCATCCAAGGTGCAGACATGGTTTTTGTAACTGCTGGGATGGGAGGCGGAACCGGAACTGGTGCTGCACCTATTGTCGCTAAAATTGCCAAAGAACAGAAATGCCTAGTAGTCGGCGTGGTCACCATTCCATTCTCTTTCGAAGGAAAAAGAAGGATGGAACTCGCCAAAAGAGGTGTGGAACAACTTCGTTCTTATGTTGATACTTTAATTTTAGTGAATAATGAGTCCATCTTCCAAGTAGTAGAAAGAGATACTCCGATCGACCAAGCATTCAGAGTGATAGATGATATTCTTTTGAACGCAGTGAGAGGGATCAGCGATATCGTTAATAATCCTGGAATCATCAATGTAGACTTTGCAGATGTAAAAGCGATCATGAGAGATACCGGTGATGCAGTCATGGGAGTGGGAGAAGGTTACGGAGAAAATAAAGTCTCCGAAGCTGTGAACTTTGCCATTGATAACGCTTTATTAGATTCTCGTTCTATTGCAGGAGCCACTTCCCTTTTGATCAACGTCACAGGCGGAACTGATCTTACTATTTCAGACTGGAACGAAGTATCTCAGATCATCACTTCTCAAGTAGATCCCAATGCAAATATCATCATTGGTTTAACCGAAGATGCAGATCTTGAAAAAAGAATACGTATCACTGTAATCGCAACTGGATTTAACAAAAGAGCTGCAGGTATCGGATCTGTTCCTAAATTACAATCCCAACCCCAAAGAAAAGTGGTAGGACTTCCTGAAATGGAAGAACCTCGTCCAAGTTTCAAAACGGAACCGGAGAGAATTAGTAATGACCCTGAAAATTATAGAACTCTCAAGTCCAAAAACCCTTCCGGAAATATGAAAGAAGATTATGATATTCCGGCTTTTTTAAGAAGAGGAGAAAAAGGGAGAGGGTAAAATCTCTCCTTTGCTTTATTCTTCTTTTGCCTCTTCTTCAATCGGATGAGTCGTCATTAACTCTTTTAGCTCTTTGAGATAATCATCTTCCGGACTTCCTAAACGGATTGCCTCATCGTAAAATTGAACTGCCTTTTGGTAGTCACCTTCTGAAAAATAATACGTAGCTAAATTCGCTTTTGCTGCCCAAGATTTTCCCTTTGCTTTTAAGTCTGCTTTCTCCCAGGCGCTCTTAGCTCTTTGGAAGTTCGGATTTTCTCCGGTAATCTCTTCGTATCCTTCCAGAAGAAGAGCTTCTACTTCTGGATTTTCATCTTCGGTAAAAATAGAAATATCTTCCGACTCCGCTTTAGGAGAAAGCCTCCTTTGTATTTCAGAAATTGATTCATCTAAAGCAGTGGAAAGAGAAGGAAGCATACTAGGACAACTAACGTCCCCTACTCCATTATATATGATAGAAGGTTTACTGAGAATAGTCTTCATCATTTCCCCAGAATCTGTTCGGATCAAATTCGCTTCTAGCGGAATATAAACTTTTCGCACACCTGTGGGTTTCATGATCGGATCATTTGCTATTGCAGCGACTATTCTCGCACGATCTTCGCTATTTTTAGCTCCCGCAGCTACTCGGAGGACCGCCATTCCTAACGCAATATAATCCATTTTAGTTTCTACATAACATTGGGATTCCGGTTGTTTTACGGAAACATATAAGACAACATCTGCATCCAATATCTTTTCGATCTTCTTTCTGTTCTTTTGAATTCCTTCTAAAGTAAGATCTTTTTCTTCAATAACATCCACTCTATCTTTCAGATCTAAAATTTTAAAAAAAGAATCTTGAGAAAGGTTTTCATAAATTTTCCCGGGAACCATAAGAACGAAAGATCGATTACTTTCATAATTCCATATTTCGGAGTTCATAGGTTCTAAAACGAACGCGATGGTTTTTACCCCGTTTAAGAATTGTTTTAAGTCCCTTCCTTCTTTTGTAGGAGGATACATAGGATATTCTATGGTTACGGATTGACAGGTAATAAAAGTCGCAAGCAAACAGAATAGAAAGACTAACGTGAGCCTCATATCGGATCGGACCCTTTTTAAGTAAATTTTAGATCCCGTTTTTTACGGTTTCTTTAGAAGAATTCGCAGGCAGGAGTTCCAACAAAATCAGATGAGGCCTTGCTCCAAATCGAATTCTTGGCGCCACATGACCTTCTGCCCCTAAACCTCTACTGACTATAATATCAGTATTTTCGTAAGCGTTCAATCCCCCAGCTGCAATATAACGAGGAACTCGGGAAAGAGTTAAGATTGGACCAAAAAATGGAACTTGGACCTGCCCCCCATGGGTATGCCCTGCTAAGATCAGATCCACTTTTTCATTCGGTTGATGAAGAACAGAATCAGGATAATGACTGATCAGGATGGAATAAATATCCTCGGGGATTTCCCTTCTCAAACTCCAAATCAAGGTTTTGTTTTTATAATCGGGTAAACCTAATCCTATCAAACCGATCTTATTATTTCCAACTTGGATAACCTTCGATTTTCGGTCCCAAAGAACCGATCCAGTTTTAGAAGAAAAATCTGTATAACGTAAGATATGATCCACATCGCCAGTAACAAAGAAGAATCCATTATTATATTTAAATTCTTTTAGATAAGAGGTGACGATCGGATATAAGGAGGCATGATTCATCACATCTCCGGTAAATAAGATCAGATCCGGCTGGAAACGATTTGCTTCTTCTCTAACTTCTAAGTGCAGATCTCTAATATCATCCGTTTGCAGATCAGAGATGTGTACAATTTTGATAGGAGAAACTATCTTATCAGATCGAATTTGGATACGTTCCACATCCAGATGATTCGGTTCCCAAACTTCGGAATAAAATTTGATACAAATTAGAAAGATTGAAGTAAATAGGAAAATGATTCTTTTGGAAAATGCAAAATGAAGGAGACCGAATAGAGGTAAAGCGATCGTCAAAACTGTCCATGCGATCCTAACTCGAATAAAAGAACTTACGTCCAAAAAGAAAGGAACCATAGCCGCAAAAAGCAGATAGATCAATATAAGAATTAAAATTCTTTTATAAAAGCTTAGATCCCATTTTTCAGAGAAGATAAACTTTCTCTTATTTCCCAAGAATACCAAGAGAAATAAAGTAAACGTAATAATTACCAGAACATCTATTATAAAATTAGATTTAGAGTATGTGTTCAAATAAAAATTCATGTTTGGATCTTCTTCTTTCCATTCCAAAATTCCGCAGCAATCGCACTAATTAAATACATTACCGTTCCATACATAAGAACAGTAAGTAATGTTTCACTTTGTTTAAGATGAAGTTCTGCAAGAAGTAAAGCCAAGGACAAACTTCTGATCCCGGAAACCATGGACAAGGAAGCCCTGACTTCTCGCGTAGAATTAAATAAAAATAGCCCGGGAAGAAGAGAAAGTCCTACTGCAACAGTAGCGCCGATCCAAACAATCCAACCTAGACTCAATGCATATTCTCCATATTGAAAGATCAAAAGTAAAATAGATAATACCAAACAGAATGTGCTAAATCTTTCTACCCAAGGAGCAATCGGATCGAAATATTTAGGGAAGAAATATTTACTTAAGAGTCCGAGAAGAAGAGGTAAACCTTGTAAGAATGTTCCTATCAAAAAAAGTTTTAGGAAAAGATCGAAATTAAATCCTGAACCTCCTTGATAGATAGAAAATATCAAAGGAGTCAGAATAGTATTCGCTCCATTCAATGATGCGATCAACATTCCACCTAACGCCGGATTCCCTTTTGCTCTTAATACAAACAGTCCTCCGGAAGCTCCTCCTGGAGAAGCAGCACAAAGGAAAATTGCCGCAAATGCAAGTCCAGGTACTCCTAAAAGTTTTCCTGTAAAAAATACGGAAACGGGGAGTATCCCGAAATTCCAAAAGAATGCGAATATTAGGAACGGAACAAATTTGGACCAAGAGCCCAATTCTTTTTTTTCAATCCTCAATCCCAAACCGTACATAGAGGAAAGGGAAAGAAGAATAAGTACGATCCGTATTAACATTTTCTAATTTTAAGAAAGATTTTTCTTAAGGAAACTTCTCTCTTTGATCGTTTGAGAAATAAAACTAGAGATCGCAAAGAAAAATGCGAATCCAAGGAAAAAGTAAGGCGCAATAGAAACTTGCCCTTTGGGAATATTATTCTGCACTAACATTCCATAGAATGCTACTACAAACAAAGCAGCAGGCACAGTGAGCACGGCACCTAAATTAATGAATAATTTATACTGGATGGATCCGTTCTCCGTCTTCTTAGCATAACCGAAAGACCATAACCAGTTCCTATGTTTTGCCAGTTGAGAAGCATTCTGAAAAAGAAGTTTATCTCCTTCCTTCTGAACAGCATACCCTGCATTTCCAAATTGAGAAGAAGCAGAGTTTAGATCCGACTTTAATTCTCCTGATAAAATTGCAGGGAAGAAAGAGCCAAAATATTTTTTAGAAAACGTTTCCTTTTGTTTTCTATCCCATAGGGCAATAGTAAATACCAGAATGAATATCAGAATAGGAAGTATGTTTAAAATTATAGTGATCATTTTTTTATGCCGCTGTTAAGATAATTGGTCCACGTTCAGTAACAACTACTGAATGTTCAAACTGGGCAGTAAAAGAACCGTCAGGAGTTTTTAAGGTCCATCCGTCTGATTGTTCTACAAAGTCTTCCGCGCCAGTCGAAACAAAAGTTTCCACTGCAATAACCTGTCCCGATTTAAGAATTCGTTTATCTCTTGGTTCGTAATAATTACAAATATCGAATGGTTCTTCATGAAGAGATTTTCCTACTCCATGTCCACATAACGTGCGGATCACTTTAAATCCATTATTCTTTGCTGTACTCTCAATCGTTCTTCCGATAGAATTTAGTTTTTCACCGGTCTTCACACCTGCAAGAGCAAGTTTTAGCGCTTCAGAAGAAACATCCAAAAGTCTACTTAGACCTTTATCATCTTTTCCAACGATCAGAGTAAAACCTGTGTCTGCAAAATAACCGTTCAACTCCAAAGAAACATCCAGATTCAGGAGGTCTCCTTCTTTTAAGATACGATTGTTTGGAATTCCGTGGGCGATCTCAGTATTCAAACTGATACAAGTGTATCCGGGAAATTTATACATTAGTTGAGGAGCACTTCTTGCTCCGAACTTAGAAAAATATGAATGCGCAATACGATCCAACTCTTTGGTGCTAATACCTGGTTTAGCGGCTTCTCTCATTTTGACCAAAGTCTCGGCAGTGATCTTGCCAATCCTTTGTAATGCTTCCAGATCTTCTTTATTACGAACCGTCATAAATATGAATTCTACAGAGAGAAATTAGATGGCAAACGATAAATGTAGGAATTCCAACAAGAATAGAAAGAATCTAAAGTTTCTGTTTTACTTCCCGGAAAGTATAAAGAAGTTCAGAAGCGATCTGATCACAGGTTTCTAAATATTTCTCCAAAGGATTTTCGGAATCGTCTGCTGATTTAGGATCTTCGAAAGGAAGAGAAATTCTTGCTTCTGCTCCTGGAACATAAGGACAAGATTCGTCCGCTTGTGAACAAACTAAAACCGCAATAAACTCAGACGAAGGATTCGGAGCATCTTGGAATTTTTTAGAATATGCAATCAGAGGAGGAGTTCCATCTGCCCACCAAATTGAATATTTAGGATTACGAGGAGGTCCTTGGTTTTCCAAACGAAATCCGCAAGTCTCTAAAGCCTTCTCCGCATTTGGATGTAACTCAGTGATACTTGTTCCACCTGAAAAAGATTTTACTCCGGGAAAATCAAAATAGTGAGGAATACATGCTGCGAATGCCTGAGCAATCTGACTCCTTCTCGAATTATGAGTACATATAAAAACTAAATTCGCTTTTTGTTTGGTCTCAAAAGATTGTAAAATAAATTCGGCGAATGAAGAAAGCACCGACTTTCTTTCCTTAGGGATTTTATCGATCAGAGAAAGTTTCGTATCCAAATATGTTTTTAAAGGCTGGAATAAAGGAGACATCCCGAAAACATTAAGTTCCTTATTCTATGGAGCAAGCTAGATTTTTCGGATTTTGAAAGGCTTTGACAAATTTCAGATCATCAGGGATCTATTGCGAAATCGAAAAGGACTCATAATGTTGCTAAAGAAGAAAAAAGTAGATTTGGAAACATATATACGAAAAGCAAACGAGCTGCACAATTATATTAGCCGAAAAATTAAAGACCACAAAGCTCTTTATTCGAAGAGCGGTTATGAAAGAGATTTGATGGTTCTTGATAAAATGAAACGCGGCTTTCTATATAAAGATGTTAGCTCTTTAACTTGGCTACAGGATGAGTCCAAAGGAATCGCAGACACCTTAGGCTCTCACGTTGAAGAACCAAATTTCTTAAATAAGATCTATGATTTATTAACCATACTAAATCAGATTTTAGCAGAAATCAAAAAAACTGATTTTTCAAAAACGGTCTTAGTCACCGGAGGATCTTCCGGGATTGGCAAAGAACTTTCTATCTTATTATACAAACAAGGTTATAACGTATTAGTAGTCAGTGTTTCTAAAGAAGAATTCAAACTTCTTCAAAAAGAATGTAAAGAGATCAACTCTTCCGGAAAATTAGAGACCTTAGAAGCGGATCTAACCAAGACTGATAGTGTTCCTAAAATTTTAAAATGGGTCTCCAAATTAAAGTTAGAAGTAAATGTCCTAGTCAATAATGCAGGATTCGGGCTTTGGGGAAAATCTTGGGAACTTTCTCCTGAAAAAATAGATTCAATGCTTCTACTTAACATGAACGCAGTTACTAGACTTTCTAATGAATTTTCCAAGAGAATGATAGAACGTAATAACGGTTTTATTTTGAATGTTGCATCCACAGCTTCTTTACAGCCTCTTTCTTATATGGCAGCTTATGCAGCAAGCAAGGCATACGTAGTTAGTTTTTCAGAAGCATTAGCAGCGGAACTTGCTCCTTATGGAGTTAAACTTGGGATCTTATATCCAGGAACTACTAAAACAAATTTTCTAACAGTAGCAGGAATTCATAAAGAAAATAAAAAGGGAGGCTTAGGAAATCTGGCTTACTCGATCGCGATGGATCCGAAAGATGTGGCAAAGGTTGCCTTCCAAGCGATCCAAAACGAAACCAAAAGGTCGGTCCCGGGATTTATGAATCAGGCACATTATTATTCTACGAAAATATTTCCTTCTTGGATCGTAAAAAGAATAGCTGATAGGATCTTTAAAAAAGAATAATTTATAGTCCGTCCCAAATATAGGTTATCAATCGATACTAAGTCACGGGCTTCAAGAGCCTGGACCTTTTGGGACAGGCTCTTATACTTTTACGTTCACGCCGTAAAAATCAAGTGCATTCGAATATAATACTTTTTGCAATAACTCACCTTCGAACGTGTCCGTTACAAGATGCAGATCCTCTTCAGTAAATGGGGCGGGAGAACGTGTAGAAGGAAGATCCGTTCCGAACATTAAAGCGTCCGGATTAATCTCTGCGATTGCCACCAAAGCGGTTCTTATGTCCATATTGGTCCGACCAAATCCGGTGGCCTTTACTCTTACACCTTTTTCCACCAATCTTAGAATAGTAGAAAAACCTTCTTTGGATAATCCCAAGTGATCTATGGAAACTTTAGGAAGTGATAATAACACTTCTTCTAAAAATTCATCTACCTCTTTGGCATCTATATACAATTCAACATGCCAGCCGACTATATCGTAAACCCTGGCACCCATTTCCTTAATCTTGGAAATTTCCTCAGAACCTCCCCTTCTTACATTAAATCGAACAGCTCTTACTCCTGATCTATGAAGGGATAAAATTTCAGAATCCTGAACATTTGCAGGAAGTTGCGTTACACCTACATAATTTTTTCCTAATATGGAAAGTGCATCCAATAGATAAGTTTGATCAAATACCTGGAAAGAACCGGAAACAACAGCGCCACCCTTGATCCTAAGCCAATCCGCCTGCTTATTATAGTCGGAAACCGTAAAAGGCTCGGGCAAAAAGCCATGGTTGGGCACCAAAGGAAATCTTGGATCTATGATATGAAAGTGAGAATCGAAGATCCGCATCTTTGTAGTATAACATTTACGGAATATGAGTCAAGAGAATGTGGACAGGAAATAAATTTCCGATCCGGTATAATAAACCTATTCTGCTTTATAACGGAGGACCCTGGTTCCTGCAAAAAGATCGTGTAATGCGGTCCTTTTATGAGAAAAGAAGATATAAATTACTGAAATCCCATAATATATAATCGAATCCCAAAAGGTGAAATTGTCTAAAGGATTCCATTTGTTCAAAATCCGATGAACACCAGCTAAAGGTAACCCCTCCATCTCCGCCTGGTGTTCCATAAATATCCTGGAATCGTATACAGCACTCATGATCGTTACTAAAGACAAGGCGAGCTCAGGCAAAGTCCGAATAAAAGACCGGATCCATCCCAAACGACCTTTGCAAGAATCGGTCACGATTATCCCGGCAAATGCCTTGCCAAGTGTCCGGCCATATAAAGCATGCATTACGAATCTATATCCGATATAAAGTAAGGAATGTAAGGCAGTGTAGAAAGGAAACAATTCATATACCATCTTATTGTGGTAATAGAAGACCATGATTTGGGGGATCAAAACAGGACATAAGATCAAAAAATCCAGAAACTGAGCATAAACTCTTCTACTCAAACTCGCGTATGCCAAATGTTTTTCTTCAATATTAATTTTTTCGAATATATTATTCATCAGTAAGTAATTATAAGATATTTCTAAAATGAAAAACGAACCATCTTAGTTCTTTACCGCTTTCACAGAGATAGAATCCGTCTTTATGAGCTACAACATCGGGGCCTTTGGAAATTTCCGCCCAAAAACCTTTAGAACAAGGCTCCCACCAATCCGGCCTACAATTTCCTTGGTCAAAATTTTCAGGCCAATCACTCGGGTAAGAATCGAATTTACGATTTAAACCAGGATGGTTTTTGAATCGTTCCAGAATAGTTTTCCTAAACTCGGAACTTTCTACCTTGTATTTGGAGAAAACCACCCAGGATTCCCTAAATCCACAACGTTTGATAAAATAATCGGAGACACCGTTTGGAAGACCGAGGATCCCAAACTTCTCCGCTTGGGCCCTTGTTAGATCTTTAAATTCAAAACGATCCGTAAAGTTTGGAACATCCGAGCCGTTCCGAAAGAAAACATATAGAAAAATTCCTAAAACGATAAGAATCACCGCGGCAGTACACGTTAGTAAAATCTTGGAATTGGAATATTTCGCCATTTTTTTCGCCGGGATCGGATCGGCCGAATCTTAACGGTAGAATATGAAAACCAAAAGTAAGGAATCAAGGAGAATTTAGAAAAGCAGGCCAACACACTTCTCCCAATCCGGATATATATTCCTTCCGATGTTAAGGTCTCAGTATATCGGAATAAAATCCGGGATCTCTTTTACCCTTCTGATCCAAGAGCTCAGGTTCGAAAAATCAGAAAGAGGAAATTGACCTTCTTCCGCCA
Source organism: Leptospira andrefontaineae (assembly GCF_004770105.1). NCBI lineage: Bacteria > Pseudomonadati > Spirochaetota > Leptospiria > Leptospirales > Leptospiraceae > Leptospira > Leptospira andrefontaineae. The sequence goes on along the minus strand of NZ_RQEY01000016.1, from coordinate 346,975 downwards.
CATGTGTATATGCAAAGAGAGCGATATCGGCTATGCTCAGATTTTCAGAACCGAAGAATTGATTTTTGGCAAGATGGTCATTCATGATCTTCAGAGCATCTAATCCTTTAGTATGATTACTCGGAATTCTAGGATCATCCTTTTTGTTTTGAAAATGTATCAACCAACGATTGACCGCAATATAAGGTTCATGACTATATTGTTCAAAAAACATCCATTGTAATATCCTGGACTGGGCCAAAAGATCATCCGGAAAGAAGTCAGTATTCTTCGCTAAGAAATATAAGATGGCATTAGATTCGGAAAGAAATTCTCCGGACTCTAATTCCAAAAGAGGAACTTTACCTACCGGGTTTTTAAGAAGAAATTCCTGAGTTTTGGTTTCGCCCTTTCTAGTATCGGTCTCGATCCATTCATAAGGAATTTTCAATACATGCAATAGAAGTTTAATTTTATAACAATTCCCGGAAACAGAAGTACCGTAAACTTTCATTTTAGTTCACCTGAACGGCTTAAGATCTAACGAATTTAAACGTTAAGCGAAGATCGGCAATGGAAAAAATAATATATTTCATTTTGAATTATTAACCAAAACTTGGCCATCGTCCTTCCATTGGCCTTCAAAAATTAAATTTCCTTCCGAGTCGGTCAATTTGCCGAAGCCATTCCTCTTATTCCATTTCCACTCACCTTCATAAATTGTTCCATCAGCGTATTTATAAATACCGTTTCCTTCTTTATTACCACGATTCCAATCCCCATCATAAGATTCTATTCCGCCGAGTACAAGTTTTCCTTTACCATGGGCTAACCCATTTTGGAAACTTCCATCGTAACGATAAGATCCTGACAAAATTTTAGTCCCGATCCCGTTTTTACAATCACCGGAGACACAACTTGGAGAAAAAAAATAGTACGCACAGAATAGGACAGTAGGAATGAAAAGGATAGGATAAAGATTTTTATTCATGGTTTTCAGAAACCGGCTCAAACTCTAAAATTCAATATTATGAAAAAATAAACTAATGAAAATTCTGGTTCAATCTTCCGATTTGGAAAATTCTTTAAAATTCCTTTTACGGACGATCGAATTCAATCTTTTCAATAATCTTTTTAGATCGTCCTCTCCCATAGCTTCCGTGACGGTAGCCTGGGCCTCTTCCCAAATAGGATACGCAACCCTCAAGGCTTCCAAACCTTTTTGAGTCAAAATAACTTTTCGAGCTCTTTTATTTTCGGAAGGGACATCCGCAACATAGCCCAACTCTTCCAAAGGAGTCAAGTTACGGATCAAAGTAGTTCTATCTAAAACGAGAAGGTCGGCTAACTCGGCAAGACCAAGACCTTCTGTCGCGCCTAAAGTATGCAATAAACTGAATCTTTGAGAAGTAAGACCCGCCTTCTCCAATTCTCTATCATAAAATTGTGTGACCGCCCTAGAAGCTCTGCGCAGATTAAAGTTCACACAACTTAAACCTGCGCTAAGCATATCCGCTTTGCTCGGGAATTTTTCAGATTTCCGAGCCGTAATATTTTGAGACTTCTTGGACATAGGATCAAAAGACTATTAGTCTTGGGAATATTTTCCCTCTGATACTTGTTTCCGCAACTGTTTTACCCTCTCCTCGAAGGAAGCATCATCCAAACCAGGTTCATCGAATATGAAACTACCTAAAAAAGACATCATCTCTTGGTCATGACGAACAGGGCGCCCCTTTTGGAGATCAATAAAAGAAAATTGCGCCCTCAAAACTGCCTTCAAACGATTACCTTCCTTATCCAAAAGTAAGTATTCATTATGGATCGTTGCCGGAGTCAGCTTGATCAAACGAGTTACAATTTTCACCACATCATTCTGTTTGACCGGTTCCAAATATTGAGTCTCTACCTTACTTACCACCCAAGATTTACCTGAACTGGAACCATATTCATAAAAATCAAAATTGGCAGTCTCTCTCAACTGCTCGGAACGAGCCTCCAAAAAATAATCCATATACCTTGCATTATTCAAATGCCCAAAAGGATCACAATCCTGGAAACGAATCCTAGCAAAACTATGAGGGGAAAGCACCGGTTTATCAATCGTCAATTCCATATCGAATCTCCCAAGAGAATTAATGTGCATCTACATATATGTAATTACACATGTGTAATTACAGGAATTAGACTTCCTCAAATCTGGGTCAAGGCAAAAAATGATCCTTCTCATGTTGGAATTCCAACAAGTATTACAAAGTTTTTGGGGTTGGCCGCGTCCTCGCGAACGATCAATAGGAAATAAACGAGCCCAAAATAGTCCGGAGGCCTTTCATCAAGGGCTCGGACCGAGCTCTCACCTTCGGTCAAAAAATCGTATTCACGATTTTTGTGACCCCGGTTCGATCTCTCGCGGGTTGTAAATAGGAATTCCGTTGTTGGAGCTCCTACAATAGATATTATAAAATTCGGTTGCAGAAAATTGGAATTTATGATATAGGAGTGCGAGCTCTCCCACGAGCCTCTCCCCCCAATCCCAACGCAGGGCGGGGGCCGTTTTTTAAAAAATGCGTTCGATTAAACTGAGCTAGTATCCAAAGTGGCCCGCTCGTTTGATCTGCGATCACCGACTCTTACATGGTCGTCTTCTCGCTCCTATTGTCGCTGCGAAGGGGCGGGGGCCGCCCTTAACCCATGTAGGAACTCCTACAGTAAAATAAAAAATTCAATCCAACTTCAACGGAAGAAGATCCAACAGTTCAGACCAGCGTTTTCTATCTTCGGCATTTATCTTATTCCTTCTATCGTATCGAATATTATAAATTCCGAATTCTCCTTTATATAATTTTGCAATCTGAGAAGAAGGAGACAAATTACCACAACCGGAATGTTCCCAAGAATAAGAAATTTTTCCCGACTTCTCTGATTCAAGATTCCAAAGAATATTCGGACATTCTTTTTTCTTACCGGACTCCAGGAGGGAATAAATTTCGGAAGGAGAAGAAGCTCTCACTTTATAAACATGGATAGAAAGCATTTCATTCCAAAATAGTAATGATTCTGACTTGGGAACATATTGTAATAATGCCTGATCTATCCTATCTATATCAGAGACAAGTCTCCAATCTCTTCCATCTAAACGAATGGACTCCCCTTCCGCATCCAAGGAAAGATCTTTTCTAAACTGCTTTTTATCGGACTCATGGATAGAGACCTCTGTTTGTAAGTGAGTAGTCTGCCCGTTATCGTTTTTTAATACAATCTGGATCCACTTGCGAGTGGTTCCGACCTTTCGTATCCATTCTTTGTTTTCGGTAACTTCTACCTTAAATTTAAGAAGAACGGATCCGATTGGAAGCGGCTTTTCCTGCTGAAATAACAAAATATCAGAAGAATTTTCATTCAATTCAAATCCTTCTAAACCTACTATAGCAGGATTTTTTACTGTTCCTTTTAGGGAAATCTCGATCTTTCGTTGTTCCGTTTTATAAAAGATTTTCTCTATCTTAAACCAATTATTTTCGGTTTTCTTTTTTCGGACCATATCCGGAAAACAGAAAGAGAATAGGAATATGCAAAAAAATAAAATTACTAATTTAGAATAAAATTTTTGAAAAGAAAATTTCAAACTCAGCCTGCGACAAACCTTCTTCGAATAGAAACGAGATGAGCAAATAAAACGGAAGGAACTATAAAAGAAGGTAACCATACGTATGGAAATTGGAGCACAGCAGTGTTCGGTCTTTCAAAAGATAATTTTTGAAAAGGCCCAGGTGCAGATAAGATCCCTAAGATCACTATATTCAATAAAAATAAAAGTCCTATTATATTCCAAAACAAAATCCAATTTTTTGAAGATGTCGGTTTATTCAAAATAAAATAAGCAGCGATCGGAGCAGTTAGACCTATTAGAATATCAAAATTCCAACCTGCAAATGTCATGCTGATCGGCATCCAACCATACATTGCTAACCAGTATAAAACAAGTTCAACCGGAATTCTTGCGAGATGTAAGTATGTTAAATTTTCACCGGGGATTTGATCCATCCAAGCTCTACTCGAAGGAAAAATAAAAAGTAAAACCAAGAACAAGATCGGTGGAACCACCATACACAAAAATCTAGGAGGAAAGGAATCGGTAATTAGATAAAATCCAGTTCCGCTTAAAATCCCTTGTAACACAAGCCATGCCGCTAAAGCCAAAAGGATCAAGGAAGAACCGATCCAATTTTTTCGAGAGCCTAGGACAAGTGAGAAAAAATATCCTAAAATAGCGAATACCGTAGAGCCGAAAACTATTGGAACGAGTGGTGGGAGATGAGCCGACATTACAATCTCTAAAATGAGGCCCAAATCATTGGAATTTAAAAAAATAAGGCAATCATTTTCCTCAGGATTTCGCCCAATTCTTCATCATCCTTTTTCACCTAAGCACCGTATTTTGTTGGAATTCCTACAAGATTCCCTTCTAATAATTGGATAGAACTAGTTCCCAGGATTAACCATGGCTTCCAAGAATTTCCCTTTTTCGATCTTAAGATCTAAACTGTTTCAATTTTTTGCAATCTTACTCATCTCCGTTTCTTTGATCGGTCTACTTGCAGAACCTAAAAAAGGTGTTCATGAAGACGTTTTCGAATATAAAGTAAAGAAGAACGATACCTTATCCAAAATCGCAAAGGAATTCCTACAAGATCCGCGGAACTGGAAAGAATTACTAAAATATAATGAAATTCCAAACCCTTCTTTGATTAGAGAAGGCACTACACTTTTTATCCCAGGCTTCTTAAGAAAGGATACAATCTCAGCTACAGGAGAAATTATAAAACCGAATGCAGGTCCTGTAGCAGTTGCTGATTTCCAGAAAGGGCAAGTTCAATTCTCCAGAGATTTTACACCGACAGGACTTCCTGCAAGTTGGTCCAAACTTTCTAAAGATCAATTATTGAACATGGATGATTGGGTCCAAACAGGACAAGGTTCTTCTTCTAAAATTATATTCACTAAGAATGGAACAGTTGTAGAATTAAGGGAAAAAACCTTAACTAAAATCGTAAAAACAACTTCGGAATCCATTTCAGAATACAAACTGAATAAGGATGGAGGAATCCTAGAACTTAAGTCCGGATATCTGGAGGCAAAAGTTCCTCCTAAAAAACCCGGAGATGATACTCGTAAATTTATGGTAGTAACTCCTACAGCAGTGGTAGGAGTGAGAGGAACCGAATTATACGTAAGTGCCCCGGATCCTGAAAATACTACAGTAGGATGTTACAAAGGAGAATTAGAAGTCTCCGCAGAAGGAAAAACAGTGGCGGTCCCTGCTGGATTCGGAACTACTGTGGTAAAAGGACAGGCCCCTTCTAAACCGGAAAAACTTCCCGAAAAGGTTGAGTTAGAGTGAGAATTCTGGATCGGAATATTATAAAATATAAATTTTCATTTTTATTATCTTTACTGCTTCTACTTTCGGGAGAGGCATTTTCCGAACAACAAAGAGTAAGCCTTCGCTGGAAGCCCAGCCAAGGCGCTGAAAGTTATCTCATCGAACTTTCAGATGATAGAGAATTTTTAAGAGTACATCATTTCTATAAGACCAAAAACTTCCGTTACGAATTCAATTCACAAGATTCTAAATTCTATGTTCGCGTAGTCGGGATCAATGTGGATGGAGGAAGAGGAGTTTCTTCTCCGATAATTTCTTTAGCGGATAAATTTGCTGCAGCACCTAAAGTAAAAGTCGAAAGACCTTCCACTGTTGTCGCTTCTTCAGAGGAATTGCGGATCTCATTGGGTGATCCTAAATCTAACGGAACTTCTACCAATTCTCCCGGATCTCCAAATTCCCAAAAACAAGTTCCTGTTTCCACATACTACAGAGTGAATGGAGGAGACTGGCAGAGATATGACGGTTCCATTTCTCTTTCCCAAGAAGGCTGGAATGAGGTGGAATTTTATTCCGAAGATATATTAGGAAATAAAGAAATACCTAAAAAGACAAAGTATCTTAAAGACACAACCGCACCCCAGGTCCGTTTGATTGGAGAGAAAAAGGGGCAATCAGGACTAATAGAGATCAAATCCGGAGCAGAACTTACATTACAAGTTACTGAAGAAGGTTCCGGAATGGAAGAGATCACGATCAATCTCGCTGCAAGAGACGGAAGCGGAGCAGAAGTAAATCTAACTCTTTCAGGCGAAGAGGCAAAGAAACCTATAAAAATTTCTTCCTTAGGTATAGATGGACTTTCTATTCTTCGTTGGGAAGCAAATGATAAAGCAGGGAATTATATCCAATCAGAGATCCCATTATTGATAGATGCAAAACATCCTACATGCGTTTTCGCTCCAACTGAAGGTAAACTCAGAGAAGATGGCATCTACTATCTAAAAGAAAATGGGCTCATTGCGATCCGATGTGAAGATCCGGGCACAGGATCGGGGCTTTCTAAATTAGAATATAAGATTGGCAACGGCTCTATTCAATCTTACCAAAACCCGATTGGATTCAATACTGGAATTCATACCGTAACGGTTTATACTTCGGACAGAGTTGGGAACCAAGCGGAGTTCAAGATCAAAGTAAACGCAATAAAACCGGATTGGCAAAAGACCGGATCCGAATTCCAAGAAAAATAGGGACCCGTATTTTCAACGGATCCCTTTTGGTGGTTTCTAATTTTCTGTGCTTGGTGTAGTAGAAGAACTTGCAGGCTTAGCTGCTGGAGCAGGAGAGCTTGGTTTATTATCCACTTTCTGGATCTTAGTTTCAGGAGGAGTGGTATCTACGATAAAAGCGATCTTCTTTACTTCACTTTCATTACCTACCGAATCCACTGATTTAGCTTCAATCGTGTGGTTTCCTTGTGCTTCTACGGAAACAGGATCAGCATACGATTTCCATTCACCGGAATCCAATTTATAAAAGATCTGCTTAATTCCGGATAATGTATCCGAAGCCTTAATTGTGAATGCATTTCCGCTCTTAACGAAAATTTTATCTTTTACTGTTACAAGTGCGGAACCGAAAAGTTCAACCAGCGGTTTTTCTTGGTCCACAGTAACCGCCAAAACAGAATCAGTGGAAGTATTGCCGGACTTATCAGTTGCAGAAAACTTAATAGTGTTTACTCCGGCTTTCTCCAATTGAATTGGCCTACCGTCATACACTTTAGGCTCTGAACCATTAATGGAAATTTTGATGTCCTGAACACCTGCCAAATTATCCTGAGCAGTAATAGAATAAGTTAAAGTTTTAGTCGCATAGTTCGTATTTTCATGAACTACAAGTGCTGCACTCGGAGTGATCTTAGTAGAAGGAGGAGTATTATCCACAAGAACGTTAAAATGTTTTTCCGGCTCTTTATTTCCCGCTTTATCCACTGCTCTGTAAGTGATCTTAGTCAGACCTTCTCTTACCAATGTGATAGAAGAAACGTATTTGGTATAATCACCTGATCCGATCTTGTATTCGATATAATCTACAGTGGAGCCTTCGTCCTTGGAATTGAACTCAAAAGATGATTGAGAATTGATATATAGATCCGGCTTTTCTCCGGAAGATGATTCTCTTTCTGTTCCGGCCGGCTTGCTAGTTTCCGCCTTAGGTGTGGTAGACTTTGGAGGAGCCGTTGTGCCTGGTGAACTTTGAGCGAAAATAGCGCTGGAGACTAGCATACTTGCTAGAAGGACCCATAAGGGATTGCGATTCATTCTTTTCTCCAATGGAAAATTAGTGTTATCACTGTTTGACGACAAAAAATCTACGGAATCTTCCCGATCTATGTAAGAAATTCGAAAAATTCGGGCTAAATTTCGTCGACCTTCCGAGAGATAGAATCTACGATTTCTTTTCTTTTTTTGGAGAAGGACCCAGATATCCAAAATTTATAAACCGGCAAAAAACTGCCTAAAACAGGCAATAGCATCAATATAGCATAGGTTCGAGAAAACAAACTTGCATCCTCACTCTGAACCACACTCGTAGAATCGTACAAAGTCAGATCTGAAACAATCACTACACATAAATCGTGATTTTGTAATGTAGAATATACAAAGTAAACAGGGATATAAGCTACATAAAAATACAAGCACATCAAGAATGGAAATGTAACCAGCCCTTGTCCGACCAAACCTCCGGAAGGGATCCCGAACCATATTAGAAAAAGGGATAATACGGAAACCGCAAAAGCGGCCTGAGTAAATAAAAGAAAAATACCATCATCTCCCTGTGTGCATGTTCCGGATTCTGCCAGAATAATACATAACGGAATGAGTAAAAATAGAAGGTCCCCGAGCCAGAATAGGATTTTCTTGAGTATATTCATTTATTTCGACAAAAATTCCTTTAGAGCGATCGCGTTACAAGATAAAATCTTTTGGATCTCTTCTAGGGCTATAAAAATGATAATCACTTCTACCCAAACGAACTAACATTTGGATCTTTTCTCCAGGCTTTAAAGAAGATTCAAATTCATTTCTGATCGGATCCATTTCCGGATATTCTTGTAATATCTGACTCATTGGATGAAGAGAAAATCCATTTTTAGTCGCCGCCAAATGTAAACGAAGATAATCTCTTCCTGATTGGACCCAATCGATAATATCGTTATGGTCCGTTTTCAAAAAAATAAATCCCTTAGAGCTTTCCACCATAGAGGCAAACATATCCATGCCTGCTTTTTTATTTTCAGAAGAATGCCAACTTTCTGGTCCATGTTTTAAGAAAAAATTTCGAGCAAAATAATATTTCAATCCAGAGGTTCCGTTTGCTCTTAAAGAAATGCCATCCTTAAATTTTCCGATCTCTTCGTCATTATAGCGGAACCAAATCCTAGATTCTTCATATGTTCTATATGTGTCCGTTTCCATTTGCATGGCGGCAATCAATTGTTTACTTAATACTTCCGACCCGGCTTTAGGAACAAATTTCAACTCTGAATACAAAACAGCAGAGTCCTTACGGATCTTCTCAAAATCTTCCTGAGTTAGATCTTCTCCTTCAAATACACTTCTCCGCGTTACTCGTTCTGAAATGAATTCGGATAAAGGATTTCGGATCAGATCTTCCTGTTTGTTTAAGACAATTTTAGCGATCGGTTTTTTACCTATTTCTGCAATTGTATATTTTCCATCAGGAAAAAGAGAAACTTCGGAAGAATATCCTAACACTTGGATCCCTAAACTTAAGTTTTCTAGGAAGGTGCCTTGCCCGATATGAATTTGTCGAAATGTGGGATCCGTATCTTTTAATAAACGTTTTTCATCCACATACAAAAGAGCAGAATGATCATTTATAATTTTAAATTTCCAAGGCTGGACATTATGCGGGTTCGGAGCAGTGATCCCGATACGAATTGCCTTTAGAATTGGGGATATATTTTCTGAAAGAAATTCAGGGTCGAAGGGGTTCTTTCTTTCATACTCATATCTTTCATTTGAAGAACTTTTACAATATTGTAAAATTTGAGAAGTTGAAAGAATTACACCAAAGCTAAGGCCATATTTCAGAAATGTTTTTCGACTGATTGAAACCATGGCCGAAAAACCTAAGCGAAATTAAATCACAGTCAATCTAATTCGAGAGAATCACTCCCAATAATTTATCATCAATTCTTTGGACCAATCTGGTTGAGAAATCCCCGACATTGGTAGGAATTCCCTCATTACAGGTTTAATATCCACAACAGGAGTTCCATCAATCGCATCTAAATATTTCACCAAAAGTTTTTTGCCATCCCTTCTCAAAAGTTCTACCATCGTAGACCCTATATGATTTGGGCGATTTTTCTTTCTTTGGGCAAAGATCCCAACCTTGGGCCATCTTTTGTTTTCTCTTGGATGCTCGCTGCCCAATACGGGTTCCGATCCAATAGCTTTATGGAAAATATATATAATCTCCAAATGGGAGAATGTTTCAATCCCATCCAAGGATTCAGTTGGAACATTATCTTCTAACTCGATCTCGGAAACAATTTCCGCCCAGTAATCATCCTGGATTTCTGATCTTGAGTTGGAGACCTTTGCGATCGGCCGAATCGTAAATTCCATAAAAGCCTCTTTCATCCTAAAAGATATCTTAGGAGACGAACTAAAATGAACTAAGGCAAGAAATTAATAAGCGAAGTGGTTTAAAATATTGGCGGAATCCGGGAACCGACAGATAATATAGAGACGTTATCCCTGTTCCATTCCAGGTTTTGCCTTTATAAATCTTTTCAAATCCTCCAAATCATCTTCTTCAAATGAAATGGTAATGGGTAGGGCTCCCGAATAAAATCTAATAGCAAAATATTTTGAATTTAATATCTCGATCTCTTGCTCTTTTGTTAGTAGAAATATTCCGGTAAGCTCCTTATGAGTACGACTAGTAGTATTCATAGAAGTTTTGGTTTCTGTAGATTGATTTTTTCCGAACGAACTAGTAGAACTGGAAAGACCTGACGAATTATTTTTCGTGGTTGTAGTAGTGGTTACATCAGTGTTATACGTTGTCACAGCACGCGCGTCCAAGTTTCCTAATACCAACGTTGAATCTTTAGTTCCAATTCGGAGGAAACCACTTCTTTCCAACGGATAACTATTTGCAGCAGCAATGACCGTAAACCTTGCTACAGTAGAATTCGCTTTTGCCTCACCAATCTCTCTAGAAAAATCGAAAATAGTTTCGTATCTTGCCCAAGTATCTCCGACTTCTTCTCTAGATATTTGTCTCATTTTCATCGTGATGATATGAGATTTTTTAAAATCGTCCTTTATAATGATCACTTTTCCGTAAGGACTGCAAGCTCCGAGAAGAAATATCAAAACAAGCACTCGAACTAAAGTCAAAATTCTGTACAAATCCGCACCCCTATACCTATATTGATACACATACTGAACTTATCCCATCGTCAAGAGAAACCAGCCAGCTCCCTCAAACAAAACCTAGTTCCGCTATTTCATTGACAGGGGATCGGTACCGAGATCCACTCTAATTGTGGACCGAAATCGTATCGCATTAGCAGTCACCTTTGTAGTCACCATCCTCTCCTTATTCGTAGGGCTTATTAATTTAGTATCCAACGTATCTTCTTCTAAACTAACGAAAGTAGATGCAGGTTCCGGATTCGGGACCGACAGATTAGGAGCAGCTCTGATCAAGATAGAAGGAGAGATCCACTCCGGACGATCCAGCTATGACTCTGCCGGAGCCCAAACCATATTGGAACAACTGAGGGCAATCGAAGATGATTCTAATATCGTAGGTATCTTAGTTGAGATAAACTCACCAGGCGGATCGGTAGGCGCTTCTCAAGAGATCTATAAAGAGCTAATGTATCTGCGAAAAGATAAAAACAAAAAAGTAGTAGTGTCCATGAAGGATATCGCCGCTTCCGGTGGATATTATATAGCATCTGCTGCAGATAAAATTTACGCGTTAGGCGGGACTTTAACCGGTTCTATAGGAGTGATCGCGATCGCCCCGAATATCAAAGGACTTTTAGAAAGATACGGAGTCAAGGTCCGCACTTTCAAAGAAGGAAAGTACAAGGACTCACTTTCCCTATTCCGTGATAATACTCCGGAAGAAGATGCAATGATCCAAAAAATGCTTTCAGATACATACGAAGAATTCATAGAAGATGTAGCCAAAGGCAGAAACCAAACCGTAAAATTTGTAGAAGCACTAGCAGAAGGAAGGATCTATTCCGGACAAGATGCATTCAGAAACAAATTGGTAGATGATATAGGCGGAAGAAGAGAAGCATTGGCAGAACTTTCCAAACTTTGCAACTACGATGGAACTCTTCCATTATTCGAAGAAGAAGTAAATCCATGGGATAGATTCTTCCAACTAATGCAGGCAAAATCAGGAGGATTTTTTGGAGGAGAAAAAGCATTTCTTCAAGAACTCAAACGTTCTCCTGTTTTAGTCTTATATCCTAATTCAATGGCATGGTAATCCTGTGTTGAAAGAATTATTCAGCAGATTTATAGATCTTTTAGACGCAGTCTTATTCGAGCCGTTTCGAGTAGAGAATGTAATTTCTTCCTGGGGAATTTATCCTCTTAAGCTAGTCGGGGGTTTGGTTCTGATACTTGCTGCGATTAGTGCAGGGGCAGGTTATGTTTTTATTTCTCCCCCATTTACTGGCAGAAGTTTCGGACAATTCCTAATTGCAGCATTAACACATTTATTATTCTTCATGCTTTTGCCTTATGCGATCGCATTCATTGTGGACGGGCTTGCTCAATCTAATGGAAAGAAGGCAAACGCAAATGTCACTTACAGGTTTGTAAATCTTTCTCTTTCTCTTTTTATCTCCACTGCTGCATGGGCAATTCTTCTGGCTCAATTAGGAGTAAAGAGCGGATTCGGCGTGATTACTCTATATTCGATCCATTACGGATTGTTTATGGCGGTATTAATTCGTGGGACTTCTTACATTTACGATATGAAGTTTAAGGATTCCTTTCGTATTAATATTATCACGTTTATTGTGACCTTCTTCCTACCGTTAGCGATGTATTCCGCGATGATCACATCGTTTAATCCTTCTCTTCCATAATTTATATAATATGAATATTCTAATCACCAACGATGATGGGATCTCTTCGAACGGGATCCTTGCTTTGGAAAAAGTTTTAGGGAAAGAGCATAATACTTATTTAATCGCTCCCTTAAAAGAACGTTCTGCAACTTCTATGGCGCTAAGCATTCACGATTCTTTGAGAGTGGAAAGAGTAAACGAGAATCATTATATTGTAGATGGGTTTCCGGTGGATTGTGTGAATATCGGACTGCATGGAAACATCTTCCCTAAAATAGACTTAGTGCTCTCCGGTATCAATCGAGGAGTGAATATGGGACATGACGTTCACTATTCAGGAACGGTCGGAGCAGCAAGACATGGTGCCATCCACAATAGAAAAAGTATAGCCGTTAGCTCCGGAAACTGGGACAAAAATTACGATTATATTAAGGAAGCTGAATTAGTCCGAGAAGTTCTGAGTTCATGGATAGATGAATTTATTCCTGGTATTGTATATAATATAAATATTCCGGAAAAATTCGAGAACTCACTTTCTTCAATAGAAGTTGCGAAGTTGGGCAGAAGGACTTATGTAGACACCTACGAATCCAAGCCGATCATAGGCGGGATCTCCGACTTCTTCTTAGGAGGCTCTGACCTAGGACATGTTCCGGAAGAAGGTACTGATTTTGATATATTCTTCCATGGAAAAATACCAATCACTCCTTTAAGTTTAGATCAAACTTCTACACTTGAATTAGAGGAATTTAAAAAAAGGATCCGGGTTAAATCGAAGTAAATGGAAAAGAAAACTCCGAGAAAGATCCCAGCCAAAAGAAGGATTTTCACTGAAATTCTAAAAGAAAATTATACAGTCGCAATCACTCTCATCGACAGAGAAATTTCCGAGACCGGAAAAGATCCGGAACTACTTTATAATTTTGCAATATGTTGTTCCAGAACCGGAAATCACAAAAAATGTGTTTCAGTTATCGAAGAATTATTGGAAGAATTCCCAAAATTCTCCGAAAGAGACAACGCATTCAGAATGATGATCTACTCTCTAATCCGAACTGGAGATTATAAAACTGCTCTGGCAAAAACGGAAGAACGTCTTAAACTTTCACTGGATGATATCATTCTTCTTTCCTTAAAAGCGTCTGCATTGGAAAAATCCGGAGACACGAAAGCCGCAATCGAGACCCACCTTAGAATTTTAAGATTGAGACCGGAGCAAAAAAACAGCCTAAATTCGGTAGCGTACCTGCTTTTAGAGGGAAAAGAGCCGAATCCGGAAGAGCTAAAACTGGCGATGGAAAACATCAAACGTGCGCTGCAATTGGATCCGGAAAATCCGGCCTATTTGGATTCTTTCGGAGTTCTACTTTCCAAATTGGGAAAACAGGAAGAAGCCAGAAAAGCCTTCGAAAAAGCAATAACCAAAGCTCCTACCGAAGACATCATTTTAGAGCACTTGAAAAAACTATCACAAACAAATAGACAAGCGACTTGACACCTCGCCTTTCCGCGAAATCATGGACTTCGATCCGGGATGTAGCGCAGTGGTAGCGCATCTGTTTTGGGTACAGAGGGTCGCAGGTTCAAATCCTGTCATCCCGAATTCCTCTTTCTCAAAGAGACTCGGTAGCTCAGTTGGATAGAGCAACTGCCTTCTAAGCAGTGGGTCGGGGGTTCGAATCCCTCTCGGGTCACCAAATATGGTGGACGTAGCTCAGTTGGTAGAGCTCCAGATTGTGGTTCTGGCTGTCGCGGGTTCAAGCCCCGTCGTTCACCCCAATTTTCTTCCAATCCTTAAAATCAAATCAGCTTAATTGTAAATGGGGCTTGAAGCTTTTGCACGGAAGCGTTTGCAGCGATCCGTAGAGAGCGTCGTAAACGCGCCGCGAGCCAGGATGGCGAAGCGAGTGCAAAAGACGCCGTGGAGCCAAGTCGAGCAGGACGGGAGACTGCGTAACGGCAAGCCCCGTCGTTCACCCCAATTTTCTTCCAATCCTTAAAATCAAATCAGCTTAATTGTAAATGGGGCTTGAAGCTTTTGCACGGAAGCGTTTGCAGCGATCCGTAGAGAGCGTCGTAAACGCGCCGCGAGCCAGGATGGCGAAGCGAGTGCAAAAGACGCCGTGGAGCCAAGTCGAGCAGGACGGGAGACTGCGTAACGGCAAGCCCCGTCGTTCACCCCAATTTTTCCCATTTTTCTTCTACTAATCCTTTTTTCCAGATTTGATTCGACTTAGATTCGGAAAGAGTAAATCCAAACTGTTTATATAAATTTCTTGCCGCGTCCAGATTGTTTAAGGTCCATAAAAAGATCGGGACCTTTTCTGATTTCGCGTAATTTACCGCTAAAGTTAGCAATTTTTTCCCGATCCCCAAATTTCGAAACTTAGGCTCCGTATAGAACCAACGAATTTGAGATATTTTTTTTTCAGAATGAATGATAGCGATAGCCCCAGCAATAATTCCATTTGATTCTGCGATCCAAATCTTATCGAATTCGGTTCTATGCTTTAGATATTCCGACATTCCGAGTATTAAATATTCTTCAAACGAATCATTGAACTTGTATTGATCTCGGTATAATACGGCTTGTCTATGAATTATATATCCTAGATCTCCACCCCCCGCTTCCCTATAAATTATTGGGGATACTTCTTTAGAAAGTACCTTCTTTACGTAATTCATGGAGGAAACTAATTCTTTTTTATCTGAATCTGAGCAATTTTCTATCAGACCTGAAATTTGAGAATTAGAAGCGAGGATCAATTTAGATAAGACATCCCTTCCTTTTTTCGCCAGACTCAAATGAAGAACACGCGAATCTTCTTTGTTCGGAGTTCTTTTTAGGATACCCTTCTTCTCAAATTGTTGGATTGTTCTACTCAAATAGCCTTTGTCTAGATTAAGCAAACGAACTAATTGCCCGGCCGTGATATCTTTAGAATGCCCAATCTCGTATAAGATCCTTGCTTCTGTGAGAGAATATTCACTATTTAGAAAATGATTATTTAAAAGTCCTAAGGCATTCGTATAATACCTATTGAATTCTCGAATGGAATCTACATAATCTTTCACAAAAAAAAGATATCCAAAATAGTTGCCAAAAGCAACTAAAAATCATTCGAATGCGCAAAAGTTAGGCGTGATTTTTCTCCATCACTTCGCAAAAAACAATACAATCCCAGCTATCGTAATATCCGCAAAGATATGCACTAACACCGGATAATAGATTCCCTTACTCAGAATCCGAATAAGTCCGGTCATCAAACCGTAGATACCGGCAAGTCCCACACCCACCCAACCTCGCGGAAATCCATACAAATGCAAAATTCCAAAACTCAAAGCCTGGATAAGAAGAGCCCAAACAATTGAAATCCTCGTCGTAAGCAATGCCTCGAATAAAATCCCTCTAAACAAAAACTCTTCTGCAATTGCATTAAAGATCGCAAAGCCTAGACCTGCTGCAATCAACAGAGGGATATCTCCTTTGGGAAAATTCTCTTTGATATCATTGATATCTGGATCCAAAAGGTAAAACCAAAGAAACAAAGCAATACTTGCAGATAGAACAAATAGAATAGAAAGTCCAAGAACTTGTTTGGAAACTTCTCCTTTTGCTAACCAACGCAATAACCGAGCATCGCGAATTTTTGAAAATGCAAAGAAGTAAAAAAGTAACGCAAAAACTAATGTACCAGGCCAAAAATTTTTGGCATAAGGGAATATATTAACAAAAGTTAATACGAATAACGGGATATTCAAATAGAATAAGGATTTCCACTTAAAGTAAAATCCGATCAGCAAAAACAAAAGAAGAAGGACCGGAACTACAAATAAGGTTCGAACTTCTTCAAAAACAGCAATGCTGAAGACAGCAATAGATAAAAAGATAAAGAATCTTTCTCGACCATCGGCATTGTATTCAGGTAAATCGATTCCGCCGGTTTCTGTAAAATTCATCCGAATAACTGAAAATCTTATTCGAAGAGTTGAATATCTTTAATACAAGAATCAGGACCAATATTTTCGAATATCCCCTGCACAGCCCAGATCCAAATTCCATGCGGATATTCTTTTTGAGGAACGGAACCCGAGTCCTTCTTCAAATAAACTGTAGCAGTTTCCGATCCTGAAAAATCCAAAACGATAGAACTATATTCAGTATCATCAGGAAGCCTGGATTCCTTATCCACATTGATCGCTTCTCTTTCTAAAACTTTGAGAGAAAGAGGAGGAGTATTTTTAGAACAAGCGATTACTTTCAGACCTTTCCAGTTAGTCGGAACATAAATCCCGGACTTCAGGCGATGAGAAAGTCTTAACTCCAAATCAAAATCCATCTTCATGGAAGAAGGTCTTAACTTTTTCCATTCCGTATCCAAATTTCCGTCAGCCAGATAAGGCGCCTGAGAAGAACGATCCACTAAATAAGAATCAGTGAAATCGAAACGTAAAAAAGGAGGTTCGGATTTATAGGATTCCAATTTGGAATTCGTGGTAGAATACAGATAATAATTGGAAAAAACCAGCCCGGCAACGAAAACTGCTGCCCAAATTTTTGAAACGGCGTTCAATTTTAAAAAATCCACTCATTCAAGTGTGGCGATTTCCTAACCCGGAATCAAGAAGGATTTCCTTTCTTCTTGTCGAAAGAAAACCGATTTCGAATCATGATCCCGGAAAGAAATTTCTTAAAAGGCGGTTCGCGAGATGCTTATTGGAATTACCGGCGGCACGGGACTCATAGGATCCATGTTGGCGATCCGCTTGAAGGCAGAAGGACATAGAGTCCGAATTTTTAGCCGAAGTGGAAAATTGCCGCCCAGACTCCAAAGAATTTCAGAATGGGATGTTCGAATCGGCTCACTCCCAACCAGAGCAGATTTAGAAGGAGTAAATGTTCTAATCAACCTCGCAGGTGAACCAATCGCCGGAGTTCGCTGGACTCCTGAATACAAACAAAGGATCCGCTCTTCTCGTGTAGATTTTACCAGGGATCTAGTCGCAAGACTGGTATCCATGGGAGAGTTCGCACCCAAAACATTTTTCAACTCTTCTGCAATTGGGATATACGGCTCTTATGACGCAGGAACTCCACCATTCGACGAGGATAGTCCTGCAGCAGACGATGAGTTAGGCAGCTTATGCAAAGACTGGGAAGAAGAAGCTTTAGAAGCGGAGAAGGCAGGGATCCGAACCATTCTTCTAAGAACGGGAGTTGTGCTAACCACTGAAGGTGGCGCACTCGCAACTATGCTTCCAGCATTCAAATTATTTGCAGGTGGGCCGATCGGGAGTGGAAACCAAATCCTTTCTTGGATCCATATCGAAGACCAACTCTCCGCAATCATGTTCCTGATCAGAAAAGAAGAAGCAAAAGGAGCATTCAATCTTGTATCTCCCGAACCTCTTTCCAATGAGCAGTTCAGCAAGGCACTTGCAAAAACTCTGGGCCGCCCTTCATTCGCAAGAGTTCCTTCTTTTGCACTCTCACTTGCATTCGGCGAAGGTGCCATCGTGGCAACGCATGGCCAAAGAGTGGTGCCAAAAAGACTCCAAGAGCTGGGTTATAAATTCAGATACCCAAATCTGGAAGCAGCACTTCGAAATTTACTGGGCTGAAAGTTTTTCGAAAAATTTCACAAACCTCTAAAAACGACTTCCCATCAGATTTAGAATGAGTCTAATCTTCGTATGGAAAACACAATGCCTGGTTCATTCAACGAACTTCTCAAAACACATGATAAACCCATCCTAGTAGATTTCTGGGCCGAATGGTGCGGTCCTTGTAAAATGGTAGCCCCTGAGCTGGAAAAATTTGCACAAGCTCACCCAGGGCAAGTCACCGTGGTAAAAGTCAATATAGACGAAAAACCTGAATTGGCTCAGCAATACGGAGTTCAGTCCATTCCAACTCTGATGTTATTCAAAGGTGGAGAAATCGCTGAAAAGGTGGTGGGAGCAATTCCACAGGCACAAATGGAGAAAGTTTTTGCCCCTAAACTGGCTTAACTTCTTACGCGCGATCCGACAAGCGATTTGGGCGACCTTCTCGCTTCGCTCGAGTCGCGCTATTCCGGACTACGCTTACGCTCCGGTCCCGGCGAATCGTATTCAATATCCTGAATATAATCCTTATCGGCCGTGACTGCTTCGCATCCTACATATCGCTGTCGCGGTTAGAATCTCCTAAATACAGGCTCTCCATAAGGGAAATATTCCTTTAGATAAGAAACGAAACTAGATATATCGTACCATCCGTCCTTTCGATTCGGATTTCTTTCAATATGAAATTCTTGCGCGGGCATAAAGCTGTAACCGATCAAAAATAATCTTTTACCGTCTGCAAAACTGCAGGAATCCATAAGAACAGAAAGATGCCCGACTCCCCCGTTCTCATTTTGTAAGATCATATCTCCCGGAACAAGTTTATCTTCCGAAATTGTTTTAGCTCCCTTCTTAACAGACCAGGAATTGGTCTCATCAAAACTTACTTTCAAAAAACTTAAATAATCTTTCCCGGAAGAGGAATAATATCTTTTCTTCCCCGAATAATTATAAAGATACAATCGACTTAAATTTTTGGAATCTCTATGATAATCCGCCCAAAATCTCATACCCCAATCCGCACACTGTTCCAGATCGTTTTCGAAAAGTAAGGGCTTCGCGATTACAGAATGTACATTATATAATTCTCTTTTAATCTCCGTGCCGCTATACGAGAAAATTCTAGGATCAGGCTTTAGATCCAAATCTCTCAGCCATTCCTGGTAGGAGCCTTTGGGATATTCCTCCCGTACACAACCTTTAGGAGTCGCGATATCACGAATCGATTTCGACTCTGCTTTTTGCCCAAAGACCGGAACAAAAAAGAACAAAACCGTTCCGAAGAACGGCAAAAACTTCTGCATATGAAATATATTCTGTAGTAACGAATCTAGGACAAAATTACCAGTTTACGATCTCGTCTACTTCTTCCTGGTCTAAACGGAAAGATTCATAATCCCCAAAAGTTTTAGGAAGAGTTCTGAACAAGAAAGCTGCAAAACCTTTCGCGAAAGAATCGAATTTGGATTTTTTAGAACCGGATGTTCTATCAAAAACTGCCTGCTCCAAAAATTCTGAAAGAACGAGAGCACCATAAGCTTGGTCGGAAAGATCCACTCTATAAGTTTCCTTCCATTCTCTAGGTTTTTCTTCAATACTCTTATTCCAATCTAATAGAAGATTTTCTCCCAGTTCAGCAGCAGCTTTTAGCTCAGGGTATTTTTTAGCAGAGTCAAAATTTTTCTTCAATTCTGAAACGAAAGAATCTCTGATTTTCGCTCTGTTCATCGCACCAAGCGCATGATCCGTTATGATCAAATGAGTTCCTTCCCAGGTCTCGTTGATGATACAATCGTTATGAAGTCTTGGCAAACAAGTGTAATCACCGATAATTCCTGAACCACCCAATGCCATAATTGCTCTATGAGTGATCTGAGAAGAAAGTGAAGAAGATCTATATTTCATCAATGGAGTAGAGATCTGTTCCGCTAAAATTCCTTTTTGTGTCCAATCAATCCCACGGAAAATCGGCATAACCAAAGCAGCATATAGAATTCTCATCTCCGCAAGCTCCCTCGAATATGCAGGAAAATCCTGGATCTTTTTTCCATAAGCTGTTCTGTATCTGGAATATTCTCTGGCTTCCATAAATGCCCTTCTGGACATTCCGGAAGCGGCAAGACCTACATGGACTCTAGAAGTTCGGATCACATAACGGATGAGGTTTGCAATTCCGTGAGCCGGTCTTCCTAAAGCCTCGGCTTCCAGATCTTCGTATACGATCTCTACTGTGAGTTTTCCTTTAGAACCTATAATATCTTTTTTTCTTAATATATGATGCCCGTTCAGTTCTCCATTATCCTTAATCCTTGGGACCAAGAACAAACCAACTGTTTCCGTATCTTCTATCTTAGCTGTGGTAACCCAAAGATCTCCCGGATTGGAGCAGAACCATTTTTCTCCGTTTAAGATCCATTTTCCGTTCTCACCTTTGCGGGCGATCGTACGGTTGGCACCTACATTACTTCCACCTACTCTTTCCGTCACATATTGTCCTGCCATAAAATGAGAGAAGGAACCCTTACCTGCCACCAAAGGAAGATATTTCTTTTTCTGTTCTTCCGTTCCTATTCCTTGAAGAACTCGGATCATTCCTTCAGTCATTGCCAAAGGACAAGTTACTCCTCCTTCTCCATTCTGGTTGGCAAGATAGGTCAATGCCTGTCTATGAAGATCAGTAAAAGGAAATTTCCATTCATCATGAAAATCTAAATTAACAATTCCATAATCATAGGAAATCTTTCTGGAAAGTTTTTGTTCGTGGGAATACGCGATATGATCTATACGATTTCCGGTTCTATCGTATTTAACTACTTCTCCGTATTTACCTTCTTTATGACTTGCTTCTGTGAGTTCGTCTAAGATACCGCCGACCAATTCTCCATAACCTTTGAGATGGTCGACCATCGCTTTTTTATGATCCGCTTTGTAGTCGGAAGAGTATCTTTCTATTACTCTTTGAAGGATCTTGTCCTCATCATAAAAGTTTTTACCTCTATTTCCTTTATAACCGGTTAAGTCGTAAGAAGATAAACCTGGGTTCTCTGCTAAACGTAATGGATGATTCATAATATTTCCTTTTAAAGAACGGCGACCTGAATACCACTATCATAAGTGAATACAACTCGACTGCCAGAACTTTTTAGTTCGGAATACTATGCATCGAACATCGTTTGTTTGGAAGAAAAAGTATAGCTTTGGTTATAGAACTAGAAAAGCAGGTTTTTCTTAATATTCTAAAACTAGACCTTCGTAAGGTGCGATCTCGAATACTACTGGGATCTCCATCTTCTCAGGTTTTCTATGAGTAGAGATAAGTATCTGAGCAGTACGATTTGCATTTGCTACGATCTTTTTGGATTCATTCTCAAAGTTCAAAATGATCAGACATTTTTTCTTTTCGAACTCTCTTGTATATTGAAGAACTCCAGGAGGAGAATCATAATCCAGGGCAAGAGTTCCTTTTTTCAGGATATCATTCCCTTTTCTAAGCCATATTAACTTTTTATAAAAATTTAATAAACTTTCGATGGATCTGGACTGAGTTTCCACGTTTACGGATTCGTATTTTGAAAAAACAGGAAGCCAAGGTTCTCCATTACTGAACCCACCGTTCACATCTCCGGACCAACACATAGGAAGTCTACAATTATCGCGGCTTGGATATACCGGCCAGTATCTGATACCAACTGGATCTTGGATGCGATTTTTAGGAACTCTTTCGTCCATCATCCCAAGTTCTTCCCCGTAATATAAGAACGGAGTTCCTCTTAGGGTCAAAAGCATTAGAGCTGCGATCTTAGCTCTAGCAGTGGTCTCTCTTCCTTTGGAATATCTGGAGATATGTCTGCGAAAATCATGATTACTTAATGTATAATTCGGCCAGCCCTTGTCCCGGAGATACTTCTCCCATTCTTTGATCACATCCCTGAATTTTTCAGCCTTCCAAGGAGTATAAAAGAAAGCGAAGTTGAATGCTAAATGAAGTTCATCACCTTTCGCACCATAATAAGAAGCAGGAAGTGCACTTGTGCCGGGAGGCTCCATCATCACTTCGCCCACCGACATTCTATCTCCATAAGAATCCAAAAGTTTTCTGAGATCTTTTAGAATATCGTGCATCTCGGGGCGATCACGATCATAAATATGATTTTGCTGATCGAAAGGTCTAGCGATCCACCTTTTGCGAGGATTACTTCTTAACTCTGAATCTTTAACAAATAGATTCACAACATCCAGACGGAAACCATCCACTCCTAGATCCAGCCAATTCTTGACCATGGAGAAGATTGCTTTTTTAACTTCTGGATTTCTCCAATTTAAGTCCGGTTGTTCCGCTAAGAAAGAATGATAATAATACTGATCTGTGGTTTTATCTAAGGTCCAGGCTCTTCCACCGAAAGTTCCCATCCAATTGTTTGGAGGTTTGCCATTTACTGGATCTCTCCAAATATACCAATCCCTCTTAGGATTGTCTTTGGAAGATTTGGATTCTAAAAACCAAGGATGTTGGTGAGAAGTATGATTTGCAACCAGGTCCATGATGATCCTGATCTTACGTTTATGAGCTTCTTTTAATAAACGTTTGAACGTTTCTAAGTTTCCGAATACAGGATCGATACTTTCGTAATCCGAAATATCGTATCCGAAATCATACATAGGAGAAGGATAAATTGGAGAAAGCCAGATTGCATCAATACCGAGAGAGTTGGGAGTCCCGTCGTTCAGATAATCTAGTTTTTGAATGATACCTTCTAGGTCGCCGATCCCATCCCCATTGGTATCTTTAAAACTTCTAGGATAGATTTGGTAAACTACCGCGTTCTTCCACCAGTCCGCGTCTATCTTTTTAGCTCGGCGAGAAGGATTAGACTTTTTGATCGGCCTAACAGATTTCGCGATTTCTTTTTTTCTTTTAGAAGTGACTGTGGAACGACTGCCCGAATCCATACTGGGGACCATTTTTAAAAAACAAGTTCCCCTGTCATCCTTTCCACTGGCTGGATTATCAAGATCTTATCTTCCAGGGATTTTAACAATTCTGCATCTTTGACCTGTTCCCCGTCCTTTGTCTGGAGATAGAATGAGTCATAAGCATAGTCTGCAGAAGTGGAAACCCTTAAATGAGAAACTTTTAAACCAAAATCGAATACTTTCCTTAAGATCCTATAGACTAAACCAACCATATCCGGCATCCGGACTTCCATGATGGTAGTATCCGTAATATCTTCGTTAGAAAAACGAACGGAGCGATTGATGATACTTTCAGGTATCGTCTTACGTGGATTCCATTCTGTTCTTTCGAAAGCGATACTATCTCTTTGCAATTCTCCCGAAGCCATCAATCTTAGTTTGCCTTCCATTCTGGAAAGTTTTTCGGAAGAAATATTCCCACTTCCTTGAGAGTCCGTTACTTGAAGAATATGGATCTGAAATTCTTCGAAAGTATAACTTTGCATCCCGACTAAACTTAGGCCCTCGGATGAAACGGAACAACATAAATCCAATAAGATTTCGGGAATATTACGACTTACCACCTCTACGGTTACGAAGGCAGGATCTTGCTCTGAATCCAAGAGTAGAGTCGAGTTCTCATCCTGGCTAAGAGAAGTAATCGATTTAAAATATTTTAATATCTTTCGGTTCGAAACGGTTTTTAGAAAACTTTCAGGGATCACTGAATATGCAAAAGATGCGATCGTTTTGGAAATTTTAGGATCCTGCCCTTCTTTTTCCGTTAGATACGCAACCAAGTCTTTAGCAAGAGCTATCCTTTCCTCTTCTCCATGAGGATCTTCCGAATCAGTTCTTTTGTTTTTGAAGAAGTCTATTGAGTTTTTATAAAGTACATTTAAGATGGCTTTTTTCCAATTCGTAAGAACGTTTGTGCCTACTGATTTGGTATCAATAATCGTTAGAATGTATAAAAGTTTAAGTCTATCCGGATTAGAAACAGTCCTCGCAAAATTGCGGATTAACAACTTATCGGAAATATCCCTTTTGGAAGAAAGTTCCGACATCAGAATATGTTTTTCGACCAAGAAACGGAATAGATCCGTATCTTCTTCCG
Source organism: Leptospira andrefontaineae (assembly GCF_004770105.1). NCBI lineage: Bacteria > Pseudomonadati > Spirochaetota > Leptospiria > Leptospirales > Leptospiraceae > Leptospira > Leptospira andrefontaineae. The sequence continues at coordinate 322,789 of NZ_RQEY01000016.1, read as the reverse complement.
ATAATCCCAAACGAGATCCGACAGAAACAGCAAGTTCTGCGCCGTATTCGGAATGGTCTCCCTCTTTTACTTTTCCGGCATCATGCAGAAGAATTGCTAAAGCCAAAATTTCAGTCTTATCACATTCTTTATAAACTTCCAAGATCTCTCTGTCTTCAAACTCTCCTTTATCCAAACGATCCAATTCATGAAGAATAAGAAGTGTGTGTTCATCTACTGTGAACTCATGATGATAACTAAACAAAGGAAAATTTGTACATGCACCGAACTCAGGCAGAAGTTCACCTAGAACCTGGCATTCATGCATTAATTTCAATATTCTTCCTCTATCTTTTTTATTCTGAAGAATGCTGATAAATCCGCCGTTAACCTCTGCAGAATATCTAAAGTCATCATCCAAAAAGTGAGAAGCAAATCGGATCTCACTGAGCAATCCACCAGAAACTTCAAAACCTGTTTCTTGGATCATTCTAAAAGTAAGTAAAATATCTTTGTATAATGTATGAGGATCTGCAAAAAGATTTCCTTCGCTTGGAGGAAAGATCGTATTTCCAATCTTTAAGAATCGAATACCTTCGTAGTCGAAGTTTTGGGCTTCTCCTTTTTTCTGAGCTGCCAATAAAGAATCCAAATATACACGAACGATAAAAAATATATTCTTCTGATGACTATAGAGAGTGTTCATAAACTTCTCTATGGTTTGCATATCCTCTTTTTTACCAAAGCCTAGATACTCGGCAACCTCAGGCTGAAGATTCAGATCTAAACGATCATGTTTTCTTCCTGTAAGAATATGAAGTGCTGTCCTGACTCGGATCAGAAAATCATAAGCTTCTTCCAATGCTTGGACTTCTCCACTTTGAAAAACAGGAAGTACCGCAAGTCCGCCTAAAGAACGGATAGGGCTTCTGGATTTTTCAGTCCAATATAAATATTGAATATCCCTTAAACCGCAAAGATCCGTTTTTAAATTCGGTTCTGAAAGAAGGATGGGCCTCCCCTCTCTTAAGAATCTTTCCGAAAGTTGGTCTTCTTTAGCTTGGTTGTATCTGATCGCGAACTTTGGGGGAAGTTTTGCTAAAAATTCTTCTTGGTATTTTTTGAATAATTCTTTGGAGCCTGTTAGGAACCTACTATCCAAGACGGCATGAAAGCTGGACATATCATCCAAATAACGAAATGATTCTTTGATAGTTCTGCAGGTATGTCCGACTTCCTTTCCGGAATCGTAAAGATAAGTATTAATGGAAGAAATGATCTCCGAAAGTTTAGAATCCGGAACTCCATTATGTAAATATAATATATCTACGTCGGAATGAGGAGCCATCTCCATTCGTCCATAACCACCTAAAGCGATTACTGCTACTTCTTCCCCTTTTTTTAAGATGCCGGATGACTTTTCAAACCTGGCCCTCAAAAAGGAATCTATGATAAATGTGAGCTGGCGAGAAATTAAGCGGCCAGAAACCGCCCTACTCTTTTCCAAAAGCCTTTGAAAACTATAGGAGATATCTAATTCTAAAGGCAAGGTCGGTTCCTACTAGCTGTTAGACTGAGTTTATTTCAATTTATCGCCAGGGTTAGCGCCTCTATGAGGCACAAAAAGGCTGAGGCTCTCGCCTTCTCCGGAAGCCAGAAGCATTGCTTCTGAAACACCAAACTTCATCTTTCTTGGTTTCAAATTGGCAACCGCAACAATCGTCAATCCAAGAAGATCCTGAGGTTGATAGGAAGCCTTGATACCTGCAAAAACATTCTTAGTTCCAAGAGGACCCAGATCCAATTTTACTTGGACCAATTTATCGGCTCCTTCTACGGGACCGGCTTCTATAATTTTACCGACTCTAAGATCTACTTTGCTTAGATCCTCGATTGAAATTTCCAAAACTCCTTCCGTTTTAGGAGCAGCGGAGGTAGTTGCAGGTTGAGCGGATTTAGTTTCCAAAGTGTTTTCTTCTAACATGGTTTGAATCGATTTTTCCTCTACACGTTTGGTGATCATTTCATATGCGGATACTTTTGTTTTTTCCAGATCGGAAGCAAGATCGCTAAACTCAGGCTTTTTGTTTAAACCTAAAATTTTATACACCTTCTCCCCTGATTTGGGAAGAACAGGATATAAATAAATGGAAAGAATTCTGGCCGCGTTTAAAGCAACCGTAACAGTTTTACGAGCTGCCTCTGCATCCGATTTGATTTGGATCCAAGGAGCAAGATCGTTCACATACTTATTCGCGATATCGCCCAAGCGGGAACATTCTTTCATTACCCTAGTATAATTTCGGGTTTCATACCATTCTCTGATCTTAGATTCGGAACTTCTGAGCTCATCCAGGATTTTTTTCCCTTCCGAGTCCAGACTTCCCAAAGTCCTATCAAGTTTATCTAATATAGAAGTGGCAACCCTGGAAACCAGGTTTACAAAATTCCCTACGAAGTCCGAATTCACTTTTGCAGTGTAATCATCGAAGGAAAGATCCAGATCGTCCATTCCGGGTCCGAGTTTTCCGGCCAGATAAAAACGAAGATGTTCCGGATCCAAATGTTTCAGATAACCATCCGCCTTGATGAAGGTTCCTCTAGACTTAGACATCTTCTCTCCATTGACGGTAATAAAACCGTGAACATGGACTTGAGTAGGAGAACGATAGCCTCCTCCTTCCAAGGTAGCAGGCCAGAATAAAGTATGAAAATATAATATATCTTTTCCGATAAAATGGGAGATCTCAGTCTTCTCATCTTTCCAGAAAGAATCGAATTTTTTACGATCCCCTTTGAAATAATTTAAGCAGGAAGCCATATAACCGATAGGAGCATCCAGCCAAACATAAAAATATTTTTCAGTCTCGCCGGGGATCTTAAATCCGAAATAAGGACCGTCACGAGAAATATCCCAATCTTGGAGCCCGGCTTCGAACCATTCTTTCAGTTTTTTGCGAACACCTTCCGCAACATGGGAACCCTTCTCCACCCAATTGGAAAGATAACTTTCAAAATCTCCCAATTTGAAAAAGATATGTTTAGAATTTCGACTAACGGGCGGAGTTCCGCATAAGGAACAATGAGAATCTTTTAGATCTTTAGGAGAATAGGTAGCTCCACAATTCTCGCAACTATCTCCATACTGGTCTTGGGTCCCGCAGTTAGGACAAGTCCCTTTAATAAAACGATCCGGAAGGAACATCTTATCGGTATCACAATAAGCCTGTTCAATTTCTCTTTCCGCGATATGTCCTTTTCCCTTTAGAGAAAGATAAATTTCTTCGGAAAGGATTCGATTTTCTTCGGAGTTAGTGGTATAATAATTATCGTATTCTACTAAAAAGCCGGAAAGATCCCGGTAATGTTCCGCTCTAACACGGTCGATCAATTCTTCCGGGCTGATCCCTTCTTTTCTTGCAGCAAGCATGATGGGCGTGCCATGTGTATCGTCCGCACAGAAAAAATAACACTCATTGCCTAATGATTTTTGATAACGAACATAAACATCAGTCTGGATCGCTTCCAAAACATGGCCTAAATGAATAGGACCATTCGCATAAGGCAAAGCAGAAGTAACGAGGATCTTTCGTTTTGATTCGGAACTCACATAGTCAGGTTGAGAAAAATTCCCCCAAAATCAACATGGATTTTCATTGCAAAACCGCAGGTTGGGTTAAAATACATCGGAAAAACGGGAACACCCTTAAAGGGAAGGCATTGAAAATGGAAAGGGTTTCATCCTTGGCTAGCAAAGTTCTACCAGGTCATGAGTTTTACGAAAAGTTTCAGAAAAGTCTGGATAGAGAAACGGAGATTTTTCAACTCAAGATGAATTACGCCAAGGTTCTAGTGAGCCTTTGGTCTTATTCTTGTCATGCAGACGGAGTCTTTCATAGAAAAGAAGGAAATCTTGTCGGACAAATGGTAAAAGCGATGTTCGATAAAGATTGTATCTTCGATCATCACCAAGATCAAAAAGCGGAGATCATTGAAGAGTTATCCGAAGTATTCGAATCTCCTCTTCCAGTAAAAATGATCACTGACTTTGCAGAAGGGAATCCTGTTTTAGCCGTAAACTTCTACGAAGACGCAGTATGTATCGTAACTACTGACGGCAAATTCACCGATCGAGAGAAAGAATTTTTGGAAGATCTAGCAAGGGAGCTAGAAATTTCTTCCATGGATAAGAAGAACATAGATAATAAATATACGGACGGCGACGAAGACTGAACTTCTAGTCGCCTCCTTCTCATGCCTTTTCCAATTCTATTACTATTATCCGGCTACTTGGGCCTTCAGCTCATACTAAGCGGACCATTCTTACAACTTCTAGTAAATATAATATCCTTTAGGCTATTCAAATTCCGTTGGCTAACTCCAGGTATCTTACTTCCAGGACTTTGGGTTTGGGCCAGACATTTTGTAATATTCTTTCCGGGGGAACTCGGAACAGATATAGTACATGCAAAAGGAAGTTTCGTACATTTCAGGATCTCATTCTCCAATCTATTTAAAGGAAAATTAATATTCAGAGGTGTGAATGTCCGCTCTTTCCATATGGATTATACAAACAGAGTAGAATCCAGGAAAAAGATAGAATATCTTCCTAAAAGAGGAAGGATCCAATTCAAATTGGAGAAGGTTTCCCACTCCAGTATTGACATAGAAGACAAAACCTTAACTCCGGTATTTAATATCCAGATACGGGACATCAAAATCGAGAACGGAGTTTTAGATGCAGGTTCTCCATTAGAAATTCTTTTTAGAAGCAGGATAGGTTCTTGTAGACTGGGCAGAGAAGGTTTACTCAGAACAGGAACACTCAAAGGCGGGGATAGAGGTTATCTCACATTAAGTGGGATAACTTGGGGAGAACTTGCAGGACTCGAAATTATTCCTCTGCCTTTATTCAAAAAGCAAGTTCATCTTACTTTAGAATTTAGACATATAGATGAACATCATACAGATTTTGAAGGAACCTTATTGCATACAGGTTTAGGAGAAGAAGAGGAATCTGAATCCTATCCTTTCCGCTTCGGAGTGGACTGGAATGATTTCAACCTTCCTTTCGATCTGGCTCTTAGAAAACTTATTATGGAACTATTTCTTCAGACCAAATTAGAAGGTTTGATGGCGAGAACCCTGCAGACGATTGCAAAAGGAATCCGGTTATTTTTAGGGAAGGATTAATATTATTTATCATTTTTAGATTCGCCATTCGAATCTTTTTTTGGACGAGAATCTATAATTTCGTTATCAGGACGCAAGCTGCATGTAGAATTAAATGAATATATCACGAAAGAATCAAAATCAAATATCGGACCTGAATAGCTTAGTACTTTTGCACACTCATTTACCTCTCGCTTTCGATAATATCTAGATTCATTAAGACTCATCACTGTTTCGTTGATAAGAGATGCCATAATCACATCCAGAAGTGTTCGAGAGATCAGCTCTTCACCAGTATATCCGTCCTCTTGATATGCAATATCAGCCATAAGATAATCACCTACCCTGGCCGCACCAATCAGTTTCTTTTTAGCCTCGTCTCCTCTATAAGTTTCGGTTAGTCCGACAGCGTCCCAAATCAGGCAATTTGTTATGAGACCAATCGACAATACTGTCAACATGGTGACTAACTTTCCCATTTATTTCTCCTAAAATAGCGTAATTTGCAAATTAATCAATCTAGTACGATTGAACAATCATCTATTCTAGAAATTGAAAAGTGAGAATATTATTTATCATTAACTTTACAAGCCTGGACCAGGCTCGTAATACATTTGTGAGAGGAAATATCGGCTGTTTATCTAACTTTCTGCCCCATCCCTTCTACGATCCCATTCAGTTTAATCAAACCGGAGATCATATCTTTCATAGCAGAACGAAATGCTTTCTTTTGTTCTTCATCCACCCTTTGAGATGCTATATCCGCTTTCATGGATTCCAGAGTGTCACTTACCAAAGCAATGATACCATACATCGGCTCATCTTTGTTAGTCGAGTTAATGATGAATTCAATATTATTCTTATACATCTTTTTTCCCTTTTCGCCTATAGATAAGGATCTCAGTCCTTCTCTACTTAGTTCATTGTATAAAATGTATTCCTTTGAGGATAAGGATTCAAGTCGAATTTGTAATATTCGAACGATTTATCGAATTTTCTAAAAAGTCCGGAGTCATTTCATCTTTTAGATCCACTCCAGATATACCTCGTTTGAGAGACTCGGAAAGTAAATAAGCGGTTTTTAAGGTTGCCTTATGGAAATCTAAGCCATCCGGGCGTATGTTCGAAATACAATTCCGACTTTCATCTGTTTTGCCTAACTTAGGATCAAATGTAAGATACATTCCTAAACTATCCGCAGATGTAAGCCCTGGTCGTTCTCCAATGAGCAATACCGCCGCCCTGGCCCCCAGAATTTCTCCTATCTCATCTCCGATTGCGACTCTTCCTAATTTTCCTAAAACGAACGGTGCGATCTTATATTTTTGCTCGGATAAGATAGGAACCAACACTTGTAAGAATGGTATCAAATTTGAATCGACCGCCTTTGCAGAAAGTCCATCTACACCTATCAATACGAGGTCATATATTCCCTTTTTAGATTCTAATCTTGCTCGAGAAGGTTCAGAGATCCTACGACCCAAATCCGGTCTAAGTAAATATTCTTCTCTGCTTTTTGCTAAACTTTCTACTCTAACGATTTCGCTTCCTAACGGTTGGAAAATTTTTTCGAGACCTAAGTTAATTGTATCGAAATCAGGTTCCACTAACACCGCGTCTCTTGCTCTTGCATGATCCAATCTAAATTTTAATAACTCGGAGGTAGGGATAGAACCTCCGGATCTTCCAATACCAATTCTTGCAGAAGTTGAACTTTTCCAAAATTCTTTAGGATTCATCCGGCCTTATCCTCTAAAATTCCTTCGAGCAGAACTCTATTCTGATTTTCTTTCGGCAGAAATTGTTTCGTAGTTTCGAATAAACCTTTTTCTAAAAGCCAGCTTTCAAATTCAGGAGCGGGCCTTAGTCCAAAAATTTGGCGCAGATACAAAGCGTCATGAAAGGAAGTACTTTGGTAGGACAACATCACATCATCCGCACCAGGAACTCCCATTATATAATTACATCCTGCAGCCCCAAGCAAGGTAAGTAATGTATCCATATCGTCTTGGTCCGCATCCGCATGATTTGTATAACATACATCCACACCCATAGGGAGACCTAAAAGTTTTCCGCAAAAATGATCTTCCAGTCCTGCTCTTAATATTTGTTTTCCATTATATAGATATTCAGGTCCTATAAAACCAACCACAGTGTTCACGAGTAGCGGATCGAATTTTTTTGCTACTGCATAAGCCCTTGCTTCTAGAGTTTGTTGGTCGACACCAAAATGCGCACCTGCAGACAATCCACTCCCTTGTCCTGTTTCGAAATACATCACATTGTTTCCGACGGTTCCCCTGTTTAATTCCAAAGCCATCTGTCTGGATTCTTCTAAAATGTTTAAGTTTACTCCGAAACTTTTATTTAAAGCCTCGCTTCCACCGATGGATTGAAACACTAAATCAAGAGGAGCACCTTCTTCCATTGCTTTCATAGAAGTTGTTACATGACAGAGTATGCAGGACTGAGTCGGGATAGAATATTTTTGGATAATAGAATCCAACATCTTAAGAAGTGCAATTACCGTAGGAACGTTATCCGTGGCCGGGTTGATGCCGATCACCGCATCTCCACTTCCTAATAAAAGTCCGTCCAAAATACTCGCAGCAATTCCCTTTGGATCGTCTGTAGGATGATTCGGTTGTAAACGTGCGGACAATCTTCCGGGAAGTCCTATTGTATTTCGGAACTTGGTAACTACTGGAGATTTTTTAGAAACCAAGATCAAATCCTGGTTAGACATCAATTTAGAAACGGCGGCAGCCATCTCGGGAGTGATACCATCTCGGATCTCTGAGATCCGTTCGGAGTCCGTATTTTCCTTTAAAAGAAAGTCACGAAATTCTCCCACTGTTAGGGAAGAAATTTTAGAAAATGCAGATCGATCATGAGAATCAAAAATTAGACGAGTAACCTCGTCTTTTTCTCCAGGGATCAATTCTATATTCAAAAATTCTGATAAATGAAGATCCGCCAAAGCCATTTGGGCTGCGATTCTTTCTTCCTGAGTAGAAGCAGCAATACCGGCCAATTGGTCTCCTGAACGAAGCGGACTTGCCTTAGCCAGCAAAGTTTTTAGATCAGGAAATACGTAGGACTTCCTACCAAGAACGGTTTTATAAGCCATATTAATTCCCTATCGATCTCATACCATATCTGAGAAAAGTGCAAGTTTCATTTTGCAAAAATGGAATTCCTGGCCCATACCAATCCGCTTCCTAAGATCAAAACAAAGATCCCAAATAAGATCGGATGTTGCCATGCAGATACTGCTAAGACGATTGCAGAGAGAATAAGCGCAATAGAAGGCAGAAGTTTCCCTCCAGGGACCATAAATGGTCTTTCCCTGTCGGGTTGTTTTTTTCGAAGCACAAAGAAGCTGATCATGGAGCAAAAGTATAAAAGCAAAGCTCCGAATGCAGACAATGTAATCAACTCGGATGTTTTGCCTGTACATAATGCTGCGATCCCGAATGCAGTATTCGCAAGCAAAGCATTCACTGGAGTTTTAAATTTAGGATGTATCTTACCGAAAAAATTAGGAAGAAAGTTCGCTCTTCCAAACTCGAAACTGGCTCTTCCCCCCGCCAAAATGATCCCGTGAAAAGAAGCAATCAGACCGAATAACCCGATCGTAATCAAAAGATGAAAAGCCCAACCGGATTCTCCATATAATTTTCGTAATGCAAGAGGCAAAGGATAATCGGAAGCAGCGGCATCAGGCTCCGGATACACGATCATCTCCCATCCTCCCACTCCTATGGAAGAAAAAAACACCAATCCACAAAGTACAACTAATGTCGCTAACGCAGATCCGAATCCGATCAGGATATTTTTTTGAGGATCCTTTGTTTCTTCTGCGACATTTGCCACTCCTTCAATCGCCAGAAAAAACCAAACTGCAAACGGTAAAGAAGATAAGGCTCCGGTCCAACCATTAGGCAATGGATTCGAGGAAAACTTTTGCCAAGAAAAACTTGGAAGTGTAAGTCCCGAAAATAAAAGTAATTCAAAAACTGCTAATATAGTAATTCCAAACTCGAATGATGCTGCAAATTTCACTCCAAGTATATTCAAACTCGTAAAGAGCAAGTATGCAACAATTGCAATCCAGATCGGATCTATACCTGGCAAAAATAAAGAAAAGTAGGCCCCGATAGCAGCGGCAATCGCAGGAGGTGCAAATAAAAATTCAATCAACTGAGCGGTGCCAACGATATAGGCCCAGGCATTTCCGAGAGCTTCTCTACCGTAGTCGAATGCTCCTCCTGCTTTGGGGATCATACATGCGAGTTCTGTGTAGCTGAAAGAAAAACAAACATATAGCAGAATGATCAGTAAGGTGGCAATTCCTAACCCCAAAGTCCCGCCTACTGGTAGACCCAGGTTCCAACCAAAATACATGCCCGAAATTACGTATCCGACTCCTAAGCCCCAGAGTAGCCAAGGACCAAGAGTTCGACTAAATTCTTCTTTTGATTCCATCTTTGGACTTAAATAGCAAAAAGTGTACCTATTCCAAGTTCGTTTCTTCTTTAGGAAAAAACTCGACGTCTAAACTTATACCAGGGAGCATTCAATATGCCTCAGTTAAGATCTCGTACTTCCACCCACGGACGCAATATGGCCGGAGCCAGAGCACTCTGGAGAGCCACCGGTATGAAAGAAGGTGATTTCGGAAAACCGATCGTCGCCATCGCAAACTCATTCACTCAATTCGTTCCAGGACATGTTCATTTAAAAGACCTAGGGCAAATGGTCGCAAGAGAAGTGGAGAAGGCAGGAGCCGTCGCAAAAGAATTCAATACGATCGCAGTAGATGACGGTATCGCCATGGGGCATGGCGGAATGTTATACTCTTTGCCAAGCCGTGACCTGATCGCTGACTCAGTTGAGTATATGGTCAACGCTCATACTGCGGATGCACTTATCTGTATTTCCAACTGTGATAAGATCACACCTGGTATGCTCATGGCAGCTTTACGTTTGAATATACCGACTGTTTTCGTATCCGGTGGACCGATGGAAGCTGGAAAAGTAAATTGGAATGGGGACATCAGAAAATTGGATTTGGTAGACGCGATGGTAGAAGCCGCCAATCAAAATGTTTCCGACGAACTCGTGGAGCAAATTGAACGTTCCGCTTGTCCTACCTGCGGATCTTGTTCCGGGATGTTCACTGCAAATTCAATGAACTGTCTTACGGAAGCATTAGGACTTTCTCTTCCTGGTAACGGCTCCACGTTAGCAACTCATGCAGACAGAAAACAACTCTTCTTAACCGCAGGAAGATTGATCGTAGATCTCGCAAAAAGATATTATGAACAAGACGATGAGTCTGTTCTTCCTAGAAATATCGCCACTTATGAAGCGTTTCAAAACGCGATGGCATTGGATGTTGCGATGGGAGGGTCAACAAATACTGTACTTCATATTCTCGCAGCAGCACACGAGGCCGGGATCAATTTCAAAATGCATGATATAGATCTGATCTCCAGAAGAGTTCCTTGTGTTTGTAAAGTTGCTCCTGCTACTCAAAAATATCATATGGAAGATGTTCACAGAGCTGGCGGAGTTATTGGAATTCTTTCGGAGTTAGATAGAGCAGGACTGATTCATAGAGACGTACCTACAGTTCATTCTCCTACATTAGGCAAAGCTTTAGAAGAATGGGATATCGTTCGTCAGAATGCAAACTCCAAAGCATATGCATTATTCTCCGCGGCACCTGGTGGAATTCCTACAACGGAAGCGTTCTCCCAAGATAAACGTTGGCCTGAACTAGATTTAGATAGAGCAAACGGATGTATCCGAGATGTAGAACATGCATACTCTCAAGACGGAGGGCTCGCAGTTCTTTATGGAAATATCGCACCTGAAGGTTGTATTGTAAAAACGGCAGGCGTAGATGAGTCCATCTGGAAATTCAAGGGAAGAGCCAGAGTGATGGAAAGCCAAGAAGAAGCCGTAGCCAAAATCCTAGGCAACGAAGTGGTAGAAGGTGACGTAGTCGTGATCCGTTACGAAGGTCCAAAAGGTGGACCTGGTATGCAGGAAATGTTATATCCTACTTCTTATCTCAAATCCAAAGGTTTAGGAAAAGCTTGCGCACTTCTGACTGATGGAAGATTCTCCGGAGGGACTTCCGGACTATCTATAGGACATGTTTCCCCAGAGGCAGCAGCCGGCGGAATTATCGGTCTTGTGGAAGAAGGTGATATCATTGAGATAGATATCCCAGACAGATCCATTCACTTAAGAGTGAGTGACGCAGATCTTTCTGATCGAAGAGATAGAATGAACGATAAAGGAAAAGAAGCTTGGAAACCTAAGTCCAGAAAAAGGACAGTTTCCGCAGCATTAAGAGCCTATGCAGCTCTGACTACTTCCGCACATACCGGAGCAGTCAGAGATGTGAGCCAGGTAGAACATCAATAATTTAATGAGACAAAACTATTCCTCGAGTAAGGGAATTCTAAAAGAATAAAAAATCGATGCCCGATAAAAAGACTGGAAACCGATCTTAAAAGAGAGTATCTTCTACTTATGTCGAAAATTGCCCTTACTCTCCCTTCTGTACAAACTCCCTCTGAGCTGATGGATTTCCTTAAAAAGGAATCGGACAATCCGAACTTCGATCTTTGGTTGGACCAATTGTCCGAAAGAGCAAGATCCGGAGACAAACTGGTATGGAGTTTTTTATACCAAGCAATTAGAGAGGCGGATTCGGGCAGATTATCCTGGGGATTTCATAAAAGACTTCTTTCCGGGATCTTTCATATGCTTTCTCGTATTGGGGATTCTCAGTCTTATAGATTATTCATCAATTATGTTAAGTCCTTGGACAGGACCATTCCGACAGGCGCTCTGGAACTCATCGGAGATCTAATTCCTACATTCAAAGAAATTGATATAGATGAGATCATTTCCATCTCTTCTCTAAACGATCCGTTCAAATCCGCATTCGGAATTTATGCATTAGCTCAGATCGTTCTGGAAGATAGAATCCCTGAGGAAAAGATAGAACAAGTAAAATCTTTCTTAAGAGATTACCATAATCCGAGTTATTATTTGGATCATCTAGTAGAAAGAACTCTTGAGTTTTTAGAAAGAGACAATTCAGACATTCTTGCCTTCGTAGAACAACTCGCTAGTTAAGTTACTCAAATACTATTAGTTTGATTTGCTTCTCGACGGGTTGTTTCACTCATAAAAAAAGGAAGTCTTTCGACTTCCTTTTTTATTCTTCAGAGTTTGAGAAGAAATTTAAGCAGAGTATTGGTCCATTAGAGATTTTGCAATTACCCTAAGAGCCATTACTTCTTCCGCACCTTCAAAGATGGAGAACACACGAGCATCTACGAAGTAACGAGAAACTGCGTATTCTTCCGCATATCCCATTCCACCGTGGATCTGCATTGCTTCTCTTGTCACCCATTCCGCAACTTTAGAAGCGTAGAACTTGATCAAAGTCGCTTCCATTTGTCCTTGGTGGTTGTCCAAAAGTTTTGCTACAGTATTGGTGAACTGGCGAGAAGCCTGAACGATCATCGCCATACGAGCGATCTTATACTTAGTCAGGTTATAATCGAAGATTGGTTTTTGGAATACTTGTCTCTCTTGAGCGTAACGAAGACCGGCCTCTAAAGCCGCTTGCATCACACCGTTTGCACGAGCTGCAGTTTGGATCCTTCCACCAGAGAAACCTTCCATTTGGAAATAGAATCCTTTTCCTCTTGCAGGTTCTCCACCGATCAGATTTTCTTCAGGAACAAAATAGTCCTCGAAAGAAACTTCGAAAGAGTGCATACCACGATAGCCGATAGTTCCGATTGCTTTACCGGAAATTCTTCCGCCACCGTCTTGTTTATAATCAAATTCATGACCAGTGAAACTTGGCTTCTCTGCAAGAACAATAGAAAGACCTTTGTGTTTCAACTCAGGATCGGATTCAGTTCTTACAAGGATTAGAAGAAGGTTTGCATATCCTGCAAAAGTACACCAGGTTTTAACACCATTGATGGACCAGCCTCCGTCCACTTTTTTAGCGGTAACGGAAACTCCGGCAACATCTGAACCGTAATTAGGTTCGGTTACCATGATACCACCCATCTTCTCGCCGGAAGCGATAAGTGGAAGCCACTTCTCTTTCTGAGCGTCCGTTCCACCTTTTAATAATGCTTTGGAAAGAATTTCAGGACGAGTGATTAGAGATCCTGCGATCCCTAAAGATCCTCTGGAAAGTTCTTCGGTTACAACAAGCATGGAAATATTATCCGCTTTATCGTTTGGTTGTAGTCCACCGTAAGTTTCAGGAATACAAAGACCGAAACATCCCATGTCTCTTAAACCTTGGATGATCTCTTCAGGAACGATATCGTCATGGCGGTGAACATGCTCTGCTTTAGGAGCTACAACTTCTTCCGCGAATTGTTTGAAAGTTTGGCGGAACATTTCGTGATCTTCGCTAAGTCCATAAGCACCGAAATGTCCTAATGAAACGATAAGATCAGCGATATGATTGTAGTTCTCGATCGCGCTGGCTTCTTCTAAGAATTTGTTCGTAGACTCATCGAATAATTTAGAGATTAGGTCCTGAGTAGAAATACCATATTCGGAAGTTCTAGAACTAAACTCACTGCGGATATGAGAAACAACTTCTGCTGCAAAAACCTGAGCCATTAATTTTTCAAGCTCACCTGTTCCGAGAGAATCGTTCCAAGCGTAATCAATAAAATTTTCTGCGATCTTTTGTTCGGAGGTCAACCAAGCGATTTGGTATTGTACGAATTGGTTTTGGTCCATTTTGGAAACGGAAACTTTTCCATTGGAGCTACATTTAGCCGCTAAGGCCTTGGTTACTTGTTCGATTATTGCTGAAGACTTGCTTAAAGCCTGTTTTGCCGCCGAAGAGTCCGTCGGAGCTTTCGTTGCCATCATTTGTTCCTACCGATATTGGGAAATATTACTCAAAATACTATAACCTGGGGCCGTTTCGGCCTGTCATTTAAGTTTTTGAACCAAAGTCTCGGGAAGAAATGAGACAGAATGTCCGAAAGAAGGTGCCTTCCTCTGTCCAATAGAAGCCTGTAGGAGTTCCTAGATCAACCTTCCATATTGCGGACCAGAGAAGATCTAATCTTTAATAGATTATTTCGGATCCTTCTTTTTTGGTCATCAGTGAGAAGGATCTCTTTTCTTTCTGCCCGATCCAAAACCAAACTTGCCTTTTCTACGAATTCAATAGCCGCGTCGCTCGCCGATTCTCTTTTAAGCTGCTTTTCTTTAAAAAGATCCAAAGCCCTTTGGACCTCTTTTAATTGTTCTGAGACCGAAACGATTTCTTCTACAGGGGAACTCATGATCGTAATCCTCTATTCGTAAAGAACGTCGATATACTTTTTCTTAGCTTCGGCATGTTCTTTAAAACTTTTAGAGAAGTAATGAAATCCATCCGGTTTTAATAAGAAGAATAGATACTCTGTCTTAGTTGGCATGAGTGCCGCTTCTAAAGAAGGTTGTCCCGGATTAGAAATAGGACCAGGCGGATATCCTTTATTCATATAAGTATTATAAGGAGAAACGATCTTCAGATCTTTTTCAAAAATACGAGGATGAGGTTTATCAAAAAGATACTGGATAGTAGCGCAAGACTCCAAAGGAATATCTTGTTTCAAACGATTTAAGAATACGCCGGCCATCAAAGGTCTTTCTTCATTTTTTTTGGCTTCTCTTTCTACCACTGAAGCAAGGACCACGATCTCATGCAGTTTTTTAGGATCTAATTCCTTTGCTCCAGGAACCTTCTCCAATCTAACATAAAATCTTTTGATCATCATCCTTGCGATCTTATCCGCAGGGAAATTCACCGGAACACTGTAAGTTTCCGGGAATAGATAACCTTCCGCATTATTTGCAGGGATCTTAAACTCTCTTAATAGCTCCGTTCTGGAAGCGGCATTCAAAAAATCGGCTCTGGTCTTAATTAAGTTTTTCTTAACTAATAAATCGCCTATCTGGCGGTTATTATAACCTTCCGGAACGGTAAATGTGACAAGTTTAACTTTTCCTTCCGTGATCACTTGTAGGATCTTACGCGCATCCATCCCGTCATTGATCTCATATAGACCGGCCTTGATCTTTCCTGCAGATCTGGTTGCTTTAATTAGAAAAAGGAAATATTTAGAAGATTTTAATAATCCGTTCTTGGAAAGATTTTCAGTAACTTCTGAAGGAGAATCGCCAGGCTCTACTATGATGTCCACTTTTACCTGGCCGGCACCTACGGCTCCACCTTTGATCTCATCTGTAACAAAGAAGGCGACCACACCCGAAAGTGCAAGTATGCCTAATAAAACAACGGATCTTCTCACGAATGTATTTTTAAAAATCATAACCGCATCTGCCTCGTATTTCTATCGGCGAAATTTCCTTTTTACGGAACCTCTACTTCCCTAAAAAAGGGATCTCTGGAACTAAGTTTTTTATCCCAGCTCTATCCTGCTCTCTGAAAAAACAGGAATAATACCCTTCGTGACAGGCTGCACCTTCCTGTTCCACTTCGTACACAACAAAACTTCCATCATCGGGTGCTAAGATCCTTTTCAGTTTTTGGATATGTCCGGAAGTGTCTCCCTTTCTCCATAGCTGGTTCCTGGACCTGCTGAAATAAATTCCAAGGGATTCTTTTTTGCTGAGTTCCAAACTTTCTAAATTGGAGAATGCCTGCATTAAAACAAGGCCCTTCTCATCTTTGGTGATCACTGGGATCAAACCGTCGGAGAATTTGAGGCCATCGAAATTGGAGATTTCTACCAATTCCTTTTCCGAAAAGTTGGGATGAGAAATTAAGACGGTATCTTCGTCACAGTCTATAAAAGTTTTCACGTTAGTCGGAAGATCATTGCGAAGATGTTCCCATTCCGCTTGGGTCATTCTTCTCAATTCGGAAATTTTTCCCGGCTGTCCACCGGCCCAAATAATAGTAAGCATTCTTTTCCTACATAAACCAAGGACCGACCCAAACCGTCAAGAAAGGTGAGACCTTGAAAATCCTCCCAAGGCCTCGCCCTCGTGAGGATGTTACGCCGCTTCTTTTTCTTTTCTATCTCCGAAGCTGTCGAATCGGACCTCGTCCGCTATTACTTTGACCTTGGAACGGGATTGGCCTTCCTGATTTTTCCATCTATCCTGTTTTAAATGTCCGATTACTGTTACCTTTTTTCCTTTTTTAAGATATTCAGAACAATTTTCAGCAAGCCTTTCCCAAACCTCTACGTCTACGTAGGAAACCTCGGACTCTTCTCCTTCTGCTCTTTTGTAGTTATGGTTCACCGCCACTGTAAAATTTGTGACAGACTTTCCAGCTTGGGTTCTCTTTAGTTCCGGATCGCCGGTTAAAAAACCGTCCAGAACTGTGAGTGATAAATTTTTCATAAACATTCTCCTCCTGGGGAATATGGGAGTTACGTGTAGTAGAATGTTTACTGTGCTTGTGATTTTTTTGGATTTAGCGGAACATCTCCCGGAATTTTGATTCCAGGAGATTCGGCTTAGATTAAAGAGAATGACGGGCCAGAGAATTCAGGCCCGATCTATTTATTCTTCCAGAGTGGTAAGGTAAGATTCGCCTTCTAAAATAGAAGAAACACCAAGATAGTATTCATCTTCTGAGTTGAATTGCCCGGCAAAAGAATACCAACCGATAGAAATGCCTAAGAGGAGTGCAGCCGCGGCCGCTAATACATTTCTGATCGGGAACTGGACCAACTTTTTAGAACTTTCTTCTTTTGTGTATCTATCGATCACACAAGAAGCTAAATTTTTAGACCAGTTCGGATCTGATTTTCTTTTTTCGATCTCTTCCTTCATTGGTAGACAATCTTTTAATATTTTCCCCATACTTCTCCTCCTTCTCTTTTTTCGGAGTTCTGCATTCTTCGCAACATTTCCTTTCCTCTAGCCGCTCTGGATTTTACCGTTCCCGCAGGAACTCCCAGAACTTCTGCGATCTCTTTTTCGGAATATCCGGAAAGATAATATTGGATCACACTTCTATACGCTTCGGGAAGATTGCCAATCCAAAGTTTTGCTTTTTCCCAAGTAGGAAGATCTTCTCTATCCTCCGGGAGTTCTTTATCAAAAGCGAAACTTCTGGAATCTTCTTCCGATCTTTTTCCGGCTTTCTCCGCCTTGGTTTCTTCCCTAACTAGATTTTCATTCATACGAATGGATTCGTTCCTAGCGATTGTGTATAACCAAGTGGTCAGCTTAGAGTCTCCCCTAAATTGACCTTTTTGTAATGCCTTATAAGCGCGAAGATATGTTTCCTGTGCGACATCATCTATCGCATATGCAAAGCGTTCATACAAGTAACGGGAGATCGCCGCTAAGACGATCTCCCTGGTTTCTTCTACGAAGCGGGAAAATTCTGCCTCTCCCATTTTACCTCCGAAAGACTTTGGAAATTAATCCTCGTCTTCCTTATCGAATTTACTCTGGAACTTAAGGATTAGATCCGCCAGTTTCCCTCTTTGTTCGGGAGTTAATATCGCGTGGAAATCCACTGCCTTTTTGGTGAAAAATACTCTAAGAGCTGCGATCTTTTTTTCTCTTTCTTCGCCCAGTTTGTTCCATTTTTCAGGATTCAATTTGTCAGCACGAAGTTCTTCTACTGCTTCCTTAGGAAGGAAGTGTCCGCCCATCTTTAGCTCTTTACGTTTTGCAAGCACGTCCTCTTTTATTTTATCAAGGGCAGCTGCTTGTGTATCAGTTAGATCCAATTCTGATTTAAGTTTTTTGACGATATAATTGGCTCTTTTCTCATGAGACATCCATTTATGATGGCAGCCTTGAGTCAGTAGGGCGGTAGTCCCCAGCACCAACAAAATCGCGGTTATTTTCGTAATTTTGCGAAACATTCATTTCTCCTCTTTATGCTCCTGGGACCGGAGCCTAAAAAGTCGGTTCCAAAAAAATTAAGGAGAAAGTATGAGAATATCTTCTTCCCTTATCTCGTATTTAGAAGCCAGACGGGTCACTAGGGAGGCCAGGATTTCCTGGGCTCTTTTGTGATAATAGAATTCTTCTCCCACTTCGATGAAGAACTTACGAACTCCGGGGAGTTCCTTCAGAACAAATGCGATCTCTTGGGCGATCTTCTCCGCATTTTTTTGGAAAGGACAACCGATGAGTTTCACTCCATTTCCGTAAGATACGTTTTGGGTCCTTTCAATCGAGAATGGATATTTCTTTTTGTCCACAAGCATATCTTCCGGGATTTTCAGTACCGAAACGATCTTTTGTAAAAGTTTTTCTGGATCAAAAGGTTTGAGAATATAACCTACAAGTTGTTTACTATGTGCTGCAGCCATGACCTCTTCTTTTTCGTTGCTAGCAGTTAAGAAGACAATGGGGGTATTTTTATTCAGATCAGGGACCTTACTTGCTAGGCGGACCCCCGAAAGTACGGGCATCATATTATCCAAGAGGATAAAATCATATTTGGTTTTTCTTAATTTAAGTTCAGCTGCCATTCCATCTACGACATGGTCCACTTCGAAATTGAACCTTTCCAAAAAATGAATGAGCAATTCGGCAGAAGTTTCGTTATCTTCCGCAAATAAAATTTTAAAGAAAGATTGGATCATAAATCTGAAACGTTTCCTTAACCAAGCGCCGGAGAGCCCCCAAAAAGGCCGGCTAAAACTTTTATTCTTCGTAAATCATCCGTTTTTATAATGTTTAAGTCGACGATAAAATTCCGGTGAATTTGGCCTAAAAATAAAAAAACGGGACCCCGATTCCTCGAAGATCCCGTTTTTACCTTAAAGCAGAAAGTATATTAGATTATCTTCCGGCTTCCCAGTATCCTTCCGAGTATTGGTCGGTAAGATTTGCCCATACTTCTGAAACTCCCTTAGCATTTTTTGCCTCTTGGAGTTTCTTGTTTTCATATGGAGTTACAGGAGAAGAGAAGTTCCAGCCTCTAGCAGAACATGCACTCTTTCCATTTGCCCAATTTCCAGAAGCATCCGTGATTGCCCAGTTTCCGCTTCCATCTTTACAAGCATAACGATAGCTATTGGAACATTTGTTATCGTTCCAACGTCCACTTCCTACGATCTGTAAACAGTCTTCTGCTCCACCATAATCGTTTGGTTCTGCGTTATCCCAAGACCAAAGTCCTTGTTTTGCAAAGTCGGGGCTGAATTGATCTATCCCGAATACGCTGATGCCACAAGATAACATCTGAGCAATATTATCATTTGTGAATACTCCACTTTCTTTCACACCATCATAGATACCAAAGTAGTTGGTGCTATCATTGAAAACACGAGTCATAGTGTTATCATATACACTTCTAGACCAGTTACAGCTAGGATAACCTTGGAAAGCTTTAGGGCTAATTGTATTACTTCCGAAGAAAATCCTTTTTGAGTATTGATTCCAAACTCCGCCATAGCAACCGTTGCTCATCATCAAGATCCTTCTATTAGAAGAAACGATGTCTTTGAGTTTAGGCATATTTGCAGCGCTCGGAATGTCTTCGCAAGAACCGCTATATCTGTATAGATATGGATCTAGGTAACTTCTAACGATTCCCAAGAACTCATCTTGTCTTCCATCCAGATAATCCTCAAAATAAAGTACCAGAACTTCGTTTCTGTTTTGAGGAGAAGAAATCCAGTTGCGAATCTCCTCTAATCCTTTGCTCGCAGGACGATCGAATACGTTACACCCAATATCGTCGGATTTAGCGTGGCAAAGTAAGAAATCATTTTTGAAATTCGTGCTCAAATAATAATGAATATCTAATTCTATAAACCTAGCTCCCAATCTCAACTGGTCAGTAATAGAAACCTGTTGGTTCGGGAAAGCGTAAGAAAAGAAAGGTCCTGCATACGCTTTGCTATTATAGGAGTTATGTGTGCCATAAAACAAAGCCTTGTGCACCGGCAGGTTTGCCGCTACTTGCACTTGTCTTTGCACAGCAAGTGATTTTGCTTCCGCAGACTTTTCGAATATATCGATCGGACTTTCAGTTACTGCTCCCCTACTCGCAAACAAACTAGTCGAAGACAAGCTTATCAGCAAAACGGTAAGCATGATTAATTTTCTCTTCATATTTCCATTCACCTTTTTTACTTCTGTGGATGCATAATATTTCGAAGGCTTAACTTGTAACAAGCTTCTTCTTATAAGCGGCTTATATATGTTTCTTTTTATGAAGAACGATCGTTATTTAAAGCTTAATAATGAATTAGTGGGACCACAAACAAACAGAGTTAAGTGAGCAGCCGCTCATATATTAAATTTATTTAATATAAATTCAAAAGAATATAAGTCCATAACTCATATATAATCGCAATGGTTCGTTTTTCTTTAAATTTATCGCATGAAAACAACTTGTTTCATTGGAAGAAAGTCCCCAAAATGCGAAACATGCCAGCCAAGAAGAAGTCCACAAGGACAAACTCTTCCCCTAAACGAGGGATCAAATATGAAGACAAATCTCCGGGACAACCTGAACTAGTTCCGATTTTTAATGAGATTAAGAAGCTGATGAAACCGTATATAAAGGGAACTCTTAAAGAATGGGGAGATTCTAAAGGCCAATACGGTTTGGTTAGCGAGATGGAAATCGAAGTAAACGGCAAAAAAAAGCCCGAAGTTTATTTCGCAGGCGCACTCGTTCAAAAAGGATATGTGGGATTTTATTTTATGCCTGTGTATTCTGAGCCCGGATTAAAAAAAATCTTACCACAAGAACTTCTGAAATGTTTAAAAGGTAAAAGTTGTTTTTATATAAAGAAGAACGACCCGCTCCTTCTCTCTCAAATCAAAGACGCCTTAAAATTAGGATACGAAGATTATAAAAAGAAGGGTTGGGTAAAATAAAAGCCTTACTTTCCTAGGAAGATCTTTAAGAAATATTCTCTCAACTCAGGAGAAGGCATGATCTGATAATGAGATAAACCTTTTAAGATCTTAACTCTAGTTTCAGGATTGGGCTTCTTACGAAAGACAGAATCGCTAAACAAAGTAAGACTTGGTTTTTCTACAATGCCGTCTCCGATCCAAGAAGACCAATCACCCTCTTCTTCCGAAACAAAACTGTAGATTTGGTAAGCATCCACATCGTCCAGCTCTCCGAAATATTTATCTTTTCCGTATCTACCTAGATGTGTTCCTTCTTTCCAATCTTCTTCTCGAATAATTCCGTGAGAAAGATCCTTCATTGCTTCACTTCTTTGGTTTCCTATATAACCGACTAACTGTACAGGAAACACAGGTAAAGCCTCAGCTCCAAGACCCAACCAGAATCCTACTTTTTCAATATAGGATCCTCCGTCCGGAGAACTTATAAATAATACTTTTTGAATATTAGAAGAAAGCGGATTTCCTTCTTTTTTAGAAGAATAAAGAGCGCTTCTAAAAACAAGACCACCTTGACTATATGAGACCACATCTAATTTTTTATTCTTTAGTTCAGGATCTTCCAGAACCTTTCTTACTAATTCCAGAAGTTTGGATCCGTTCTCCGAAATATGAGCTCCAGGATTGAATCTAAGATAAAAAGGATAATAATTTTCTTTAATCAGAATTTCGGAGAAAGATGGTTCTCCATTTTTAATCCAAAGCCCTTCGTCACAAAATAGGCCAGGGACACAGAGGATCGGTTTTTTAGATCCGGATTTTTTCCAATCTGCCAATACATCTTCTGGACTTACATCTTTTCCATCTAAACGAAAAGATGCTTGGATCTCGGAAGTAGTGATCATTCCTGCAAAAGATTCTCCCACTACGCTAGAAACGGAAATATTCTCGAATACCTTTCTTTGTATTAAAGATTCCGTATCACTCAATGCTTCTAATGCGGTATGCATTGCTTGTGCAGTAGATTCGAACGCTTTAGATAAACCTTCTTCCGTTTTACTTCCTGCTTCCCCCAAAGATCTTCCTGCATCCTTCAGAAATTCTCCAAGTCTGGTTCCGTTTACTGTAGGTGTTTCCGAAATTTGGGATAAACTTTTCGCACACCATTCGAATGAACCTGTGAGTGCAGATTTAACTCCCGATAATACACCGAGAGAAGTATCTCTTGCGAATGAAACTGCGAATTTTCCCAACTTCATGCTGGGTTCTGTTGGTTTGTATGGCATATTTTAGATTCTTAACTGTAAAGCGCCGCCTCACTATACGTAAAAACTGCGGGCCGTCAAGGGGAAAGATAGGCGAAATCATATATTCAGAAGCCAGAACGGCTCCTGAATATTTAAGATTTGATTAACAGGCTAGCTGGACGAAGCTGATCGCGTCAGTTTTACTGAACTCTTCCTCTTCTTCTACAAAGCCTAAGAATAAAGCTTGGGCTCTCATTCTTGCAATATGAGCAGAGGGATAGTCCATCACACAAAGTGTTTGTTTGCCCAAGAAATCTTTTTCTTCTCCAAGAGAAAGTATAGGCTCACTTGATTTACGGACTCCTATATTCTCACCGAAATCCAAGATCAATCTGTAAGCTTTTTCCCCATGATCGAGAAGTAATTCAAAACCAATTACTTTACCGACTCTTAAGTCTAGATCGGCAAAAGGTTTTTCCGAAACTAAGTTTGTATATTCAGTCGATTCCATCATCTAGTATAACCATTCGTAGATAATTATTTGACAAAAAAATTACAAAGAAGGTCCAAAAATCACTGTTAGACTGCGGGCAAATCTAGGAAAAATCTGGTGTATTCATTGGCAGAACTTTCGAAGGAAAGAAAACCTCCATGCTCTTTCACTATACCAAGGCTAACAGAAAGTCCGAGCCCAGTTCCCTTATCTACTCCTTTAGTAGTAAAGAATGTATTAAAGATGGATTTACCGATTTCCTGAGGAATCCCTGAACCCAAATCTTCTACAGTGATCCTTACCCAAGGTTTACCACCAATTTCTTCCGGTTTTGCGGAGATGGTCATTCTTTTGTTCTCATCGTATTCCGGATAACGTTGGTTTAATGCATCTATTCCGTTATTAATTAGATTTAAAAGGACCTGGAGTATTTGTCCCTCCTTACACATTACGGAAGGAAGATTAGTGTGCACGTCCAAATCCAATTGGATACGGCTCATCTTTAATCTCTGCTCTGCAATAGAACGTGTCTTGGATATTAAAGCAAAAACGCTTACGGGCTCGAAGGTTCCTTTTTCCTGTCTGGCAAATCTTAATAAATCTTTTACCATTACGGAAATTCTTTCCCCTTCTTGTTTGATCTTAGAAGCGATCTTTTGGGCCTTATCTATATCCATTTCTCCTTTAGAGATTAACTGTGCATAGTCAATGATCGCCATGATAGGATTATTGATCTCATGGGCCATTGCTCCCGCCAAAAATCCCATCGCTTCTACTTTCTGACTTTGTCTGAGTTGTTCTTCTATTTCGAACTTCTCTTGTTCTGCTCTTCTTAAAGCCTTATGTTCTTCTATTTCTCGAATCGCTCTTCTTAAAGCGGGAACAAGTTTAACTAATCTGTCTTTTAGAACGTAATCAGTTGCTCCTCTAGTCAGAGTTTGGATAGCTGCGTCTTCTCCATATGTTCCTGAAACGAATATAAAAGGAGTACTAGGACATTGTTCTTTGGCGATGGTTAATGCCGATAATCCATCAAAATTAGGAAGTGAGTAGTCCGAAAAAATAAAATCAGGCTTCTCGTCTTCGATTGCCTTTAGGTATTCATCTCTATCTTGAACATGGACAGGAATATACTCTACTCCTCCCCTTTTCAATTCCCTTTGGATAAGCTCTAGATCGGTAGAAGAATCTTCTAAAAAAAGGAACTTTAGCGTCTTCATGTTAATGCACCGATTTATTTAATATACACCAATATTGTCCAATTTCAGATACTGTTATGATTAACTTTTCAAATTCAACAGGTTTAATTATATAACTGTTTACGCCTAGTTTATAACTTTCTACTATATCTTTCTCTTCTGCGGAAGAGGTTAACATTACTACAGGGACCGTTCTTAATTTTTCGTCGGACTTAATCTCTCTTAGCACCTCGAGACCGTCCACTTTTGGCATTTTTAGATCTAATAATATGAATAAAGGTTTTCCGCCCGACTCTCTGCCTTCGTATCTCCCTCTGCAAAACAAGAATTCTAGAGCTTCCTCTCCATCTTTGACATGAAAGACTTGATTTACTAAATTATTTTTTCTGAAACCCCTCAAAGTAAGTTCTGCATCGTTCGGATTATCCTCCGCATAAAGTATATCATAGTTTCCCGATTGATTCATTTTTCTCTAGTCCTTGCTCGGTATTGTAAAATAAAATGTGGCACCTTGTCCCATCTTTCCCTCTGCCCAAACTTTTCCGCCATGTCTTTGAACGATCCTATCTACGATCGCAAGTCCGATTCCTGTCCCTGTGAATTCCTCGTTGGAATGTAATCTTTGGAATACCTTGAAAAGTTTATGAGAATATTGATCATCAAAACCGACTCCATTATCTTTTACGAAGAATGTTCGGTTTCCTTCTCCATTTAAAAAACCTATCTCAACAAAAGGATTTTGCGATTTGGATGAATACTTGTATGCGTTTGAGATCAGATTCAACCAAACCTGCTTTAGCATAGAAGCATCCCCCTTTACGGGAGGGAGTTCTGAAATTTCCACGATCGGGCTTCTGGACCCGTATTCCTGATTGATGATCTCTATCGAATCGGAAACCATATGTTTCATATTTATAGAATCCGATTTCGGCTCCAGTTTAGACACACGGTAGAATGCCAACAGGTCATCTATCAATTGCCCCATAAATTTGGAATTGGTAGCGATCACATTCAAAAGCCTAAGAGGTTCCGGCTCCAAAACTGCGGAATAATCTTCCAACATGATCTTGGTAAATCCGTCTATTCCTCGGATAGGAGCTCGTAAATCATGAGAAACGGAATAACTAAATGCTTCCAACTCCCGATTTGCATATTCTAATTTTCGAATATTCTCTTCGAGATCTTGGTTCAGTTGGTTGATCTGGAATTCTCTTAGATTTCTTTCGGTTACATCCAGCCATTCCACTACACTCCCGAGTCTTTCTCCGGAAGAACCGATCACAGGATCCGCACTCAAATTGAATTGTCTCCCGCCGATTGAAATGGAACTTTTATAAGTATTGGTAAATGTAGAAAGTATATATCTTTGTTTTTCCGGATGAGAATGAAAGGAATCTATACAAGATCCAAGCAATGCCTCAGGAGAAAAATCCGGATACTCGTTACGAATATTCTCCTTTGCAGCTTGGAACATATTCACGACGGAACGGTTTGTGTAGACCACATTCAGATCGTTATCCGCAATCATAATATTGCTAGAAGCGCAGTCCAAGGCGGACTTGATCATTAATATTTCCTTATAAGACTCTTCCTTTTCGGAAAGTGTATGTTCCAGAAGGTTATTTTTCTCAAAAAGAACGTTTTCTGCTTCTATTCTACGATCTGATTCTTTCTTTAAGAATCTATAAAGTACCGCTAAGATCAATATATTAAAGGAGATAGATAGGAACAGGATCCAATCGGTAATCTTCTCTTTGATTTTAGAATCGTGAACTCTTTCGGAAAGAAGTGAGACCTCTTTTTCTTTGAGTTTCTCAATTAGGCGATCAATCTCATTCTCTAATATTGCGTTTTCAGTATTAGTTTCTTTGTTCTTGAAAGTAAAATGGCCTATCTTCTGGACCAATTCTTCCTTTTTAGTAAGTAATTTTTCTAATTCTAAAAGGCTCGCCTGTTGGAGAGTATTATCCCTGGTGATATATTTCAGTTCACCCATTTTGAAGAAAAGATTCTGTTTTTCAGTTTTATAATATTCCAGGTCCTCTTTTTTTCCGGAGGCTAAAAAGAGTAAAAAACGGATCTTACTTTCTTTTACGGAAGAAGCTAAACTTTCCAATCGAGAAAGAACACTGAAAGTATGAGATTCCCAATCTTTGGATTGAGTTAGATTCCTATTGCTGATCCAAGAAGAAACGCCGATCAATAGGCCTAAAAAACCTATCCCAACAACTCCGAATCTTAGTTTAGAATCATATGAAAGCATGATAAGGAAAAACATAGATTAAAAGTTTCTAATCTTTTAATTTTGTTTCATGTTTGATCCGCGTATTTTAAATTTTTTGACCTCATTTTGCAAGATATTTACACAGTTTGGACAAAATTAATTTCCTAAACCGATTACGACCTCTAACCTCTTGATTAAGTCACATTAGATCGAAAGATTTAAATTTTATCTAAGGCTTGTCTGATCTTCAGAACCTGAGAATTTTCCGGCTCTATTCTTTGAGCTTCTCTCAAAAGGTATTTTGCTCTTTCATAATTTCTTAAAGCGATTGAGATCCTAGTCAAATTGATTAAATTTCTAACATGATCAGGTTCTCTCAAGAGTAACCTTTCGCCGAAATCTTGAGCTTTTTGGAATTGCCTTGCTCTTCTCGCTACATAAGAAGCAATAAATAGTATTTCTTTGTCCACTGGACGAATATTCAAATATTCTTCTGCAAATTGTGCGGCCTTGGAATAATTCTTTAATCGAATATGATACTTAAGTAATCCTTTTTTTACCTCAGGTAGACGATTGTCTAGTGAGTCCGCCTCTTCTAATAAAGATAATGCTTCCTTAATATTCTTATCTTGCGATTTCTCTTTTGCTTTCCGAAGAAGTTGCCGGATCTTCTCCTTCTCTCTAATCCTTTCAATTCCACCTTCTTCTTTGAAGGAAATCCGGACTAAAGATAAGTCATCGGTCAATGAACCAACTTGTTGTATCGAGCCGTATATATTAGAAAGTTCTCCTTTTCCTTCTTCAATTAGTCTCAGAAAAAGTTTTTCATCGTCGTTTATGATCCTTGCGCCTTCTTCATCATTTCCGATGAGAATATCATCCCTTCCGTCTGAGCCCGCAATAATCACATCGCCAGGCAATAATTGGAATGTTTTTACTGAAATTTTTCCATCCATTCCAGTAGTTCCCAATTTTCTGAACATAAGATCTTGTTCTATAAAGCCTGCTTTTCCGTCTCGATACAGAACAGTCCAAGGATGTTCTGCATTAATATAATATAATGTTCCTGAATTTTCATCTATCAGCCCGATCACCGAGGAAACAAGCATAGAACCTTCGAAACTTTCGAATACCTTATGTAATTCTATAAATGCGTTTTTCAGCCATCGTTCGGGAGACTGTTCCTTCATGGATTCTACGATCCGAGTCCTCTCAATGATGGATTCGCATACCGCCCCTAAAACTAAAGCACCCCCTGCTCCTTGCATGGATTTTCCCATTGCATCAGCATTTAAGAATACTATATAACGTTGTCCTCTGAGTGTGATCTGGTTTGAGATATTCATATCCCCACCAATCTCATCATTAAATCTTCTGAAGCTGAATTTTTTCTTTTGCTCTATTAGAAAGTCTACTTTAACATTTTCTGATGCTGCTTTATTTGCACCTAAAGGTTTGATCAAAAGTGAAGTAAGGAAGTAATCTCCATCCTGTTGCTGCTTGAGCTCATTTACTTCCTCCAAAGTTTTTTCTAATTCTTTGGTTCTATCTTTTACCTTTTCTTCTAGTTCATCAGCATATTGCTCGAGTCTTTTTCTGGCTGCTTGGATACTTCTCGCCATTTTATTGAAAGACCTGGCGATAAATCCGATCTCGTCCTCAACACGTGGAGTAAGTCTATAATCTAAATTTCCTGAATTTACTTCGGTTAGTCCAACGACTACTTCATCCATAGGAACTACGATCGCATTTTGGAAGAAGAATCTAAATCCAATTACGATCACGAAGAATGTCAAAACCATGGAGGCTACTAAAATAAAACTTGGATCATGATGGAATGTTCTATAATCCTTATATTCGAATCCTACCTCATAAATTTTTCCGTTCGTATTCGGAACAAAATAATAAGATAAATACATTACAGGTTTAGGGTCGGAAGTAGAATAAACTCTGGTGCCTCTATAAATCCTCTCTCCTGCGAAATGAATTGGGGCCAGAGAATTAAGCACGATCTTTGAGACCTGCTCTGAAGATTTATCTGAATTTACCGCTGTAATTGCGGATTGTTTCACATAGGCCAAGGTTTCGGACAATCCAATATCAGCCGAAACAAGCAACCCTTCGATCGATTTTTGTTTTTTACGATCAGGAAGCCTCGAGTATTTATTTCTTATAATATTCAGTTTTCCGTATATACCTCGGAAATAATCTTCTATATCTGAATCTTTTACCGTTTCATTATTCTTCGATTTCAGAAATGCACGGATTCCGGCGGCGTAAGCTTTAAAATCATTCGGAGAAGTTTCCAGGATATTCTCCGTTCTTTCCAATCTTTCCCCTGCAGGCAAACTCCCTAAATTGGAGATTTTTTGTTTTTCTCTAAAAAAGCGAACTTCTAACTCATCTTCCTTTTTGAATCTAGGGTCTTTATTCCCTCTTTCCGGTCGAAACTCATTTTTTTCCGGATCAAAGGAAACTATATATGCGAGGCCTTGCGGATCTTTTTGCTCCTGAACAGCAATGGAACTATCTCTTCTTTTCATATCATCGTAGGTCCTTTCATATCCGTTCAGGATTGAATAACCTACTAATTGATAACATACGAAGAATGTAGCTAAAGAAATTCCAATAATACGATTTAAGATCGTAGTTCTTTCTTTAGTAGCGTTGACATACACGATCATGATCAGGAACATTCCAGTTACCATTCCCAGGTTAAAGGATTGTTGATACGTTGCTCGTGCAACGGTTCCGTTCCGACTGAGTGCGTTTAAAATTCCCGGAACTACCGTGATCACAGCGTAGCTAAGAAGAATATAAATTACGGACCTTCTCTCTTTTCCTGTTTCTATGATCGCCTTCCAAATACCGATCACTAGATAACTTACTTCGTAGAATAAAATTACATATATAAAATAACTGTAAAATACATGGACCTCATAATCCCAATAGTGACTACCTGGCACGAAAGATCGAGGGGCATCCCAGCTAATATAAACATAATATCCTGTGACTAATAATACTCCTAAATAAAGAAGCCAATAGAAGATCAAACCAGGCAAGATACCTTTCTTTCTTGGCTCAGGGAAATAGATAAAGAACCCGACTAATTGAGTAAAACTCATTAATGGTCCTGCAACAGCAATGATCCTATGATGGATTGTACTTTCTTCGAATGAGATAAATCCCCAGAAATATCCTATATTATGGAAAACTGTGGTTAAAGCACAGATTCCCAAATGAAAGGCGGCCATACTTCTCTCTTTAATCGTAAGAAAGAAGAAACCGGCATACAGAAAGTACAGAACGATTAAGATCGAACCGAAAGAGTAAAAGTTAAAAAATAACGGATCCATTGATTAGTGCAGAAAAGCGTCCCGGAAGCTTAGAGTAACGATCCGACTCGGATCAAGCGTAATTTATTTCCAAAATTTTATAGGACTTCTTAGATTTGTCGGAATTCCAACATAAATTATTTAAGGTTCTTTATAAGCTCTCCTTCTTTGCATAAAGCACGTTCTAAAAAGGAATCTACTTGACCTAGGAAGCGAAAAAGAGAAGCTTACTGGAAATATCGGCCAACCTACTCTTCTCCGATTCATGCAAACATCTTCTATAAAAAAACTTCCACTATATCTACTTTTCCCGATCGTATTCTGCCTAGCATATCTATTAGCAAATCCTGGATTCTTTAGCCAACCATACCAAGAAACCGGAGATTATGCCGCAAACGCTCTCCAGATCTGGAAAGCGGGAAAATTGGAGGAAAGTTTAGGAGCATACTCCCGCTTTTTAGTAAATCATCCAGGGCCTATAGTATTCTATTATCTGGCTCTTGCAGAAAAAATATTTTTCTTCGTGAAATCTCCTCACGGAGCCCACTCAATTGGGATCATTCTTTATAATCTTTTTTTCCTTCTGATAGGATTAAGAATTCTTCATACAAAATTAGAGGAAAACAGATCTCTAGTTCTATTATTTACTTCGTTGGTCTTAGGCTTAACTCCACTTCTACCGAATGCTTTTTCAAATATCTGGGGCCCCGGTGTAGTTCTTTTACCTACCTTAGTGTTGATCCTCTCTTTAACCGATTTCTCGCAAGGTTCTATCCGAAATTTTTTCTGGGTTGTAGTTTGTGCGAATATCATTGTTCAAAATCAGATTGTAGGGATTTCCTTTATCGTTCCGATGTTTGCAGTCGGATGTTTTTATTTTTATAAGAACAAAGGACTCTCTCAGTACAAAACAAAAGAGTTTGGATTAAACATTCTTCTTGCGGCAACATTCACGATCATCTGCTGGATCCCTCCGCTTATAGAACAATTCACCAACTCTCCGGGAAACTTAAGTAAGATAATAGGGCTAGCGCTTAAAAATTCTACCTTTCATAAATTAGGTCCTACATTACAATATGTTTTGTCTTATTACATTTTTCCACTTAGTATTCCTAAACAGGTCCCCGCACTTTTAATTGTAGGTATATTGTTCGGAATTCCAAGTTTCTGGAAGAATAAATTACAAGAATTCGATAGATCTTTGCTCAAAATCCTGATCTGGGCGTTCTTCATTACGTTATTTGGTGCGTTCAAGATGAAGGGTGGGCAGATCTCCCATATCTATTGGTTCACCTATATTTTGGCAGGACTTCTCTATTATTTAAATCTAAAGATCATTTTATCCAAATTAGAATTTCCGGATGCCAGAAACTTCCAAATATATTTCATTTCTATAATATTTCTCTGCATTGCCATATATGGGAAAAATACGGAGTTTGAATATGATGATAGGCCTGAAAAATTCGTAACCTCGATATCTCCTCAAAAAGAGAATAAATACAGAATTCGTTGGAAATCTGATCCTAAAGATTTCGGACAAGGGGATCTTAGTTTAGGAATTCTCCTAAAATTAACCAGAGAAGGATATAATTCCTGCTTAAATGAAGAATGGCATTTTTTAGTTCCGAAATCTTTCCGATGTCTCGACTCGGAACCGGCAATTACAATCACATTAGAAACGCCAGAAAAAGAAAGTGAAGAGTTTCAAATTCTAAATAAGAACTCTTTTCATTATAAATCCACTATAGTAAGGATCATTGAATGAAAGAATATTTCCTGGGAATTTTTAGACCTGACGAAAGGGAAATCGCACCTTTTAACGGGGCAAGAACCTTGGGTTTTTTTATGCTGATCTACGGGCATATGTACCGGACTGTTTATACCTTTATTCCGGATATAGACCCATACTTAAGAAACTTCTTAAATAATGGATCTGTTTGTTTAGATCTATTCTTCCCATTGAGCGGATTTCTGATCGCAAGCCCTCTGTTTGCAGAATTGGAATCTAAGGGCACAATTAACTGGAAGTTTTTCTATTTAAAACGTTCCTTAAGGATATTTCCTCCGTTTTATATTTTTCTAATATTGCAATATTTCATATTTATCCCGATTATTCTAAAAAGCACTCCTCCTGAATTTGCTATCCAAATCGAAGCAGCCAAAAGTAAGATCTGGTTCGACTTTCTCTATCTTTCCGATTATTTTAAGGGAACCATGTTTCACGGTTGGTCTCTCTCTTTAGAAGAACAATTCTATATCGCTTTCCCAATCTTTCTTTTAGTTATTTTTAGATATGTTCCGAAACGTTTTAGATTAGGATTTTTAATTATTCTTACCTCTATCCCTTTGATCTATCGTGCAATCTTTATGTATACCATAGTCCTAAAGACGACCGGTTCTCAAAGTGTAGATCTATACAATGCTAATATCTATTACCCGTTCCACGGACATATAGATTCGGTTTTATACGGGATCATATTCGCATATATATTCAATTTCCATAAATCATGGGTCGAGAAGGCACTTCAATTAGGACCTTGGGCGAATTATTTACATGCGGGACTTTGGATCGGACTCTTTACATATACTGCATTAGTGGATGAATTCAAAATGGGATTTCATCAGATTATTCGGTTCCCAAGTTTTGCATTATTGTGGATCGGGATTTTTATTCTCTCCATGCGAAAAGGAGACCCGATCGGAAAATTCCTTTCTTGGAAAGGTTTCTCTCCTTTTGCAAAATTATCTTACTGTGCTTATATCATCCATATCGTTGTGATGACACCTCTTTCCAGAAGATTACTTTTTGCGGATAAAAAATTAGAGCAGCACGAATTCTTGCTCTATACCATTCCAGTCGGGCTTGCAGTTTTCTTCTTTGCGTATTTCTATCATTTGGTCACTGAAAAACCGTTTGCGATCCTCAAAGATAAATTGATCGCAAAGTACAAAGTCAAGATGACTTCTCAAGTTTTCAGCGAGCAATTGCAGAAGGTCTCACAGTCCTAAAATCAAAACACGGACTTGATACAGCTCAACTAATAGGGACATAAACGAAGCTTTTTCGGGAGAATGTCCCGAAAAAGCGCCCATTCCTTTCTTTTTCCAAAATTATTGGGGAAGAAGAGAGCAAAGAAGTTCGTGAAAGGGCGTTTTTTGCTTGCTATAAAAAAATCGAATATGCACACAAGGTTCGTTACCCACATGGAAATAACGGTTCAAGGCGACATCCACATCATCAAAATTTCCGGATCCATTCTGCAATCCGACAGCGAGGAACTGGACCGCAATCTGAGCGACCATAATTTCGAACCTTCTCCTAAGATCATAATCGATCTTACAGAGGTGAGTCATATTTGCTCAACTGCATTAGGGATCCTAGTCTCCTACAAAAAAAAGTTCAACTCCGCAGAAGGAGACATCATCATCGTAGTGAACGACGACGATCTTCTCCAACTATTCGAGATCACAATGTTGGACAAAGTGTTCAAAGTTCTTCCTACAATTGAAGATGCTTTTGACGAGTTCAAATTGGGAAATTGAAATCCCTTTCTTTAGCTTCCAACAATTCTCATAAAGTTCGCGAAATTCGAGCCATCCTTTCTCCTTTAGGGTTCACATTATCCACCCCGAAGGAGTTAGGGATCGATTTCGGTCCGGAAGAAACTGGTAAAACTTTTACTGAGAACGCACTTCTCAAAGCCAGGGAATTATACTCTCTTTCTAAACTTCCTTCCTTAGCAGACGATTCAGGAATCTGTGTAGAAGCTTTAGGGGGAGAACCTGGAGTCTATTCAGCTCGTTTCGGCGGAGAAGGTTTAGACGACGAAGGAAGAGCAAGACTTCTCTTGGAAAAAATGAAAGGGGAAAAGAATCGCAACGCAAAATACGTATGCGTGATTGCGTTAGTCTCTTCGGAAGGAGAATTTACTTTCGAAGGAGAATGCCCTGGACTCATCTCTGATATTTATGATACCAGCGGAAATGGATTCGGATACGATCCTATTTTTTATTACCCGCCCTTCTCCGCTCATTTTTCCCAAGTCTCGGATGAAAAAAAGAATTCAGTTTCTCATCGAAAACATGCATTGGAGGAGTTAGTAAAATATCTGAAAACATATTCACAAAACTGAATATGTTTCGAATGAAACTTTTGTATAAATATAAGCGATCTTATTCCGCTTCTGTAAGAACAGGTCCACCTGCCAGGCGTTTGTAAAATTCCTGGCCTTCTCTTTCTAAGAAATCTTCGTAAGTTCCTTTGAAGTCTCGGATACCTTCTGTGGTAACTTCCAGAACTCTGGTTGCAATCGAACTTATGAATTCCCTGTCATGAGAAACGAATAGGATCGTTCCTTCAAATTTAGTGAGTGCGTAGTTCAAGGATTCGATAGATTCCAAATCCAAGTGGTTTGTAGGTTCATCCAAAGCCAGGAGATTATCCTGGGCCATGATCATCTTTCCTAAAATAATCCTAGACTTTTCTCCTCCGGAAAGAACTTGAGTAGGTTTTTTAGCCATGTCCCCGCTAAAAAGCATTCTTCCCAAAACAGCTCGGATCTCTTCCATCTCAGTTCCCGGAGGAGCATATCTATATAACCATTCTATAATGGAATCTGCATCTTCTCCGATCCCTTCTCTATGATCTTGAGGGAAAATAGACGCCTCAACAGAATCCCCAAATGCTACACTACCTGAATCCGGCTCGATTTGTTTCATCAGAGTTTTTAAGAGAGTCGTTTTTCCGACACCGTTGGTTCCGATGATCGCGATCTTCTCACCTTTAGTGATATTGATCGTAAAATCCTTATAGATCACTCGATCTTCGTAGGCTTTTGTGATATTGTCCGCAAGGATCACATCCTTTCCGAGAACTCGTTTCATTTTGAAAACGATATAAGGGAATAATCTGGAAGAAGGCCTGATCTCCGTCATATTGTCTTTGATCTTCTCGATCATCTTCTGACGTGAAGTTGCCTGTTTGGATTTTGCAGCGTTAGCGCTGAATCTGCTTACGAACTCTTGTAATTCTGCAATTTTTTCTTTTGATCTTTTATTATCAGATTGAGCTCTTTCTCTGGCAGCTTGAGAAGCTTCCATATACTCGTCGTAGTTTCCAGGATAAACAGTCATCGTTTGATAATCTAAGTCGCAAATATGAGAAGCAACAGAGTTGATAAAGTGACGGTCGTGGGAGATAACAATAACAACTCCCTTATAGTTCAATAAGAAAGATTCCAACCAATGAATCGTCTTGATATCCAAGTGGTTAGTAGGCTCGTCCAAAAGTAAAACATCAGGTTTTTGGAATAGAACCTGAGCGAGTAATACCCTAAGTTTAAATCCGCCTGTTAAAAAAGAAAGTGTCTGACTATGGATGTTTGTGGGGATTCCTAAACCTTCCAATAATTCTCCGGCAACACTTTCCGCTTCGTAACCACCCATCTCTCCGAAAGCTTCCTCTAGTTCGGAAACTCGGATCCCGTCCTCATCGGACATTTCAGGTTTGGAATAAATTTCGTCTCTTTCTTTGGCGATTGTCCAAAGTTCCTTATTCCCCATCATCACAGTATTCAATACTGTTTCGTTTTCGTATTCGTAATGGTCCTGTTTTAAGTAACCTACTTTGACTCCTACGTCGATGGCAACGGAACCTGCGGCAGCTTGTTCCATTCCTGCAAGGATTTTCATAAAAGTGGATTTACCGGAACCGTTGGCTCCGATCAGACCGTATCTGCAGTTTTCCTTAAACTTAACAGTAACGTTTTCAAAAAGAATTTTCTTTCCGAAATTCAGAGATAAACCCGAAACGCTGATCATACAACCTACCTAAAGACCGAGGGAATTTTATAAAAAGAGGGGATAGGACCATAGTTTATAGGGTGCTGTAATTCGCCAAGCGAATCCTAGCCCTGGTCTATTCGCTCAATTTACGCAATTCTTCAATACCTGGTAGATTAGATAAGTCCGGAACGATAACAATTTCTATCCTTCGATTCGCGGTTCTATTCTCAACGCTTGTATTCGGGACAGAAGGGCGAGAAGATCCCATGGAAGCTGCACTGATCCTTTCTTCAGGCATTCCGGATTTCACCATAGTATGCAATACAGTCAAAGCTCTTGCAGATGCAAGTTCCCAGTTAGAATATCCTTTGATACCGGTGGGCACGTCGTCCGTATGACCTTCTACTTGGAATCTTCTTCCATGAAGAGAAGATAGAATTCCAGTGACTTCCTTAATTGCATCGATTCCTTTGGATGATAAACTCGCAGAACCTGGAGGGAATAATATATCGGAAGAAAGTATAACCACCATTCTTCCATCTACGATCCGGATCTTAAGTTTTCCGGAATCGATCATTCCTTTAAAACTTTCTAATAAGCTTCTGTAATCGGCGATCCTTCTTTCCGTTTCTTCTTGGATCCTTTTCATATCTTCTACGGATCTTTGGAGAGAAGACTTATCCTTTTCCAAATTGGAAAGATCTCTAGCTTTCTCGTCGTACATTGCCTGTAAGGCGTCGTACTTAGATTGAGAAACACAATTGGACAGAATGGAAATAGAAACAAAGACTAAGGTAAGAATACCCAGATTCCTTTTCATGATTCCTCCGAGTTTTTTACTTAGAACAGGGCGCATAATTAATTTATCGTTTTTTTCCCACTTTTCACGAGGGATTCTCTTCGATTTTCTGAATTATTTTCGAAAAAATCTGGCGAGAATGTACGATCCGAGTTAGTCTGTTAGTAATCATGCGATCTTTTTTATTAGAACTTCCCCGACTAGGATTCTTTCCCTTAATTTTGTTTTTATTCTTAATGATCCAGTCCGGCCTATACGCTCAAACTTCTCCGGCAAATCCGCCAGCCAACTCAAAAGAGTCCATAGCAGGAGGACCTCCTACATTTAAGAAGTTGGTAGAAGAAGTTAAGGTTTCTCTAAAAGACAGAGGATACGTAGTAGATAGAAAATCCCATTTCACAGGTTCAGTGTTCAAAGGGAACACTGTATCTTTCAAACTCCAATTCCCGGAAGGTAAGGACAGAAAGATCGTCCGTAAGTTAGGAGTCGGCCTTGCTCACGAAAATCCGGACCAATCCGTTATGGTCCATATCTTCCAATCAGATAGTGAAGATAGAAAATTATCTCCTTTGTTTACAGGATTTGTAGAACCTTCTTTCGTATATGAATGGGAAGCCAGGTTCGGAGAGAATCATTTCTTAGTAGAGATCAGATTAGATGAATCAGAGTCTAACGTTGCAAACTTTGAATTGATATTCGGCAGTCAATTATACACACCTGCAGCAGCATTCGGGCGAGAAGAGAAAGATCAGAACCTGAACCAACCAGGTTCACCTGGCAAAAAACAACCAGGGGCAGAAGGAAGGCTTCCGGGTACAAGTGAGTTGAACAACTACTTCGAAGTTTTTAAAAAAGAGTTCTGAATCTCTAAACTGCATTACAATCGGATAAGACTAACTTTCAAGCAAGATTGACTTAAATAACTAATGCCATTAAGTTAATGAATTGCGGAATTCTGGCGTTTGTTATATCTTCGCTAATATAGTGAAATTTCTATCCTAAAGGATAGATCTTCCGGCGATTTCGAGATCTCTTCGATCTTCAGACAAAAAAATAAATTCGCCGGATTAATCCTCCTAAAAGAGGTCGGATCGGTGAAAAAGAAGGACGGTAGCCCTGTCTACCCCACAAACGGAGTTTTCAGAAATTCTCGTGAGAGAATTTTAGAAGGCGCTGCGATAGCTTTCGCTCGCAAGGGTTTCCACGGAACTTCTCTGAGAGAGATCAGCAGAGAATGCGGGTTGGAGCAGCCTAGCATTTACCATCACTTCCATTCCAAAGAAAACCTATTTAGAAAAGCGTTGGTCGCCACTCATTTGATGATATTGAACGATATCCGAAGCAGAGTGGTGAAAGACAAAGGTTTAAGAGAAGAAGTTGTCTCAGTCTTCCAAGCAATTTGCGATATAGCGAGACAGTTTCCTGATAGAGCCAAGCTTCCGTTTAGTTTGGTATATTCTGCGCCTGAAAATCTGGTCCAAGAATATACGAATCATTATGGGGCCCAGTATAGAAAGTTACTAGATGCGGCCGTAGATCGTAATCCCCCAGCCAAAAATGCAGAACTCAAACTTTCTCTGCTCGTGGATCTATTACATAGTTTGATACTTTCGATTTCCTCAGAGCGATTTTTTGAGGATCGGGTCAGAGGTTTGGAAGAAAGGGTCGATCATATCCTTCTTACTTAGGCCCGAAAGCCAAGTTTAAGACTGTTTTTTTTCTCGTAAGCCTCGGTCGGTTAGGTTTTCTGGTCCCCATGAGCGCACCTGAAATCGTACCAATCGGCCAACTCCCTCCATTAGGAGTGGTCCCTAAGAAAATGCATGCACAGGTCATCCGACCAGAGCGTTTTGGAGACCCAATCAAGTCTATCCAACACGAAGAGATCGACGTTCCTGAAATTAAACCTGACGAAGTGCTGGTTGCAGTTATGGCGGCCGGAATCAATTATAATAACGTATGGGCTGGTCTCGGATTCCCGGTCGATGTGATCGGAGCGAGAAACAAAAAAGGCGAACCTGAAAAGTTCCATATCGGTGGTTCAGACGCATCCGGGATCGTATACAAAGTAGGTTCCGAAGTTAAGAATGTAAAAGTGGGAGACGAAGTTGTCCTACACTGCGGGATCTGGGATAAGAACGATCCTTGGGTCAAAGA
Source organism: Leptospira andrefontaineae (assembly GCF_004770105.1). Lineage (NCBI taxonomy): Bacteria > Pseudomonadati > Spirochaetota > Leptospiria > Leptospirales > Leptospiraceae > Leptospira > Leptospira andrefontaineae. Next base: position 284,518 of record NZ_RQEY01000016.1, on the reverse strand, counting down.
AGGGAAAGATCCTATGTTTGCGCCTTCCCAATTAATTTGGGCATACGAAACTAACTGGGGTTCCTTTGCACAGTTCTGTAAAGTCCAAGACCACCAATGTCTTCCTAAACCAAAACATCTTTCTTGGGAAGAAGCAGCTGCTTACATGCTCGTTGGAGCAACCGCATACAGAATGCTTCACCACTGGAAACCGAACGATGTAAAACCGGGAGACGTGGTATTGATCTGGGGAGGAGCTGGTGGACTTGGAGCCATGGCTATCCAGATCGTTAAAGCTGCTGGTGGAATTCCAATCGCAGTAGTATCTTCCGATGATAAGATCGAGTTCTGTAAAAACTTAGGCGCTGCCGGAGTGATTAATAGAAATAACTTCAAACATTGGGGCGCTCTCACTTCTGATATCAATAAGCCTGAAGTATTTGTAGAATGGACCAAACAAGCCAGAGAATTCGGAAAGGCTATCTGGGACATCGCTGGAAAAGGAAACAATCCTAAGATCGTATTCGAACATCCAGGTGAAACCACCATCCCTACTTCAGTATTCGTTTGTGAAACTGGAGGAATGGTAGTTATCTGTGCAGGAACAACCGGTTACAACGCAACTGTTGACTTAAGATATCTATGGATGCGCCAAAAACGTCTCCAAGGTTCTCACTTCGCAAACGACGAAAATGCTATCGGTCTAAACCAGTTAGTAATCGATAAGAAGGTGGACCCTGCACTCTCTCATACTTACAAGTTTGAAGAGACAGCGCAAGCTCACCAATTAATGAAAGAAAACAAACACCCTGCAGGAAACATGAGTATCTTAGTCGGAGCGGACAAGCTCGGATTAGGTAAAAAGTAACCTGAAACAAAAGGGCTTGGGATTAAAACCCGAGCCCTTCTTATTTTACTCCATTTAAAAATCATAAAATACGATCATGAAAGCCGTACAACTCTCCTCCTTCGGAAAAGAAAATCTTTCCCTAGTCGATTTACCTGATCCAGGTAAGCCAGGCCCTGGAGAAGTTTTAGTTCGTTTCAGAGCGGCTTCTTTGAATTTCAGGGATTATCTTGTTGTCCAAGGAAAGTATAATCCGAATTTTCCAGTACCAATGGTTCCATGTAGCGACGGCTCAGGAGAAATTGTAGATATCGGGGAGAATGTCACCGGATTCAAAGCAGGAGACAAGATCAACGCAACCTTCGCACCTTATTGGTTATCTGGACACGCAAACAAAAAAGAACTCAGGACCACATTAGGCGGCCCTTTGGACGGAACACTCAGACAATATGCAATTCTTCCTGCTACTGGCGTGGTTCCGATGCCTTCTCATCTTAGCTTCGAAGAAGCTGCCACGCTCCCTTGTGCAGGACTTACCGCTTGGTCTTCTTTTTTTGTAGAGAACCAACTCAAAAAAGGGGAATCAGTAGTTATACAAGGAACCGGTGGAGTCTCCTTATTCGCATTACAATTTGCTAAAGCTATTGGAGCGACAGTCTATCTCACTTCTTCTTCCGATGAAAAACTGGAAAGAGGGAAATCCTTAGGCGCAGACCATCTGATCAATTATAGAAATATTACTTCTTGGGGTGAAAAGATCAGAGAGCTTACAGGCGGAGAAGGCGTGGATCATATCGTAGAAGTAGGAGGAGCCGGAACCTTAGAACAATCCATTAAAGCAGTAAAACTGTTCGGCACAATCCATTTGATCGGGATTTTAGCCGGAGCAATTAAAGATTTGAACCTTCTACCTTTAGTCATGAACCAGATCAAAGTCCAAGGGATCGTAGTTGGTCATAGAGAAGGTTTCCTTGCTATGAACAAAAAAATTGAAGAATGGAAACTGAAACCTGTAGTAGATAAGGTCTATGAACTTTCCGAATTCAAAGATGCATTAGAGTATCTTAAAGACGGAAAACATTTCGGAAAGATCGTAGTTCGAATTCCTTAATATCTTCCGCCTTTATAATCTGACTAAGCTACAGAAGCAGGCAATCGTTTAGATTCCTTTTTAGAATTATAAAGATAATCTTTTTCTTTATAAGCCATAAATCTTCCGAAACCGTTTTCTTTTCCGATCTCAGGAAGAACAGTCCCGTTCTCAACGGCAACCTTTCCGTTAATCAAGACTGCACGGATCGCTTCTTCGTTTCGGCGAACCAAGCGGACCATTCCACCGAATTCAGGCATTGGAGTTTCTTGGATGGTTTCCACCTTTTCGTTCAAGCCGTTTGGATTTAAAAGAACGATGTCAGCTTGGGCTCCGACTTTCAATTTGCCTGTATCCAGACCAAACCAATCTGCAATCTCTCCAGTAACTCTCCAGACTGCTTTTTCCGCAGAAAGGAAAGGTTTTTCCTCTAATTCCGCGTCTCTTACTAATTTCAAAAAACGTAATGGAAAATTATAATGTGCCATTCCTCTTAAGTGAGCACCTGCATCAGAGAACCCGATCAACACATCCGGATGACTAACTATATATTTTAAAGGACCCTTACGATCATTTCCGATAACAGTATACCAACGGATATCATTTCCATATTCCGCGCATAGATCCAAAAATGTTTCGACCACATGTTGTTTTCTTTCTTTAGCTAATTCGGAGAAAGATCTACCAACCAGTTTTTGGTCTGGACATTCTACAATTTTGGATTCATTAAAGTCTCGATGAAACACTCTAGGCAGGAACCAATTCGTCCATTGTCTTCGGAACCATTTTCTATATCCTTTATCAAGAAGGAGTTTTCTGCGTTCCGCAAGATCTGCTAAATGTATAGCAGCGGTCCCTGCACCGAATTCCTCGAAGACTACTACATCCACTCCATCCGCGTAAAGATCGAATACGGCAGGGACAGCCTGCAAACGAACATCTCCTTTCAAGATCGTATTCACAATTCGAGTTAGAAACGCGACCAACTTATAAATAGAACGATTAGATCTTGGGTCCATGAGAGAAATGATTGTGGTCTTTAGTTTTTTTCTGAAAATCCCCAGACTTTCCTTAAAGAAGAGCAACACATTGTACTTTGTAGAAACGTTCGGCACTCCCTGGAAAATCCGACCTTCTCTTCGAACGATTCGATTCAATCTGCTTATCTCGGACCATTTTGCAAATGTGGAAGGAAGGGGTTTACTTCTAAAACGACTTCCATCCATCTTATCCCAGGTAAGAGTATTGATAGAAAGCCCTAAGTATCCACAATCGATTGCTTCTTGCAAAAGTTTTTCCATTTGAAGCATTTCTTGTTCTGTAGGTTTCACTCCATAAGAAAGAGATCTTTCTAACCCCATAGAATAAGATCTGATAGCAGAATGTCCTAAGAACGTAGAGACATTCGGACCCAATGGAAGAGAATTCAAATGATCCGCATATTCTTTCATTGAATTCCAAGTTTTCTTTTTTTGTAATAGAGGAAGTACCTGCTCTCTTGGGATCGCTTCTACCCTACTGAACATGTCGGCAAGATCTTCCGGTGATCCGATACAAAGACTGAGAGAACAACTTCCCATTGTGATGGTAGTTACTCCATGCATCACGGATTCTTTGAGCCCGGGAGAAGCTTCTACCTCTGCATCATAATGTGTATGAAAATCTATAAATCCTGGAGTAACCCAAAGTCCCTTCGCATCATATATCTTCTTTGCATCACCTGGAATTGATTTAGAAATTTCTACAATCTTACCATCAAGAACTGCTACATCTCCAACAAAGGATTCGTTTCCTTCACCATCGAATATTCTTCCATTTTTAATAAGAACATCGTACTTCATATGATTCCTCTTCTTTATTCTATCTCGAAGTGCTTCGCTACGAAAGTGTATAATAATCCGCAGTCAATCTTTTTCAAATTTTTAGAATATAGATGAACTAATGTTCACAAAAAATAAAATGATAAGTTCAATGTATGCGATCATTTATTGTCTTACTTCGGTATTGTTGGGCATATACGAACCTTCGCCCATGCAACCGCTAAAAGTATCGATCTACTGAATTATCGCAGAGCTCCGAATATTCTCTTAGGTTCCCTGCAAAATTCCTCATCCTAAATTAGAACATGCTCAACAATATTCCTATCGACTTAACTCTCTTTCAGAAAAAAATTTCCAAAACAATACAGCTTCTCCCAAAAACACGTTAGTTGGGCTTGAAAATAGGAATTTTTCACCTTAAGAGCTTCTACCCTCAGCTCATCCCTAAAGGAATATTTATAAAAAACCGACCGTTATATAAAGAAATTAGTTCTATATCAAACGTTATTTTATCATCACTTTTTTCGAACGTTTTATCTTGACAGCTTTGAGTCTGGAATTAATCTTCAAAAGCTCGGTTTTGTACCGAGTGATACAGATAAAAAAGCGAACAAGTTAAAACCAAGCGAAACTCAATCTGAGACCATATAGACAGCAAGAGAATAGTGAAGAGGTAAACTCAAATGCGTAAATTAGGACTAGCGTTATTGCTCCTATTTCTGTGTAGCGGCACGTTGTTCGCTTCAGGGGGAGGATCTTCCTCCAAACCGTTAGCTGGATCGTATCCAATCGTTCTTTCCCACGGACTTTTCGGTTGGGGAAATGATTCTTCCGGCGTTATTAGTATTTTAAGCTACTGGGGAGGAATGGACACTTACCTTCAATCCCAAGGAGCTACCGTATATGCACCTGCAAAAACTGCGGCTCAATCTAATGAGACCCGTGGTGTTCAGTTAAAGGACAAGGTCCTTGTCTATATGGCTGCAAATGGCTTTAGTAAAGTGCATATTCTTGGCCACTCTCAAGGTGGATTGGATAGCCGTTATGCTATTACCAACCTAGGACTTTCTTCTAAAGTTTCCACTTTAACCACTTTGAACACTCCTCACAGAGGATCCCCAATCGCTGATATCGTTAACACTGTATTGCCTGATTGGATTAAACCTTTTGTAAGCACCGTTCTTGGAGTTTTCGTTCAATTGATTTGGAGCCAAGGCCAACAAGATGCTCTTGCTGCTTTAGGATCTCTTTCTACAAGCGGAACTGCAGCTTTCAATAGCCGCACTCCTGATGCTTCTTCCGTTAAGTATTTCTCTTACGGATCTTACATCACCATTCCTGACCTAATCCAACACCCTCTAATGGGATTGATCCAACCTGCATGTATCGCTGGTGGATTATTGAACGGACAAGGTGGAACTTGCGACGGACTCGTTCCTTACACTTCTTTGAAATGGGGAACATTCAAAGGTGGACCTGATTACGGACTTTTTGTTACTGGTGTAGACCATATCCAGTGCTCCAATACTCTGAATTCCGGAAAACCTTGGTATGATGTGGAAGGTTACTTCCTGAAAATGGCTTCCAACGCGAAATCTAACCAATAATTTCGAACGTTGAGTCTGAAAAAAGCCGGGGTTAATCTCCCGGCTTTTTTTATGTCCAAATCTAAGTGCAGAATATCGATTTTCTAGTTGGTATTTTTCTAATATTCTTCATTCTTTCCGCTTATGAGTTTTTCCCCTAAATTTGCGATCATAGGTTCCGGAAGTATTGGAACGTACGTCGGATCATATTTGGTAAAAGCAGGGTATCCTGTAGTATTTGTAGGCAGAGAACGATTAAAACAAGAGATCCAATTATTCGGTTTAGGGATCAGCGACTATAAGGGAAATTCTTTCACCCTCGCCCCAAGCCAAGTTCGTTATGTAACTGATATAAAAGAAGCGAAAGATTCGAACGTATTTCTGATCACAGTCAAAAGTAAAGATACGATAGAAGCAGGAAAATCCATTCGTTCTCTTTTTTCACCGGAAGAATTATCTAAAATTATCGTAGTAAGTTTTCAAAATGGGGTCCGAAACTCAAAAGAGCTAGCTTCCGTATTACCTGAGTTAAACGACAGAAACTTACCAGGTATGGTTCCATTCAATGTGGTAGCAAAAGGGAAAGGACAATTTCATCAAGGGACAAGCGGAGAACTCGTAGTTAAATCAAACGAATTCGGGAATAAAATCCATGCATGCCTAAGAAAAGCAGGATTACCTTCTATCGTACATAAAAACATGGAGGGAGTTCTTTGGGGAAAATTACTTTTCAATTTGAATAATAGTTTAAACGCACTCGCCGGTGTTCCTCTTAGAGAAGAATTATCCCAAAGGACTTACAGAAAAATTTTGGCTTCTATGATCTTGGAAGGTTTGGAAATACTCAAAATCTCCGGGATCCAACCCGCAAGCGCAGGCAAAATGATCCCTTGGCTTGCACCTATTATTTTAGGTCTGCCGGATTTTCTATTTTTTAGAGTGGCTTCTTCCATGGTCAAAATTGATCCAGAAGCAAGATCCTCAATGTGGGAAGACCTACATCATGGAAGAACGACTGAAATTTCTTATCTGAATGGAGAGATTATAAGTTTAGCAGATGAGGTCGGTCATAAAGCACCGATCAATCGTAAGATCGCTTCTTTGATTTCAGAAGCAGAAAGCGGTTCCGGCAAATCTCAATATGATGCCGAAACGCTTTCTAAACTTTTAGGAATTGTTTAGGTTTCTTTATCACCCGGTCCGGAAGCAGTATCTTCCGGTTTTCCTTTTCCGAAAACAAATCTTCTGACTGCATAGAACAAACCGATCGCAGCCGGGATCAGTAATTTTGCTCCTTTTAATAGAAATCCACCGATGACTGCGAACAATCCCGCTTTTTTCAGAAGTCCTCCAGCGATCAGACCTCCGATCCCATACGCTGCTAAACTGTCTATTTTAGAATCGTAATCTGCGTAACGATTTCCTTCGGAGAATTCAACGCTCTTTAGTATCCGGCCGACATCTCCCTCTACTCTTTTCAAAACCGTAATGTCTCCGAGTACATTCAATAAAAGATAACCGCTTCTTCCTAAAATTCGAATATTATAATTGAGAGTATTTGTTTCAGTTCCTTCGAATTTATATTCTTTTGCCCAATGTAATTTTTTAGCGGCAGAATCATAATAAGGAGCAGAAGCCCAACCGACTAGTTCCAATCCGGAATATCCGTCTTTTTTCCTTTGCTCACTTTCTTCTTTTGAAGCTTCTTTTAGTTCGGATAATAGTTCGTCGTATTTGATTTCTTTGGAATCTTCATCATCTACGTGCCCCTCATCTACATAATCAATAGTGATCGCATAAGATCCCAAATCCAAAGGAGTTTCGCTTGCGATAAATAAAATTCCGAGTCCCGGATCGCTCGGAGGATTTCCCCAAACATTTTCCAATACGATTTTACTATCTTTTGGATTCAGATATTTGTAACCTTTTGGGACTTGGATATTTGCGATCAATTTTCCGTCTTTATTTGAAAGAGGAACTAGGTTAGTCTCATACTTTAATGATTTAACCCATTTCAATAAGTCCTCATCTGTTTCAAATGTTTGTGCAGAAACAGGAAGACTCCATAAGATGGCCGTAAAAAAGAAAAAGGCCAAGAATCGACGAATCATATATTCTCTCCGGGTTTGAATTCGAGTAACAAATACTATGCTGTTCCGAACGAAATTCGGACAACTAATAATGATTATATTGGAAAAAATATATTGAAAAGAACGGTGTTATACGACGAGCCTAAGGTGTTTTGGCGGTGAACAGTCCCACATCTTTTCTAACGTGTTTTAGTTCCCATTCCTGGAGGCTGATGCCTTCTTCTTGCGCCCTTCTGGATCTATATGAATTTAATAAACGATAAGTAATCGGATATCCAAGTAAGGCTAAAGGAATTCCGAAAGCAAAACCGCCTATGAACATTGGAAGACCCATCTTATCGAATAAAAAAATTGTCCAATGATATAATCCACTGATCAGATCCATAGATTCGGATTCTTTGGAGATGGCCAATAACGTGTCAAAACTGATCTGCTGGAAAGGAATTCCGAATAAAAGTAAAACCTGTTTACCTATCCAATAGAATAGAGAATAAAAAAACGGAAGAGTTACCGGATTTGTGATCCAGATCATTGCGATTGCGATAGGAAGATAAAACCGGATCCTGAATAAACGAAGTATCAGCCAGGTTCCCAATCCTAAATACATTTGCACTCCTACCAAAGGAGTCATGGACCAGATCAAACCTACAGTAGTACCTAAACAAACTTCGTGAATAGGAGCATAAGATTCTTGGAAAGGTAAAATAATTTGTTTATGGATGATACGCCAGATTGTTCTGAGAAAATTCATTGGGTCCCGTTTTATTTAGAACTGGAAAGTTTGGAATATTGTTCCCAAGATTTTGAGTATTTCTCCATTGCCGGAAATAATTCGAAGGCTTTTTTTGCCGACTCACTTGCTGCCTGCGGATTTTTTTCGAAATCATTTTGTAACTTTGCCAGAAGATAATAGGTTTCCGCTTTGATAATTAGGTCTCTGTATTCAGTTCCTAATCCTTTTTTTAAGGATTGGATGGAAGCAAACTTGTCTCGATTCAATAGATGTACAAAGCCAAGTCCATAATAAGCAGAACCTTCCGGTTTTACTTGGATCGATTTAGTATACCAATCTAGAGCCTCTTCTCTTTCGTCTTGAGAAAGTGACAGATTTCCCAGATCTGTAAGTAACATAGAACTGTATTCTTGGTCTTTGGTGGCTTGTGCAATTACTAAGGCTTGTTTGTACCTTGTTTCTGCTTTTTCGTAATTCTGTTTATGCTTTTCTATTTGAGCGAGACCTCTCAAACAATCGATGGAGTTTTTATTCTCCTTTAAACAAAGTTTATATTCTTTCTCTGCAGAAGGATCTTCTTTGCGTAAATAATGGATCCAACCTCTTAGATAATGGACCTGGTCCATTTTTCCAGTGATAAGTGCCTTATCTTTCGCCTTCTGAACAGATTCCGTTAAATGACCGGAGTCTAATAAATCCCTGATTTCCAGAATAGATGGTTCATCCTTCTCCCCAGAACATGCGGAATAGGAAGCCAATACGAGTGTAACGCTAGCTAAAATAGAATACTTTCTAGAAAAATGAAAACGGTTCATATCTATGGTTCGTATCGGTCTTTTTCATGCTCTTCCGGAGGATCAACATGGCAACATGAATTTCAGTTTTTAAGCGGATTTGCCAAAATACTTCTTTTTTACAAAAAACGTCGGATTGGACGTATAATTCTTCGATTTTTTTCCTCTAATGATCTTTGAAGTTCCCTGAATTTGATTCTAGGGCCGCTTCTTCCGTATTTACGGAATCCAAGCAAAAAGTAGAAGGTCCAATATTCTAGAGTCAAGTTTGGAAATTATTATTTTCCAAAATTGTCTCGAATACTCTTGTTAGTCGGAGAAAGATTGACGAGAAAATATAATCCGATGGAGGATGGTTCAACCTTCCTGCTCAATGCACACGGCAAAATACTTATTCTTTTTATTAGGACCCATCGGCTTCCTTATTTTCCTTTTGTCTCTCACCCCCTGGCATAAGGAAGAAAACTTACGTGCTTACAAAGGAATAATAGATCTTAGGGGTATTCAAAGTGCAAGTTCCGGTCCGGTAGATCTATCCGGCGAATGGGAATTTTTCTGGAGCCAAGAGCCCGGAAAAATCCTAGAATCCTTCCATGGGAACATGACTGTCCCAGGTTCTTGGAATAGAGAAACTGAACTACATCCATCTTATGAAAGATTAGGTTACGCAACCTATAGGCTCAAAGTTCTTTTACCAGATGTTTGGGTGGGGAAGGTCCTCACTCTAGGTTTAGGTACCGTTTGGAGTTCCTACCGATTATACTTGGACGGAGAATTCCAAGGAGAATCCGGAGGCCCATCTACTTCTCCTCAGACAAGCGTCGCAAGGGTCCAGCCCAGGTCTTTTTCATTTGTTCCTAGTTCCAGTCAGATAGAAGTTTCACTTTTTGTTACGAATAATTTCGCAAGACAAGGAGGGATCAGTTCTCCAATTAAATTAGGTCCTTCCGAAGTGATGTTGTCCACAAGGACCAGAACCATCTTCACTGATATTTTTGCATTCTCCAGTCTAGTGATTATGGGGCTATATCATATTTCCCTGTATTTATATTTAAGATCCAGTAAGGCTCCCTTATATTTTGGATTTATGAGTATGGCGATCGGGATGAGAACTCTTGTCACAAATACAAGACTTCTCATGGAGTTTTTCCCTTCTATCAACCAGAACGGTATACAGATGATAGAACAGATCTCCATGATGTGTGCTACTGGATTGTATCTTCTATTCTTCTATGAAACATTCACAGTATATGCATCAAAGTTATACGTAAGAATTTCCTTAGCGATTATCTCTCTATTCATTCTAATGACTCTGTTCGGCTCTTTGGAATTCAATAGTAGTAAGGTCGCGTATTTCCATTTATTTATTGGGATCACGATCGGTTACGTTATCTACGTGATCTTTGGAATAGACTTTGATAAAGAAAACAACTCTTCTTATATTTTATACGGCTCAGGGATATTATTCTTAGGAGTAGCGATCGATCTATTCTATACTTATATTCTAAAAGTTTCCTCTCATCAAGTTTCACATATTGCACTCGTACTTTTCGTGTTCTTACAATCTTTGGTGATCGCTTCGGATCGTTCTTCTAAGTATAAAGAAGCAAAACTTCTTACAGAAGATCTGCAAACCATGAACTTAGAACTTTTCGAAATGAAAGAAAAGTTGGTTCAAAAAGTAGAAGATAGGACCAGAACTCTGAACGATACTCTACAACAGATCAATCGAGAATTAGAGATCGCTCAAAACGTACAGAGAAAAATCCTTACTCCTCCGGAAAGAGAGATCAAAGGAATTCGTTTCGATTACGTATACAAACCTTTGGAAAAAGTGGGTGGGGATTTCTTAGATATTTCAGAGATTAACCCAGGCCAAGTAAGAGTACTTTTAGCAGATGCAGTAGGACATGGGGTACAAGCAAGTCTTATGACCATGGCGTTAAAGACTGAATACGAAGAGTTAAAAAAGCTTCCTTGTCCCACTCATGTATTAAAAGAACTGAATGGAAGATTTTTAAGAAAGTTTGACACCCTCGAAAGTATCTTCCCTTGCTTCGTTGCAGATATTTATCTAGAGAAAAAAGAAGTTCTATATGCTTCTGCCGGACATCCGGATCAGGTTTTACTTTCCCCTGATAGTAAATATGAATTACTTCATAAAACAGGTCCTATATTAGGACTATTTGATGATCTAGAGATTGAATTCTCTACCTATAAGTTCCCTACCGGTAGCCGTTTATTACTTTTCTCTGATGGACTTATAGAGAATAGAAGAAAGGAGAATAGATGGAGCACTGTGGAGACAATTGCAGCCAGAGCATCCACACTTTCCAACGTGAGTCTTCAAAAACTATTGGAAGAATTAGTAGTAATGGAAGAAAGATCTAGAGGAGATGAGCAGAGATACGATGATATCACTATCATCGCAATCGAATCCCGAGAAACTCCCGAATATCCCGCCTAAAAGGACCTACACCTTTTCCTTTTTTAAGAGGGAGAAGGTCCATACCCCGCATAAAAATTCAAATCCGCTTGGTAATAATATCATAGGATGAATCCATCCAAGTAATACAAATATAACCAAGACTATAAACTGAAACGTTCTGGAATGAGTGGTTAATTTTAAGAAAGGGCGAATATTTTCCTGTCCCATTCTAAAATAAAAATATCCTAATATAATTAGAGTAAGGCCAACCACTCTCACCCAAACATCACTTGCACTTAATAAGAAAAGACCTAAGAAAAAATTAGGGACAGTGATCAAAAGAAATCCTTCGATCAATAAGAAGATCCCGAAATATTGTACACTTTTGCCTGCGTTTATCATGGGCAAAGGCATATCTAAATTTAAAGGAAGAACAATCTATTTTTAGGTTAGAATTATTCTCGGACATAAAAAAAGCCCCCGAGATCGGAGGCTTTTTCATCATTCAGATAAACGGAAAGATTAGCAGATAACTACTAATTCTCCGGAAGCTTTCACTTCTCCAGATTCGTCAGCAGCCTCTACAGCCACTGTAAGAAGTTTCTCTCCGTTTTCTTCTTTCTTACGTTTAACTTTACCGGAACAAGTTAACTTTTGTCCAGGCTTGGTCATCGCTTTGAAAGTGACTCCGAATTCTTTAATTTGCTTTTGGTCCGCCCAAGAAGTGCAAAGTCTTCCGATCTGAGCCATTACGAACATACCATGAGCAATAGTTCCATCCAATCCGGTCTTACGAGCGAAATCCGGATCATTATGGATCGGGTTAAAGTCACCACTCGCTCCCGCATAACGCACTAAATGCGCATGTGTAATAGTATCCACTTTTAAAGGAGGGAGCTCTTGTCCTACTTCGTACTTGTCGAATTCAATTTTACTCATCTTAATCCTCCTATCACTGTTCCGGTTTACGGATGAAAATAGACATCTCTGCTTCAATCACAGTTTCACCTTTCGCATTACGAATGGTGGTGCGGAAAGTCATAGTGTCCATTTTACCGACAGTTACGTTAACACATTCACCCTGAGAAGAAACCTTACCAGGATAAAGAGTTTTCACATAATTATATTTTTCTTTAAGATGTAGGATCCTGGAAGTATCAACTCCCATATTTTCCATATCTTTCCAAATTTTAGGATATCCCCAAAATTGGATTACAGTAGGAAATGTAGGAGGAGCTGGAATGTCCTCGTATCCCGCTTTTTTTGCCGCTTCTAAATCGAAGTATATCGGATTGCTTTCGCCGATCGCTAGACAAAACTCTTTTATCTTTCCTCTTTCTACGTCGAATTCGTAGGAGTCGAGTTTTGTGCCGATCAGGTCTTTTGAAATGCCTTTTTCTGCCATAATCCTTTTCCTTTGGATTGGTTTAAAACCTTCGAAGGATCGAAGGTAGTTTCTATGGCCCTATTTTTTAGACACCGATCCCACAGGTCCATTGAATTTTTAGTAACGAACGTTCTGTTCGCTCAAACAACCGTTCACTGAATGGTGTTCATCCGGATGATAAGAGCCTGTCCCAAAAGTTCCAGGCTCTTGAAGCCCGCATGGCGGACTATAAGTGTTGTAAACGGACCCCTCAAGTAAAATTCTGTCCTTGTTCTTATGATTTCTTTTGGTTCCAAACTTTCTAAGATATTGATCCCGATCCTGCTCTGCATACTCTTACAGGAGTGCAGGCAAATTTTTCCCGGATCGTTTTCAAAAGAAGAAGAGACCATAATCCCTGTTTGGGATGGACTTCGTTCCTTAAAAAAAACAGGAAGTGTATGCAAAGGAAATTCAGAAGAAGCCATTAAAAAGATCTCTTATCATTATAAAAAGAATCCATCCCGTTATTCGGAACTTCCTCTTAGCGAAAAATGGAGAAATACCCAACTTACTATCTTAAAAGATAAACAAACTCTTCTAAACGAATCCAGAGATAGTTTACTTCTATTCCAAGATGGTGGCTGTAATATTTCCTCGGAGTTTATTATTCCTCAGGCAAAACTTTACGATCTACAAAACGTTGTTTTGGATTTCTCTACTACAGCACTTTCTTCCTTAGGAGAGAATGTTCCAAGTTCGGGAAAATTGATCGTGAAATTAGGAGATTCTATCGTATTCTCCGAAGACATACAAAGCCAAGGAAGAGAATGGGTCGATCATAAGGTCAAGGTCCCAGAATCCATCTCCAAATCTTTAGAAGAAGACCCTACTATTACTTGGAATTTTGAATGGATCCCTAAAAATCAAAACGATCTTTTATTTGTAGGACAACCAACATTATATGCTTCTGTGGCTGACCCAAAACTTTGGGGACCTAAAGAAAACGTAATATTGATCGTAGTAGATGCGCTTAGGCCGGATCGTTTGGGGTTCGGTGGCTCCCCTGTCCCTACCAGTCCTTATTTGGATGAGTTAGCTTCTGATTCTATTGTTTTTGAAAATGCTTTTTCTAACGGGAATTGGACTAAACCGAGTATGATTTCTTTTTTTACTTCTAAGATCACATCCGAATTAGGTCTTGGGAACGCTTGGTTCTATTCGAGCAATCTTCATAGAAAAATATTCTATTCTAAAAAACCGGAAACACTTCCGAATCATCTTAGATCCAAAGGCTACTTAACTGCAAGTCTTATGAATAATGTATTTCTTCTGGATTATACGGGAGTGGGAGTTGATCTAGGATTTCACAAACTATTTCAGCCTGGAAAAGACAAAGACGATACGGAACTCATACTTGCAGAATCTATAAAGTTCCTAAAAGAAAACAAAAACAGAAGATTTTTTCTCCATATAAATATCAATACTCCTCATTATCCTTATCTACCTGAAAGAAAGTATATGGATATTCTGGCAAAGAAGACGGATCCAAAGATCTGGAATAGCTACGATCCTTATGTAAGAAAGTATATGGCTGAGATTTTATATACGGACGAGGTTATAGGCAAAATTTTAGAAGAAGCAAAAAAGACAGGCGCCTTCGATAAATCCTGGATCGCAGTGGTTGCAGATCATGGAGAATTACAATCCATGGAACATTATTATCATCATCATTTCGTGGCAGAAAATTTGCATGCTCACGGGGAAACACATTATGATGAAGAGATCAAAGTTCCTTGGATCATTCATCCTCCTATATCAACAAAATCGAATATCAAACAAAGAATTTTCTCCGAACAGGTTTCCCTACTTTCTCTTTTTCCTACTTTAGCGGGGGCCTTAGGATTCCCTTGCGATCCGAATTCTTGTGATGGAAATGATTACTCAAAAGTTATCTACGGAGAAGAAGGTCCAGAATCCGAGAATTTTGTATATACCGAAGGAAGATTTTCGGAATCCATTCGAACTAAAGAATACAAACTTATTCGTAGATATCCTGGTTACGATTTTGTAAGAAGGACCAAAGAAGGAGAACCTCATAAAATGACTGAGGAATTCTACTCTTTGGTTTCTGATCCCGGGGAATTACAAAACCTTTTTACGAGTAATTCATCACTTTTAACAAAAGCAAGACAGGAATTGGATTCCCATAGTTTGAAGAAGAATGTTTTCAAACTCAGATTGCCTGCTTGCGAAAAAGAATGTACACGCAAGATCGAGATCGGTATACAAGCTGGAATTTATAAAATACAATCGGACACTTCGTTTACTGAAAATAGATTAGAAACAAAGTCCGCATCTATCACTGTAAAACAAGAAGCAGGTAAAGAAAGTATCCTATCCTTCTACACAGTAGAGCCGGTTTTTGGATTTCGTTTGTCCATTTCTAAGGATGGAAAACCGGAAGATTATAAATCCGGAAAATGGGGAATTTTATCGGATGCAAGTTCTAAAATATACAGAGATTCTCCTGAATCAGTGGCTTCCGCAAAACTTCCGTACGAATTCAAAACTTCAAAAATACCTTATTTCTATAATGATGCGGGGCTTTCTGGAAATTCAGAATCTTCGGAGCAGGCTGCTTTAGGAAAAGAAGTTCGAAAAGTATTAGAAAGTTGGGGGTACATCCACGAATAGAATCCGTTTTATATAAGAGCCTTCGGCTCTTGAAGCCCGCGATCAACCGGCATCGACAAACAAATTTTTGGAACGGACTATAAAAGTTTCTCTTCTCCTTTTTGCCAAAACTCCTTGCTTTTTTTATATCTTTCGTTATGTTATCCGCTGCCAATCCAAACAGAAATAGGTGAAAAGAATGAAAGTTAGAACTATAGTATTTTGTCTTATTCTAATATTCGGTTTTATTTCCTGCGGAAGTAACCCGGTTGAACGTTGCCAAGACAGAAGAAAAATAATGAGAGATGCAGTTTGCCAAGCAGTGGCCGCTCACGACCCTGGAACAGAATCTTATAATAACATCCTTCTTGCCTGCTTAGTGGAAAATAATCATTTTAACGAATGCGAAAGTGAAGGTTATTTCTAATTAGAAACTTCTCACTAAGGGCAAAAAGCCGAAGATTATTCCAAAACGATAGTGATATCCACTCTTCGGTTTTTCGCTCTACCTGCTTCTGTTGAATTTTCAGATACCGGTTGAGACTTTCCGTAACCTCTATAAGACATTCTTGTTTCTTCAACTCCATGAGAATCTCTTAATTCTTGCAGAACTGATAATGCTCTGTCTTGGGAAAGTTTGAGATTATACTCTTGGCTTCCTTTATCGTCCGTATGCCCGCCGATCCGAATTTCTCTGTCCGGGTATTTTTTAAGAACGTCCGCAATTCTTTCCAAAACCTTTTTTGCTTCCGGTTTTAGTTCAGATTTATTATAATCAAAAAGAAGATTATCTAAAGAAAGTACAACACCTTCATTCGATTTTCTGATCTCTACAGGTGCACGGTCCGGAACTTCCTCTTCCGGATTTCCTTCCCATTCAGGCCATTCTAATCCGTTTCCTTTTTTACCAGTAGGTTTCTTTTTAGGGTAAGTACTTCCTTCCGGGAAAGGGCCTAAGATCCTTTTGACTTCTTCTGCAATTTTGTCCTTATCGTTTTCTGTAACTGAGTTTTGTTTAGAATACACTCCGTGGATCTCAAAAGACATTTCTTGCGCGATCCCATTTGGAAATACGAAGGTATAAGCAAGTTGGACATACTTGTATTGAGGGACACCTTGTTCAGAATCAAAAAATACTTTTCCTTTTGCAAAACCGTAAATTTTGTAAGGAATATTCTGAGCGATCGGATCTGATTCTTTCATTAAATTATAATTATATTCTATCAGGTCCGCATTTCCTTTTTTGCCAGCATATTCCCAGTCTCCCTTACCTTGGTAAACATACTTTGCTTGTACTGGGATCTCTATTCTGGCACTAGGAAACTGAAAACTTTCAGAAGCAGGTTTGGTCCATTCTTCGCCCACACCCACCTCTTTTGCGGAGAAGCTAGGCAAAGATCTTAGATTAGGCATACTGTATTCGGGAGGAACGGTATACTGTCCCGTTTCTGAAATATTAAATTTACTCTTGAAAGTTTTGTCCTTATAAAATGCAGGATCTAATTCAGGAAATTTAATATATGTATCGAATATTGCTGAAAAATCACAGCCTTCCTTTTTACAGCTGGTTGCCTTTAACAAAATTCGATTTTTATCTTCCCTATTGATAACTCTATGGCCTTGTCTTGCCCTTACTCGGTGGTATTCATTCAATTCCAGATCGTCTCCGGATTTCATTTTCCATCTGAACAATACCTGGGTTTCGGAAAATATATAAGAGGGAATTAAGAAGAATAATATGAGGAACCCTCTAAATGCCATACTAATAGTTTCGAAAAATTTCCCAAAAAACTTAGAAAGGAATCTCGAAAAACGGGGCTCTTTCTAGGATATTTTAGACTAAAACGACCCAAGTTTCTGCTCTGAAAAGGGATTTATCGGCTTCTAATCTAAACGTAAGAACTTGACAAGTATGCGATAAAAATTCATCCAATTAGTTCGTGGTTCCTCATTTCCATGAGATTGTATTCTTCGGAGTGTTGTTTTGTATGCTTCTTTCTGTGGCATGCTTACTCCGTCCGGAAAGAAGCGCCGGTTTAAAGATCTTATCTTTATTATCTTTTTGTGTTTCTATCCAATTCTTATACGTTTATTTTCTTTTGAAGGGGATTTATTTCGAACCTTCGTTTTTAAATCATCTTCATATTCCATTCGCCTGGTTTTTAGGACCTGGAATGTATAGTTTGTATTCCGTTACGGTTCGAGAGGAGAAGTTCACAGCCTTCGAAAGGAGTTTTTATCTTCCAGGAATACTTCTTCTTATATTATTCCCAATCTTGTATTTAGTTTTACCTCAAATCTTTGGAAGCCGACCTGTAGATTATTTCGAAAAAAATTCCACAAGTTGGTCGGATATCCTATTGTTAGGTGCTTATTCTGCAAATTTGGTATTTTATTCTTCTATAGTTTGGCAGACAAGGGCGGCTTTCCGATTGGAGAGGCTACAAAAAGATGCAGGCGCAAGGATACTTCTGTTCGTCGTGATCGGAAGTGGAAGTGTAACTTCTATCCTTGTTATTTCTTATTTAATCAGAGATATTAATTTATTATTCATTTCTGTTTTAAGCACTGTGATCTACGCAGTAGCAGGTTATTTAGCACAAATTTACGCTCCGGAAGTTTTTAGTGAGATGGGACCTTCTATGAGAGATGCATATCGTAATTCCAGATTGGAAGGTGTGGACACGACAGATCTGGAAAATCGTTTAGAAAGTTTGATGTCAAAAGGAAAGATCTATCTACAAGAAGATCTTTCTCTTTCCATACTATCCAATCAGTTAGATATCAAACCATATCAACTTTCGGAATTTCTAAATCAGAGAAAAGGCACTAACTTTTCAAAGTTTGTAAACGGTTTCAGAGTAGCAGAAGCGGTTCGTATATTACAAAAAGAAGAAGGAGCCAATATTCTCTCAGTTGCTTACAGATCCGGCTTCAATTCAAAGGCAACTTTCAATCTTGCATTCAAATCTATACAAGGTGTTTCTCCTAGAGAGTATCTTCGAAAGTCTAAAGTCTCTTAATTGAACGAACGTTTTCTTCTAAATTTGTTTAAATAAAAAATTAAGACCTTTTAATTTGTCCAAGATTCGAATCCAAGACGACCCTCACTGATAACTGTCTTATACTCCCTCTCCATAAATTAGCTAAAAAGTCAAAGACTGAAAAAGCGTATGGAGAATAGTGATGAGAAAAATATACCGAACGTTAGTTATGCGATTTTGCATACTAATGATGATCGTAGGAGGATCATTTTACTCATGTAAAAGTGATTCTTCTCAAAATGCGGAAGCTGCAGCCCTCTTAGCTTCCTTAGATCCAAGCTTGGCTCAAGCTTCAGGAAACAAAGGTGTTTCCGAGTTAGAAGATTCAAGCGGCCAGATCCAAAATGCATTTGCACAAGAGAGCGACGGAAGTTTCACTTTCGACAATACTATTAAGGTAACTGCGAATGATGGAGTTGTATTAGAGGCTAGCCTTTTTACACCTTCTACCCCTTCCCCTACCGGAAAATACCCAACAGTAATTTTCGTTAATAGCTGGGCATTAAACAAATACGAGTATCTGGTTCCCGCTGCGAAACTCGCTAAAAAGGGGTATATAGTTCTCTCTTATAGCACAAGAGGTTTCGGAGCTTCCGGAGGATTAATCGATACTGCTGGTCCAAAAGATAGAGCCGACTTAAGCAAAATTATCGATTGGTTACTTGCCAACACTCAAACCGATTCAGCAAATATCGGTATTTCTGGTATCTCTTATGGTGCCGGAATTTCTTTAGCGGGTGTAAGCACTGAGCCTAGAATTAAAACTGCTGTTGCAATGAGCGGTTGGGGAAATCTAAAACGTTCTCTTTATGGCAATGATACTCCTAGATTGATCTGGGGATTATTGCTGGTTGCTTCCAGCTATATCACAGGAAGACCTGATCCGATCATCGCACAGAATTTCGGAAAACTTCTACAACATACGGATATCGACTCTGTGACCACATGGGCCGCAGATCGTTCTCCTGAAACTTTTGTAGGACAATTAAATGCTTCTGCAGGTAAGTCGGTAATGATCTCGAATAACTTCGAGGACTTCTTATTTAACCCGAATGCGGTTTTAGATTATTATGCTAAGATCACTGTTCCTAAAAAACTTTTAATGAACGAAGGGATCCATGCTTCCGCGGAAATCGGTGGCATCCTCGGTTTTTCCGGTACAGTTTGGGATAACGCATACGATTGGTTCGATTATTGGTTGAAAGGTATCAATAACGGGATCATGGACAAACCTCAGGTTACTTTCCAAAAACGTTTTGCGGGACCTAGAGTAACTCTCCCTTCTTGGCCTTCTCCTACTGTTTCCGATAAAACTTTTTATCTGAAACCAAGAGGTCTATTCTCTAATGGAGAAATTGGTACTAGTCAAAACACTACTGTTACTAATACTGGAATTCTTTCCGGAGCGGATACTGCTGCAAGCACCGGATTTCCTTTGCTTGCGGATATTCTTGCTGCTCATGCTGAAATTCCAGTAACAACCAATTTAGGTTTAGTAAGCAGAGTGAATGGTATCGTTTACCAATCTTCTAACTTAAGTTCTACACTGAAGATTAGAGGTAAAATGTTCTGGAACGGAAGGATCTCTTCCAGCCTAGGAAAGGCTAACGTGAACGTTTACTTCTACGATGTAGACAAATATGGCACCGCTACTTTGATCACTCATGGTACCGGAACTATTTTCGACGCGGGATGGTATGAAACAAAAGATATGTCTATCGATCTAAATGCGGTAGCGTATGATGTTCCTGCTGGAAATAAGATCGCGATTGCAATCGATACTTTCGATTCTCAATATGCGGTGCCTACTGTGCTGATTTATGGTCTGGATGTGAAACATTCCAAGAGCCCACAATCCACTTTAGTGATCCAATCGGAGAATTAATTTCGGATTTCCATTCCCCTTCTTAACGGCGGGCTTGCCCGCCTTTTTTTATGCCTCTCTTTCCTTTCTCCACTGGATATAGTCGGGCAATTCTACTAATTCTATAAACCCTTCTTCTTCAGGATCGTCCGGAAGCATTCCGATGTCGTAATACCCGATCTCTTTGGTGTATGTATCTTCGCCGAGAAGAGCTTCTAATAATAGCCCCACTGCTTTTTTGAGATTAGGATTGGATTCTACATTCGGAAAATCAGGGAAACAGATCCGAACTCCGAAACTTTTAGGAAGACTTGTGTTCTCTAAAGGAAGGAACCAGATCTCTTCCGAATCCAATTCCAGACCTTCGTGAAATATGACTGTGCCTTTTTCTTGGTATTGGTCTACGGAAAACACGTCCCAGCCTGAAATTTCAGGTGCGAGGTCTACAAATCTTTCCGCCTCTGCGTACAGATCTTCGTCTCCTGCTGTGACAACTGTGAATTCGTGAGGACTCTCATCCCCACCACCGATCTCGAAAAAAAACTCGGAATTCACTTCCTGGAGTCGATCCATCAGATCGTCCAAAAGGCGATCTCTTTCTTTATCATCCAGGTCATCTAGTTTAGTATAATACCGGCTGTTCTGGGAAAACCAGGTCCAAAACTTTTCCGCTTTTTCTTCCATTCATCCGCCTCAGTCACGAATCTATCGGAATTTCCAACCAAGAGACTCGATAAAAATATCCGAATGTATGAAAAGAATGTTTAAAGGGAAAGAATTATTTTCCGATTTCCGAATCTATCCAACGCAAATACTTTTGGTTCGCCTCTTTGATTTCCCAGGAAACAATACAAGGGACCGTGTAACTATGTAGCTCCGAAATTCTTGCTACGACTTTCTCCGCCTCGGAATCTTTGGTTTTTAATAAAAGAATCGTTTCCTGATTATGCTCCAATCTCCCATGCCATCTATAAATAGATTTCATACCAGGGATCAAATTGGCGCAGGCAACCAGTCTTTCGTTCACTAAAGTTTCAGCGATTTTTAAAGCCTCTGTCTCATTCTTAGTGGTGACGTAAAAAGTTCGATAGCTCATCCCATAGTGATACTCCCGGAATTGAATTGTTTCAAGAATGATTCTCCAAATTCACAAAACGAAAGTCCTAAAAGTTAAGGTAAAATTCTGGACAAAGTCCCCCTCTGGATTAAGAAATTCGCAATGGCTTCCAAAAAATCGCCGAATCTTATCTTTAAAAAATCGTATGACGCATTGGCTTTGAACTCAGCATTTTTCGGCTTTTACGCACACTCCGGTTTCTCTCTCGGACTAAAAGAAATCGGTTTCAAACCGGCGGCAATCGCAGGTTCTAGTTCTGGAGCTTTGATAGGTTCTTTAGTTTCAGCAGGAATTCCGCCCGAAGAGATCACAAGATTCATTCTTACTTTGCAAAAAAGCGATTTCTGGGACGGAAACTTCTTCAGCCAGTTCCTGAAACCGTTTAAAAAAGGACTCAAAAATTATTCAGGTATCCTTTCCGGAAAAAAGATCAGGACCTTATTAGAACCTTATTTGGGAGGTAAGGATATTTCTGAGATGCCTATCAAGATGGGGATCGCAGTTTCCAATCTTACCAAGGGTATCAGAGAATTAAAGACCGAAGGGAATATCGTAGATATGATCATGGCATCCATGACATTCCCCATTCTATTCGAAGTTCCAAACTTGAATGGAGAGGAATTTTTAGATGGTGGTGTTGCGGATGCGGAACCGATCAAAGAATTTATATTGGATCCAAGCATCAAGAGGATCGTTATTCACGATATTGAGAACCGCAAACCTGTTTCGGATAAAGTATTAATGCGAGCTTTCGATTCTTGCGTGAATGTAATCGCAAGTGAGACCAGAGATCTTAAAGAACTATTAGCTAAGAAATATGGTAAAAAAATTATCAGAGTAGTGACGAATACTCCCTATCTTCATCCGAACAAAATGGAAAACGGAAGATTAGCTTTAGAGTTAGGAAGAAGGTCCGCTCATTTTATGAAATCTCAAATATTAGGAACCTAAATGTAAAATAGAGGGCTATAACGGATAAAACTTCTGCAATTACGCATATTTCATTAGAAAGGGCAGAAAGGCCTAATGGGGAAAAAATAGCTGACAATGAGGGCTGGATCTTATGAATAAGAAACGGGAGTCTTTGGACTCCTATCGTCGCTTCACTCTTATATCCGGTGCGGTCTAACCAACCGGATTCTTTTTTGGAGACCGACTAACACATAGTTCTTCATAGCTGTATTGAAAATAAAAAGGGCCTCCTTTGCGGGAGGCCCTTTGTCGCTGCACTCTTATATCCAGTGCCGACGTCAATAAACCCTTTCGGGATTATTTTTTTGCTTCTTTCTTAGCGTCGGCCTTTGGTGCTTCTTTCTTTGCTTCCTCTTTTTTAGGAGCTTCTTTTTTCTCTTCTGCGCTTAGTGCGAAAGCAGCAACAAGAGAAAGAGTCGTAAGCGCTAATACTAGTTTTTTCATTGAACTTATCCTTTTAATTATTTTGACCTCGGTAAAATCCCGGGGCCGAGGTCAAAGATAATCCGAAAAAGTACAGACCGCTCACAATCAAAATTCAAAAGTTTATATAAAATTTCGCTAATCTAGCCTTCTTCTTTTTTTATAAAACATATTTAAAAGAAGATCTTGAAACCTCCAACATGGAACTAATTCAAAACACATTCGGGTCTTAGAGGAAGAGAGTTTTTCGCTCTTTGTCTCATGATTGGAAATTTATTTCCAATCATGAGACCCAAACCCGATGCCGCATATTCGGCATTTAAACGATTTCCGGATTCTTCCCATCTCTTCTAATCCAATCGTACGTTCTTGACTCGGTACCCTTCCGCTTAGAACCTGTTCCTTAGGGTTTTTCACCGGGAATTTTTATCCGTACCGGTCTACCTCATTCCAATCAAGGTTTAGTTATAATGGATTTCGCTCTTTCAGACGATCAAAAAGCGCTTAGAGGTCTTGCCAGAGATTTTGCAAAAAATGAGATCCGCCCAAAAGCGGAGCATCACGATAAAACTGGAGAATACCCTCTTCAGATCTTGAAAAAGGCCTGGGAAATAGGCTTAATGAATATCCATATTCCGGAAAAATATAACGGAGCCGGAATGACCGAGTTAGATGATACTATCATCGGAGAGGAATTATTCTGGGGTTGTTCCGCAATGGCGACTGCGATCCTTGCAAACAACCTTGCATTAGCACCGGTTCTTATCGGAGCAAGCGACGAAGTCCTTAAAAAATGGATTCAGCCTATGACAGAACAATTCCAACTCTGCGCTTATGCAGTTACTGAACCTGGTGCAGGTTCCGACGTCGCGGGTATCCGCACTACTGCAAGAAAAGTTGGAGATGAATATATTATCAACGGTTCCAAGATGTGGATTACTAACGCAGGTTATGCGGACTGGTTCTTCGTTCTTACTAAAACCGATCCTGCTGCGGGTCATAAAGGTATTACAGGATTTATAGTTAGTTCCAAAACCCCAGGTGTAGTCGTTGGCAAAAAAGAATTGAACATGGGACAAAAATGTTCCGACACCAGAGGAATCACTTTCGAAGAAGTGAAAGTTCACAAAAGCCAAATGATCGGTAAAGAAGGCGATGGATTTAAGATCGCAATGGGAGCGTTTGATCATACTCGTCCTGGTGTCGCAATCGGAGCAGTTGGTGTTGCAAGAGCAGCCATGGAACATGCATTAGAATATGCTAAAACTAGAACTGCATTCGGTAAACCTATCATGGAGAACCAAGCTATTTCCTTTATGATCGCAGAGATGGCGAGAGATATAGAAGCAGGAAGACTTCTTTGCCACCAAGCTGCTTGGTTGATCGATAATGGTTTCAGAAATACTTACCAAGCTTCTATCGCTAAAGTATTCTGCGCAGATGCTTGTATGAGAATTACGACTGACGCAGTACAAGTATTAGGTGGTTACGGTTTTAACTCTGAATACCCAGTTGAAAAACTGATGAGAGACGCTAAAATTTTCCAAATTTACGAAGGTACTTCTCAAATCCAAAGATTGATCATCTCCCGTTACCTGACAGAAGGTAAAGGGATAGAAGGACCGAACCTCTGAAGGAATTTTCCTTAACATACGAAGAATTCCTGGAGAAAACAAAATCCGGGAATCTGATCCCGGTTTTCAAACAAGTCTTCTTGGATTTGGAAACCCCGGTGTCCCTTTTTGCAAAATGGGGAGGTACCGAGGCCAAACATTCTTTTCTTTTAGAATCAGTAGAAGGTGGAGAGAATGTTGGTAGGAATTCCTTCTTAGGAAAAGATCCTTATAGACTTCTCTATGGTAAGAACGGTCTATTCTATGTTTCCAAGAGAAAAGAACCTGAAACAGAGATCATTACGTATGATCCTTTATTCCTATTGGAATACTCCATGGGGGACGACAAATACGTTCCGGATCATAGACTTCCTTCTTTCCAAGGAGGAGCTGTAGGTTTTCTTTCCTTCGGTGCAGTACGTTATTATGAAAATATTCCGGATACAAAACCGGAAGATGAACCGGCTCCTGATGCATACTTTGCATTATACGACGAGGTTCTTGTAGTAGATCATGTGGATCGTCTTTTAAGGATTGTTGTAAATGCACGTCTTTCGGAATACGAAGATCCTAAAGCTTGTTACGAAGCTACATTAGAAAGAATTGATGCGATCGAAAAGGAGATCAGAGAAGGAGAACTTCCTGGTTGGGTTAAACATCCGCTTGAGTCTAAAGAAAAATTAGAATACACTCCTAATATTCCGGACGAAGATTATAAAAAAGCGGTCCAGAAAGCGAAGGAATATATTTACGCGGGAGATATCTTCCAAGTAGTTCCTTCTAGAAAGTTGGAATTCCGACCAGGTGTTCCTCCTTTCCAAGTATATCGTGGATTAAGAACGGTAAATCCAAGCCCTTATATGTATTTCCTCAAGTTGGATGATATTTCCTTGGTAGGATCTTCTCCTGAGATTATGGTAAAATGTAAGGATAGAAAAACTTACTTAAGACCGATCGCAGGTACAAGACCAAGAGGAGCTAATCCGGAAGCGGACAGACTTTTAGAAGAGAATCTTTTAGCGGATCCGAAAGAGATCGCAGAACATATCATGCTCGTTGATCTGGGAAGAAATGACTTAGGCAGAGTTTGTGAAGCAGGAAGCGTTCGAGTAGAAGATTTTAAAATTATAGAAAAGTATTCCCACGTCATGCATATCGTGAGCCAATGTTCCGGAATTTTGGAAGAAGGAAAATCGGTTTACGATCTTCTCCGCGCCACTCTACCTGCAGGAACAGTTTCGGGCGCACCTAAGATCAGAGCTATGGAAATCATAGACGAGCTGGAAAGAACCAGAAGAGGAATTTATTCTGGAGCCTTAGGTTATATTTCCTACCAAGGAGATACAGACATGGCAATCGTGATCCGCACTATCTCTTTTTATGGAGAGAAGGCATTCGTCCAAGCAGGTGGTGGAGTGGTTTATGATTCTTCCCCAGAAGGCGAATTAGAAGAGACCAAAAACAAAATGGCTGCATTACTTCGAGCAGTTGACTTTGCAAGAAACGGATTGAAAGGAGAATGGAATAGATGATCCTTCTCGTAGACAATTACGATTCTTTTACATACAATCTGTATCAGTATTTTTCTCAAATCGGTAATAAGGTAGAAGTTTATCGAAACGATAAAATCGATCTGAACGAGATCAAAAGATTAAATCCGAAAGGGATTATCTTAAGTCCAGGCCCTGGACGTCCTGAAGATTCAGGAGTTTGTATTGATATTTTAAAAGAACTGGCGGGACAACTACCGATCTTAGGTGTATGTTTAGGTCACCAAGCCATTGGTCTTGTCCATGGCGGAAAGATCGTAAACGCCCCGAATATTATGCACGGAAAAGTTAGCTTGATAGAACATGATGGTAAGGATATTTATAAGTCCTTGCCTTCTCCTTTTTTAGCAACTAGATATCATTCTCTTGTGATCCAGCCAGAAAGTCTTCCTGATGTTTTAGAGGTTTCTTCTAAGACCGAAGATGGAATTATCATGGGAGTGCGTCACAAAACAAAACCTCATTTATATGGAGTTCAATTCCATCCTGAATCTATCATGACTCAAAACGGATTGGAATTGGTGAGAAACTTTTCTCGAATCGTTTCAGAAGCGTAAACCAAATGAAAATATTCTTCCGCCTAATGAGTTATTCCGTACGTTATAAGTACAGATTTTCATTAGGTATTGCTTTTGCTCTTCTAACTGCTGTTTTGAACGCAGTCTCCTTAACTTCTATCATTCCTCTTTTCGATACTATGGCTGCGGATCCAAACACTCGCTTCCAATTCGAATTCACAGAAGCAGAACAAGAGATAATAGCTAAAGAAGAATCCAATTTAGAGATCCGATTAAATCCTGTAGAGAGAGCTAAAAAAGTACTCATCGACGTTAAAAGATGGTCTAACGGACGCACTAAATACATGGAACCCAAGGAAGTGGTTTGGGCTGTTTGTCTTTTGATCCTTCCTTTATATGGACTTAAGCTGATAACCTATCTTGCTTCGGTGTATTGCCTTGCGACAGCAGGATATTGGGCTGTGAGGGATATCCGACAGGAATTATTCGAGAAAAACCAAATGCTCCCTCTTACTTTTTTCTTTAAAGAAAAAACGGGGCTTTTGATGAGTAGGATCATTAACGATGTAGAAGTTGTTGCGGCAGTGATCTCTTCTAATTTCAGAGATGCTACGATCAATTTTTTCTATGTGATCACTCACCTTTTAGTATTACTTTATTTGAATACGGAACTTCTTCTTATCGCTTGCGGAACTGTACCTTTGATCATTCTGCCTGTGACTTTATTCACAAAAAAGATCACAAGGTCTACGGAAAGATTCCAAGAAAAATTAGCGGATCTAAACGCGAATCTCCAAGAGATGATCTCAGGAATTAAAGTGATCCGCGTTTTTAACACGGAGAAATACGAGAAGGAAAAATTCCAAAAGATCAATCAGAACGTTTATCGAAGGAATTTTAAAGGGCAATATTATCTGCAAATCGCACCGAGCTTAGTTGAATTAACTTCTTCTTTGGTGGCTCTTGGATTTTTTGCATTAGGCGCAAGATACATTCTCGCAGGAAATGTTGGATCTCCATTCACAGTAGGGCAATTCATGGTGTTCCTACTCACACTTCTTTTCCTTCTACGCCCATTAACACAATTATCTCAGATGGTGGGAAAAATTTCGCAGTCCATTATCGCCGGCAGAAGGATCTTCGAGATCATAGATCTGGAAACGGAAGATCATAGCGAAGATGAAAAAGTAAAAGTAGAAAGAGTCACAAACTCCATCCAATTCAAAGGAATTAACTTCGCGTATCCTGGAACAAATGCGGAAGTCCTAAAAGATATAAACTTGAATGTGAAAGTAGGAGAAACAATCGCAATCGTTGGAGCGAGCGGCTGTGGAAAGTCAACTCTAATGGATTTAATTCCTAGATTCTTTGACCCAAGTGTTGGGTCTATAGAGTTCGATGGAGAAAATATCAAAGACCTTTCTCTTGCAGATCTACGTAATAAAATTGGGATCGTAACTCAGGACATTTTTTTATTCCACGGAAAAGTTGCCGATAATATCGCTTACGGAAAACCAGGAGCGAGCAGAAAAGATGTGATCAGAGCCGCAAGACTTGCTCACGCTCATGACTTCATTAAACAAATGGACAATGGGTATGATAGTATCCTAGGAGTGAGAGGTTTAAATCTTTCAGGCGGGCAAAGGCAAAGACTAGTGATCGCAAGGGCTTTATTAAGAGATCCTGAAATTATGATCTTAGACGAAGCGACTTCTGCATTAGATGCTGAGTCGGAAAGATTAGTAAGCGATGCATTCCGAAGATTATTCGCAAACAGAACTACATTTGTGATCGCACATAGACTTTCCACTATCAAAGACATTCCTCGCATCCTCGTTATGGATAACGGAAGGATTGTAGAAGAAGGAAATCATACTTCTCTAATGGAACAAAACGGTCTTTATCGAAAACTTACAGACAACCAATACGCCGGAGCGGGGATGCTGCCTTGAAACCATTAGTTCTTGTAGTAGACGACAATGATCGTTACGCGAATAATCTCAAAACTTATCTCCAAGAGAACGGATGCGAAGTACTTCGTGCCATAGATGCATCTCAAGGCTGGGATCTTTATCTTGCGAATAAACATAAGCTTAAAGCCATCATCACCGATATAACAATGGAAACCCAAACTTCCGGACTTTGGATGATCCGCAGGATCTACCAAGATGGATTCGAAGGGATAAAGGTAATTGCCACTACTGGATTCGATGTTTCCGGAGTAATGGCGATAAGTAAATATTTCCTGCCTTGGTTTGCAGGAGTGGAATATATGGTGCCTAAGGTCCCATTAAAAAGAGGAGAAGTAATACTTTTGCCTACGAGTGGGGTCTCTCCAGATTTCTTGAGCAAACTGAAAGCTTAAAACCAAAGATTATATATTCTATTTTTATTATGTTCAGAAGCCGTAATGGCTTCCGGCTTTCCATTCCTCAAGATAAACGCGTGGCCATCTGATTCCAGATCCCAAAGTTTTCCTTGTAGGAAAACATTGATTCCGTTTTTAAACCCGGATCTGGCGGCTCTCGTTTCCAATGCGTATTTTTTCCAGGCCTCCCCTTCCGTGATCTTCCCAATATCTTTTGGATCTACATCGGACGGATTTTTCTCTCCATTATAACCTGCCCAAGACTGGTCCCAAACAGAAGTCTCTCCTCGATTGATATAAGAAGGTACTGCAATAAAATCTGCGCCCGATTCTTTTAAATTTGAATAAGACTCAGGATACCAAGAGTCGGCACAAACCAAAACTCCCATTTTACCTGCAGGAGTATCTATGACTGTTCCCGGTTTCAGATTCGAATCTAAGAACGGTTTTTCTTCCTCCGTTAAAAACTTTTTGCGAATAGATTCTCCTAAAACAGAGCCATCTTTTCCGAACACAAAACTCGTATTGAATAAAGAAGAAGGACCTAAAACAATCCTTCCATTCTGAACAGAAGGTGAAGGTAAAACGATAGAACCGGCTAAGATCGTCACTTTGTATTTTTGTGCAAGAGATGAGAAGCTGCTCTCATAGATTTCCTTCATCTCTTCTGCTTTGATCCTAAATATCGCCGCTTGGATCTTATCATTTTCTTTAGAGGTAAGGAAATGGTATAAAAAGGAAAAAGGATTTCTAAGAATGAAGTACATCATCCCCGTAGGTAGGTCTGGGGAAATATATAAAGATGATTTTTCTCCTGAAACAACCAGCCAAGTGCCGTAATATTCAGGAAAAACAAAAATGGTCTTATCAGTGATCCATCCGGATCGTTTTGCATGTAGAAAGTAAGATTCAGTCTTATCTAAAAACTTTTTGTGATTCGAATAATCACCCGGAACCATAAAAGGTTCCACCCCGATCAGATTTCCTTTACCCAAATCCTTTCCGTAAGAGTAAGAACTTGTCTCAAAACCCTTCTCTTCAGGTGAAATTCCCAAAAAAGAATGAGCCCAGATCAAATAGACACAAACTACCGACAGAATACCGTAAAACAAATATCTATTCATATAACTCCTTCTCATATCCTACAATTACTTTATATTTTACTAATATATAATAAACAAACGTTCATTTATTTAAATATCCCAATTACGAAGATAGGCAAT
Source organism: Leptospira andrefontaineae (assembly GCF_004770105.1). Lineage (NCBI taxonomy): Bacteria > Pseudomonadati > Spirochaetota > Leptospiria > Leptospirales > Leptospiraceae > Leptospira > Leptospira andrefontaineae. The sequence goes on along the minus strand of NZ_RQEY01000016.1, from coordinate 254,417 downwards.
CTCGAATAATAATCAAACATAATTAACGAACGATCGTTAACTAACTTGTTTAACTAACAAATGTTCATCAGCATAATAATTATACATTCATATTATAAAATAGAAAAATAGATATGTATAGCATTTGTTACATCTTATAGAACAGCGTTCACATATTACGATTTTGATTTTATTAAGCGTAAAAAATTTTTTTCTTGAAATCAAAACGTAAACTCTTCCATTTCAAATGAAATCTTTATAAATGAAAAAAATAAAAATGGAAGGGTCAGTAAATGAAAACGAATTATTCAAGCGGAGCTTTGTCTTCTGAACAAGTATCACCAATCTTTAAAAATCTTTCCGCTCAATCTGCTAAAACATTTGTAACCTTCGGTGGACAAGGAATAGATCCTATTCCCGAGTTACGTTCCTTCTATGAAGAAGGTCATTCTAATTCTGAATTTTGGCAGACTGTCTTCTCTTCTATAGAAGAAGAATGTAAAACAATTCATAAAGATAGACTTATAGGATCATTACCTTTAGGTTTTCATTTAAAGGAATGGTTGGACCAACCTGAACTAACCCCGGATCATTCTATTTTAAAAAATTGTTCTTATAGTATTCCGCTTATCTTCTTAGCTCAAGCATCCGCTTTGTATCGCGTTCTCCAAGACGAATCCAATTGGGAGGCATTGTTTAACGAAACCTCCGGCATATTCGGGCATTCCCAAGGAGTATATGCAGGATTCTTGCTATCTTCTTCTCCTGATAAACCCACATTCTTAAAAAATCTGTCTCTGATACTCAGAAACTTGATCAGCTTAGGAATTCGTGTCCAAGAGGAATTTCCGATTTTAGAACTGGATGTTTCCGTTAAAAGACTTTTGAAACAGGATGAGATCGCCTCTCCAATGGCAGCCTTAAAATCGGAAAATGATTCCTTATTAAATGAGGAATTAGAAAAATTTAATGTAAATAGGAGTTCCGAAGACACAGTTTATTTAGGTTTAAAGAATGGCCCAAAGGCCCGAGTAGTATGTGGCTCTCCAGAGTCTCTGTTAGAGTTCAGAAGTTTCCTTGTTAATACTAGCTTTCCTAATCTGGAATCCTGGACATTTCTCAAAATTTCCGCCCCATTTCATAGTCCTCTATTAAGGAGAGTTCCCATACTCTTAGAAGAAGATGTCAAAAGAATTGGGTTCAATCCGAAACAATCCGATCTAAAAATCCCTTTATATGATACAAGAGACGGAAGAGATCTCAGAACTGAATCCGATCTTGCGCTCGCATTATCCAGAATGGCAGTTGCAGAAATATTAGATTGGGAAATTTGTTTAGGAAGTTTAGAAAAAGAAGAAACTAAAATTTTACTGATATCTTTTGGACCTGGAGTAGATGCGGAAAAATTATGCTCTCCTATTTTAAAAGGTAAATCCTATTTAGTTCGCAACTTAAGTAAATTGGAATCATACAGATCTTTCACCAAAGAAACTAGTTTAGAATTTCCTAAATCATGGAAGGAATTCCAACCGGAAACTGTGGAACTCCCGAACGGAAAAGTTTTCTTAAAAAATAATTATTCAGTTTGGACAGGAAGAGCTCCAATCTTTGGAGGAGGTATGACTCCTTCTACCGTCGAACCTGGAATCGTGATCGCTGCCGCAAAAGAAGGATACTTGGTGGAATGGGCAGGCGGCGGACAAGTCACAGAAGAATTATTCAGAAAACGAATGGAGGTGTTTAGAAAAGAATTACCTCCAGGAGTTGGTATAGTCGTCAATCTTCTATACTTAGATGCATATTTATGGAATCTCCAAGTTCCATTAGTTAAAAAACTCAAAAACGAAGGAGCTCCCATCGAAGGAGTTACAATCTCAGCCGGCATTCCTGAAACAGAAGAAGCGATTCGAATATTAAATGATTTTGAAGCTCATGGGATCTGGCTGAATTCTTTCAAACCGGGAACTCAAAAACAGATCCGACAAGTTATATCTATCGCAAAACAAATTCCGGATTCGAAAATCCTAATGCAGATAGAAGGTGGCGCCGCAGGAGGACATCATAGCTGGGAAGACCTCGAGGAACTAGTTCGCTCTACTTACGGCGAGATCAGAGATTGCAAAAATATCATCTTAGCAGTCGGTGGAGGGATCGCAGAACCTCAAGATTCCAAGTCTTGGTTATTTGGAAACTGGGCAGGAAAAAATCCGATGCCAGTGGATGCAGTATTCTTAGGAACCAGACTTATGGCCGCCAAAGAATGTGCTACATCAGAAAAAATTAAACAAGCATTGGTAGATATCTCAGGATCTGAAAATTGGAAGACTACTCAGGAAGGAAAAAACGCAGGCGGAGTGATCTCCGGAAGATCAGGGCTCGGCGCCGATATTTATTATGCTGAAAATACTTGGACCAAACTTTCCTCTCTTGCAGAAGAATTAACAAAAGGAAAAGAAACAGAAGAGGCTAAAAAAGCAGTTCTATCCAAAAAGAAAGAGTTAGTTTCTCTGATTAATTCTACTGCTAAACCTTATTTCGGTGATTTAGGAGAAATGAGTTATACTCAAATTCTTTCTAGATACTTAGAGCTAACCTGCCCCGGACAAAGATTAATTTCCCCGGATGGAGACTGGCCGGATCATCCTTTTATAGATAAAAGTTTTAGAAATAGATTTATAGAATTAGTGCAAAGATTTGAAGCTCGGATATCCGAACCTACAGATCAAAATTCTATACTAGAAATAATAGGATCCGACTTTGATCCGAATGTTTTTCTAAACGAATGGAAGAATAGATATAATAACGCAGATACAATTCTAATCTTACCAGAAGATATAATCTTCTTCTTTGATGTTTGTAAAAGACCCGGCAAGCCGGTAAACTTTATCCCAGTTATTGATGAAGACTTAGTAAAGTGGATCCGCTCCGATTCTCTATGGTATTCCCATTGTGTCGATATAGAACCTGATACTTGCGCTTGGATTCCTGGACCAAAGGCTATCAAAGGGATTCACAAAGCAAACGAATCGATCTCTTCTATCTTTATAAACTTTCTACAAATAAGTTTAGAAAATTCTAAACCTAAAAAGATTAGTTGGGAAGATCTGTTCGATTCGGATTCCCAAGGAAAGAATATATTAAATTTGTTTCCAGAGGAGCAAATTCGCAATAACTCGATAACTATAATCGAAAACCTTGATATAAATCCAAATGATTGGATCTTCTGTTTAGCAGAATTAGGGAAAGGTTTCCTTACTGCTGTATTAAAATCCCCTAAAATTGATCAAAACGCATCCGATCTAAAATTATTCTTTGAACCAAGAATTGGCAGAAAATTCATTTGGGAAACAAGCGGCTCAGGAGAATTACTACTGATCCAAGTATGGGAAGAAAACAAACTAAAAGTAGAATTAAAACTTTCAGAAAAAGATTCCGCAGAGTTAAAGCTGTTTTTTTACCATCCTAAAGATGGAACCGCCATCCCTTTCCAAAGGAAGTTTAGTGCAGGAAAAACTTTAGGATCATTTATAGAAGAAGATCTTGCCTTTAGAGAAAAATCCGGTCTTGACCTCTATTTGAAAACATGGGGGTTAGAGCAAAAAATAGTTCTGAATTCTTCCAAGAATATTTCACAAGAATTGGAATCCGAGATCGTAATAGATAAGGAATCCATATTAAACTTCAGAAAAGCAATCGGAGAATTAAGAAGAACGGATCTAAAATCGGATCCTAACCCTCCTCTCGGAATGAGCACCGCTTTCGCATGGAAAGTATTACTCTCTCCTTTATTTACATTAGAAAATAAGAATCTATTTAGACTTTTACACTTCTCTCAAAATTTCCAGTGGGAAAAAGAAACAAATGATTTGGTTCCGGGCGATAAACTAAGATCCAAAGCAAGACTTGCAAAAGTTCGTAAACTAGGCTCGAGCCAAGAGATCCAGATCCTAGGAGAAATCTCAAAAGAAGGAAAGAAGATCTGTTCTTTCCAAACGGGGTTTTTGATCCGAGATGCCTATTCTAAATTCGAAGAATTTGATTCTTTACCTTTCGAAAAAAGTATTCTGATCAAATCGGATGCCGAATCCAATCTTATAAATTCTATCCCTTGGATTTATAAAAAAGAAGGTCAAGAAACAAGCTCAGTTGGATTTAAATTAAAATTCAGTTCTACTAACCGTCTTATTCTTTCTTTGGGCGCAAACCAAGAACTTCATGCAATCGAAGGTAGGATTGAAAAAGTTTCAGGCTCTCATTATGAAGCGTGGGGAAAATTCAAATTAGAAGAAAAAACCACTGTTGGAACTCCAACAACTTTTGATAGATTCTTCTTAAACCTTACAGAAGCAGATTCAGAAATTTCGCTCGCAAAATCTTATAAAATTATCTCCGAAACTTTTTATGCTCCTTCCGATATGAGCGAATATTCTGCGGCTTCGGGGGATACGAATCCAATTCATACGGATATTGATTTTGCAAAATACGCGGGCTGGAAAGACAGAATTGTTCACGGGCTCTGGACTTCTTCCAGAGTAATTAAACAAATCGTAATGGATGTATGTCAGGGAGACCCGTCCAGATTATCTTCCTTCGAAGAGATATTCGAGGCTCCCGTTTATTTAGGAGAAGAGTTACTTTTAGAGGCAGTCCATGTTTCTCAGAAGAAAGGATCTCAAATTTTATCCGTTAGCTTGGAAAATAGAAATGGAGAAAGGAAGTTAAGCGCGAAGGCAACTATTTCTCCTAAAAAAACAGGTTATGTATTCACAGGCCAAGGTTCTCAGTCCCAAGGAATGGGAATGAAACTCAGAGATGAATTTCCGGAAGCAAGAAATGTTTGGCAAAGAGCGGAAAATACTACAAGAGACGAGTTAGGTTTCTCACTTTTAAAAATTGTACAGGACAATCCCACGTCATTGAAAGTTGGGAAAAAAGTTTGGAATCACCCAAAGGGAGTTCTTCATCTTACTCAATTTACTCAAGTCGCGTTAGTCACTAAGTCCATGGCGGATTGGGAGATCTTAAAAGAAAGAGGGTTCTTAGATCAGGAAGCGCCATTTGCAGGACATTCTCTCGGAGAATTCTCAGCTTTATCCGCGAGAGGATTTTTGGGATTAGAGAACGTGATCCGCATTGTGTATGGAAGAGGACTTACAATGCAAAGTCTGGTTCCAAGGGATAAAGAAGGAAGAAGTCCCTTCGGCATGAGCGTAGTATTAGGAAATCGTCATGTAGGTTTGGACGAAGAAACTATTCTAAAAGTTGTAGCACAGATCAAAGAAGAGACCGGCCTTCCTTTGGAAGTGGTTAACTTAAATATCCGAGATAAACAATATTCTGTGACAGGCGATCTTAAAGCTCTTACAGAAATGGAAAATCGTTTTAAAGAGATCGTAAGAGGCAAAAAAACTACCATTCGATTAGAAGGAATAGATGTACCTTTTCATTCTAGGGTCTTAGTCAACGGAGTTGCAGAATTCAGAAAAACTTTAGAAGCGAATATTCCCCTAATGTCCAGTTTCGAAGAATTAGATGGAAAATATCTACCGAATTTAGTAGCGAAACCATTCTCCATTGATAAGGAATTTGTTAAGTATGTTGGAGAAGTTTCAGGAAGTCCAATCTTAGAAAAAATCTTAAAAGAAAATCAGAAACTTTCCGGCAAAGAACTCAGAAGGATCCTGCTAATCGAATTACTCGCCTACCAATTTGCAATGCCTGTGCAATGGATCAAGACCCAGGATCAATTCTTCCAAGATCTGAAAGTCAGAAGGTTGATCGACCTTGGAGCAAGAGGAGATCTTGCAGGTATGGCAAGGCAAACACTAAGAGAAGTTTCGGATCCTTCTTCTTTTGAAATTTTACATATAGAAGAAAATCGGAATCTAGTCTTTTCTGAATTAGAAGATTGCGAATCTGCAGAATTTTCCAAACTAAGAGAAACCCCGGAATCAATTGTAATAGAAGCTCCGATCCTAAAGGTAGAAATTAAGAACGCGCCAACACAAATCCAAGAAACCGCTCAAGAGTCGCAACAATTCGGTGGAGAAGAAGCATCCGTAAATCTTACTAAAAAAGACGCATTATTCGTATTACTTTCTTTGAAAGCGGGGATTCGACCTGAAGAAATTTCGGATGATGAGAATATAGATACTCTTTTCGGAGGAAATTCTTCCAAAAGAAATCAAGTCATGGCGGATTTGGGAGCAGAATTCAAAACAACAAGTTTGGATGGAGCTCATGAAAAATCCTTAAAAGATTTGGTAAAATCTTTAGAAGAACAATCTGGATACACACAACCAGGACCTTATCTTAGAACTTCTTTCGAAGAAACTTTGAAGAAATTTTTCCCGCCAGATTTTGGTAGAACAGAAATCTTTAAATACTTAAAAGAAGAAAGAGGCTTAAGCACCTCTGGAATTTTTGCAGTCAGTATCTTTCTTCCTTTATATGTTAGAGAGGGGGACTCATTACGAAGAGGTGCATTGAGTCCCATTGCATTAAACTCTCGTATCGGAAATCCTAAAGATGCGTCTAAATGGTTGGATAAAGCGGTAGACCTGTTTGCTCAATCCAAGGGAATTAGGATCGGAAAACTTTCCGCAAATAATTCAGGATCAAGTGGAGGAGCGAAAGTTGACGCTGCCGCCTTAGAGGAATTAGAAAGAAAGTATTTCGGTGTAGAAGGAATTTTTGGAAAAGCAATTAAGAACTTCCAATCCAGACTTTTAGGAGAAGATCCATTTGCAGAATTTTTAATAAAGGACCTAAATTCCCTGCAAGAAGCTAGGCAAAAGATCCAGGCTGAATCTGCACCTTCTTCTCTGTTTGAAGAAAAGAAAATTGTTCGCTTTTCTAATTCGGAACAATGGGCAAAGAAAAAACTACTACAAAGTCTAACTAAACTCAGAATAGGAACTTCGAGCGGTTTTAGCCAGGAAGAAGAAAAATATTTTGCGAATCAAGCAAGCCCTCTATTATCCCAAGTTTTGAAATATTGGGATCAAATCCTGGAGAAGGACGAGATCCAATTCCCGGAAGAAAAGAAGAATATAGAATCTAAAAGAAAGTATCTAACATCACTTTCTTTAAAGTGGGATCAAAATAGAAAGCCAATCTTCCAAGTAGAGAACTCAGTATTACGTCCTAAAATAGAGATCTCCGAAGAAGGCAATTTAAACTTTAAAGAAATTGAATATTCTACTAGCTTAAAGGATTTCTTCCAAGGAAAAATCTCGATCGGAACAAGTAAAGACCAGGGAGGAAGTTGGGCAGAAAATGGGCAAGAAACAGAGTTTATTCTAAACTCCATTTTACGTTCTTCTGACGAAGGGATTTCTTTCTCAGGTTTGAAAGTTTTAGTCACAGGCGGAGGCCCAAACTCAATCGCATTAGAGACAGTATTCGTGTTACTCGCAGGTGGCGCCGATATTATCCTAACCACTACTTCATATTCTTCTGAAAAGGTTAAGTTCTATAAAAGAATATTCCAAAAATACGGAGCCAAAGAAGCTTCTCTCTCCTTGGTTCCTTTTTCTCAAGGATCATTCGAAGACATACGTTCTTTATCAGAGTGGTTGGTACAAAAAGATTGGGAACCGGACGTTCTAATTCCATTCGGAGCAGTCGGAGAAGAAAATACAGGATCACAATTAGATGATTCTTCTTTAACATCCTTGAGAGTCATGTTACTCGGCGTAGAGAAGTTGATCGGAACTTTAGGAAGAGTAAAAAACAATCCTACAGAAACTTCTCCGCTTCATGTAATTTTGCCTCTTTCCCCGAATCATGGGATCTTCGGAAGAGATGGAATGTATGCGGAGACCAAATTAGGTCTCGAAACTTTGTTCCGCAAAAAATTCTCGGAAGAAGACGATTGGGGAAAACATACAAGGATCCACGGTTGTGTGATCGGTTGGGTAAGAGGAACTGGCCTCATGGAAGCCAACGATCTTGTTGCCCAAGCATTGGAAGAAAAATCAGGAGTGCTTACATTCTCCAGAAGAGAAATGGGATTTCTTTTAGGAAATTTGATCCATACTTGCGTATTCCATTCTTCGGAACAGATCACTAAGGCAAATTTCACAGGAGGTTTAGATTCTCAAACCGATCTAGGAAAAACTTTAGGAAAGATACGTGCAGATATTCTCTCGGAAGCAAAGATCAAAAAGGAAACTTTTTCCCTTAAAGGTAAAATTCTATTAGAAAAACATGAAACTATAACAAGAGAATACTTGCCCAAGGAAGTGTATAAATATCCTTCCGTTCCTTCTCAAGCGAAACTAAATGAGATAGGACATTTAAAGGAATTAGATCTATCTCAAACTATTTGTGTTGTAGGTTTTGCGGAACTCGGGCCGGCAGGTAGTTCCATGACCAGATGGGAGTTGGAAAAATCAGGAACACTTTCTCTGGAAGCAGCTCTTGAGCTTGCTTGGATGATGGGATTTATCAAGTACCAAGCTGCGGATAAAGGAAGAAGTTGGACTGACTCTGAAACAGGAGAGGCTGTCGCCGAATGGGAAATCAAATCCAAATATGAAGAAAAGATCTTGGCTCATACTGGGATCCGGATCATCGATAAAGAGTGTGTAGGCTTCGACCCATCCACGTTATTCTCTTTTGTTGATGTAGTATTGGAAGAAGATTTTTTCATTCCAGTTTCTAACTCAAAAGAAGCAGAAGAATTTAAGAAGGCAGAACCTGAAGCTACGGAAATCTATCATGATTCCGAAAAAGATAAATGGTTCGTGAGAAGGAAAAAAGGAAGCACCATCAAAGCTCGAAAAGCTTCCGACTTCAATAGAAAAGTTGCAGGACAAATCCCGAAAGGATGGGATCCGGCAAAGTACGGACTGACCAAAGATCTCACCGCTCAAGTAGATCCTATCACAGTATATAATCTTTATTGCACATGCGAAGCATTCTTACGCTCCGGAATGGAGCCAATGGAATTGTATAGGTTCCTACATCCTGGACTCGTAGGTTCCACAGTCGGCTCCGGTATGGGAGGTATGGGCAAACTTAAAAGAATGTTCCACGATTTCTTACTCGGAAAGGAAAGGCAACATGACGCGTTACAAGAGTCTCTGATCAACGTTACGACAGCTTGGGCTCTCACTTCTTATGTAGGAGGATATGGTCCTGTTCAAACCCCAGTCGCAGCTTGCGCCACTGCGGGAATATCTTTGGAAATGGCGGCGAGTTTAATGAAAGAAGGTAAAGCAGGCTTTATGTTAGCAGGCGCCTTCGATGATTTTGCAATGGAAAGTTTGGTTGGATTCGGAGACATGCAAGCAACCGCAAGCAGTGTAGAAATGTTGGAACAAGGTATCGATCCTAAAGGAATGTGCCGTCCAAACGATATCCGAAGAGGTGGATTCGTTGAAGCACAAGGAGGAGGAGTCGTCTTACTTGCAAGAGCAGACTTGGCTCTCGAGGCAGGACTTCCTGTTTATGGAATTTTGGCTTATGCAGGTTCTAAAACCGACGGGATCCAAGCTTCTATTCCAGCACCTGGACTAGGACTTTTATCCTTAGGAGCTGAATCGGAAAAAGAAAAATCCCCTTTAAGAAACGCGTTATCCGCATTCGGACTTACTGCAGACGATATAGGTGTAGCTTACAAACATGATACTTCTACAAAAGCAAACGATAAGAATGAAAATAAACTTTTGTATAATTTATTATCTAAGTTAGGAAGAACTCCTGGAAATCTATTACCTGTAGTTTCTCAAAAATCGCTTACTGGACATTCCAAAGGTGGAGCTGCGGCTTGGCAGACCATTGGGATCTTACAAACTTTAGAAGAAGGTATCGTAACTGGAAATCGAAACCTGGAAGAAGTGGATCCGGATATGAACGATTATCAGTTCATTACCTTTACGGACGAAAGTATTCCATTCGGTAAACATAATATTAAAGCCGGAATGTTAACTACCTTGGGATTCGGACATGTGGGAGCGCTTTGCCTTTTCGTTCATTCCGATTATTTCTTAGCAGCACTTACTCCTGAACAAAGAGAAACTTATCTGAAGTTGAGAAGAAAAAGAGAGATCAGAAATCGAAACAGATACCATGAGATCAGAATGGGTTTAGGAAAACCTTTGTATGAGAGACATACAAAGTCCTACTTCCAGGAAGAAGAAATCGGTATTCTTCTGGATGCAAACTATAGATCCAAACAGGAAGAGAAAAGATGAAACTAGAATCACAAACTCTTCCTAATTTTGCATCCGTTACCAATCCTTATGCATCCGTAGGAGTAGATCTCACTTATATTCCTGAGTTCAAGGAAAGTTTACAGGATAAGGCTACCTTCTTCTTTAAAATTACTTTTACAGATTGGGAAAGAAAGAAGGGACAAACAAAACCTGAAAATCAAAGAGCAAGTTTTTTTGCGGGAAGATACGCTGCGAAAGAAGCGTTGATCAAGGCATTGGATGGATATCGTTTATTCCAAAAACCCGATCTAAACGTAAACTATTCAGAGATAGAGATACGTAATGACGATTATGGTCGTCCCTATTTTCGTTTTTACGGGAATTTTGAAATCTATCTCAACAATTTAAAACCGAATTCGATCCGGTTGAGCATCAGCCATACAGGGGATTATGCATTTTCCGAAGTCCTCCTGATATTTTAGGAGAAAGCGAATGATACCCACAAGAAAACAAGAACCAGACTCATTTACCCAAGGAATATTAAGTATTCCTGAAATAGATTCAGTTATAAGAGAATTGAAAATTTTAAACCCTGGGCGTTCCGAAAAAAAAGAAATTTTACCGGAAAGAAAAGGAATTCTTAAAAAAGTTCTGATCGCGAATAGGGGCGAAATCGCCAAAAGATTCTTTTTAGCATTGAGAGAAGAAGGGATCCGCTCTGTTGCAGTAGTAACCGATCCTGATAGAGAACAATCCTGGTATGAGTCTGCCGATGAGATTATCTATATAGGAAGTTCCGATAAATATACAAATTCACAGACAATCATAGCTGCCGCATTACTAACCGACGCAAATGCAGTTTATCCCGGATACGGATTTTTATCTGAAGACTTCAAATTTGTAGAATCTTTGGAAGAAGCTTCTCTAATATATAAAAAGAATATAATATTCATGGGCCCGAAAGCTTCCGTAATGAGGAAAGTAGGGAACAAATTGGATGCAAGGAAATTAGCGTTAGAGAACGGGATCCCACTTTTATTAGGAAGTGGACCGATCACGGGTGGAGAAGAGATAGCAATCCAGGAAGCAGAAAGGATCGGTTATCCACTCATGATCAAATTGGATAGCGGTGGCGGTGGAAAAGGAATGGTCATCGTCCGAAATCCAAAAGAGTTAGCTCCCGCAATAGAAAGTGCAGTTAGGATAGGTCTCCAATCTTACGGAAATGGAACCTTCTTCTTTGAAAAATATGTAGAGAGACCTGCTCACTTTGAAGTGCAAATTTTCAACTCCACTGCAGTGGGAATACGAAAATGTGCAGTGCAGAGAAGAAACCAAAAAGTAGTAGAAGAAAGTGGAGAAACTTTTTTAGACGATAGAACCTTATTACAATTATTATCTTCTGCTGAAAAGATCGCTCATATCTCAGGCTACTCGGAAGGATGCGCCGCAGGAACCGTGGAATTCCTACTAGATTGCGAAACAGGCAATTTCGGATTTTTAGAAATGAATACGAGATTGCAGGTAGAATACCCTGTGACCGATCAATCTCTCGGTATCGATCTAGCTAAATGGCAAATTTTATTTTTCGACGGAAGAGAACAAGAGATCCCTTACGACTCAGTCATCAGAAGAAGATTCTCTGACAGAAACCATTCTATCCAATGTAGGATCTATGCAGAAGATCCTTTCCAAAACTACTCACCTTCTCCTGGAAAAATAAAAGATCTGGAGTTACCTACATTCAACGGAGTGCGCTGCGATTTCGGGTTCAGAAAGGGCGATAGAGTATTAGGTGATTACGATCCTATGATCGGAAAATTGATCACCACAGGAACTACAAGAGAAGAAGCACTTCTGAGAATGGAAAGAGCGCTTTCGGACCTATATATCCGCGGCATCACCACAAACATTGAACAATTGATCAAATTAGTAAGACATGATCTTTTTCGTTCAGGAGAATATGATAATTTAATTTTATCTAATAATGAAGAACTTACAAAAGCGGAGAAGGAATCGGAAGAAGAAGGTGCAATTATCTGCTCCCTTGCCGAATCCGTTTTTATTTCAGAAACCGATCTAAAAAGATCTTTTAGAGACAGAGATCTCCCAAAATTACTTCATTCCCAAGAATCCGAATATTCTCTTTATGAATTCGAATTGAGATCTGAAACGAAAATATACAAGACACGTTTATTCCGAACTTCTATTTCGAGCTATAGAATTTTACTAAATGGAAAAGACTTCGGAAACATAGGAGTTTCTTTAAGTGGCGAATTAGGAGAAGAATTTTTAGTAGAATTTGAAGGCAGGACGATTCCCGTCAGAGTAGATCGTAGACCTTCCTTTCATTTAGTAAGATTTCCAGACAAACAAGGAAAACTCAGATATTTACGATTCTCCATTCTATCCAAAGACAAAAAAAACAACATATCCAACGAAGGAATATTACGTTCTCCTTTTCAAGGAACATTCGTAAAGATCTGCAATAACCCTCAAACGAATGAGACATGGAAAGAAGGAGAAATCGTCCAAGAAGGAGATCCAATCCTAGTCATTTCCGCAATGAAGATGGAAACAGTGCTAACTGCATCTGTCGGCGGAAAATTGGATTATCTATTGGAACATGGAGATAGAAACAAATTAGTCCGAGGAATGACAGCTTCCGGAATGGTTCTCGGAAAAGGTCTTAGTGAGGGAGAAATACTTGCAAAAATAGAAACCGTACAAAAATCCGAAACCAAAAAAGAATTAGAAAATCATAATGCTCTTGGAGAATCTGTCTGGGAAATTTGGCCTTCTATAGAAACAGATACAAAATTGGAACTCCCACATATCCTAAAAACTTCAGGTTCAGATCTCAGAATCTTATTGAAGTCTTGGATATTAGGAACCTTCAGAGAACAAGATGCGGCGGAAAAAATAGATTTAATAATTTCAAATTTTGAATTCGCAAAACTTTCCGATCCCGAAAACCGTCTTTGGGGGAACTTCTACATAGAACTTTTGAAATTCCATGTATTAGTGCGTAGAATATTTTCCTCCGATCCAGGCACAAAATTTTCTCATTACGGAGAAATACAAAGAGCACTTTCCGAATGGGATACGGAAGGATACAATCCTCCTAAGACCACGAAAAAACTTTTATCGAATGCATTTCATTATTATGGAATAAAACCTTGGAACCCTCTTAGAAGAACGAAGAGCCAAAAAGATGCATTTATATTTTTAGTAAAAGCATATGCGAATCTGAGAGAAGGAAAAGAGCTCATCGCAAAACTATTGGAAATACTTTCTATTTACGCTCCTCCTACTCCTTCCATTGACCTTGCATTAAATGGTATCTTATACTTAGAAGAAAGAGAGAAGGAAAGTTCGCTCGAAAAAACAGTCAGAAGAATATTAAACTCGAGAGGAAATCGTCCCCAAAAATTCAAAGGGGGAGATGCAACCATTTCCAGAAAACATGTATTCGATTATGTACGTTTTCTAAAATCACCTTGGTCTTCTGTCTCTGAAGAAAAGCCCGAAGTTTTAGAAGAAAAATTCAAAAAATCTTTTTCGGAAAACCTACCTTTAGTACCTGAAAATTTTGATGAATCCTTAACATCTCAAATAAGAAAAAAATTGGAATATTGGCAAACCCAAGGAAGTATTAAAAGATTATTCTCCCCTACTCCTGGACATTTTCTATATTTCCTGGAGACCCCAAAAGAAAAACAATATATACTCTTCTCCACTTTAAACGCTAATCCAGAAGCGAAAACTTCCAGATTCGATTTGGAAACTACTGCTAAAATTGGAGCATGTATTTTACAGGGATCCCAAATATTCAAAAAACTAGATATTTTCAGATTAGAAGTGCTTGTGTCCGGATTTAAAGTCAAATTCGATCCCGGATCCAACGAAGAAGATGTATTCAATTATAATAATATAATGGAATCTGCCGGTTCCGTTCTTCGATTTTTCTTACATGGATTGTATAGCCAATTCACGATGGATTTTCTTCCGGAAAATACGGAGAAAACCGTAACACTTTCCTTCTTCTTTAAAGATGGAAAGCTAAGAATGGATATCGCTCATCCTAACGATCCAAGATTCCCATATTGCACAGGAACAGATCCAAAAGATCTAACAGTTTTCCAAAAAGGAAAATGGCCTTTAGAATGTTGGGTTTCCGAAGTATTCGATATCGATTCCGCAAAAGAAATCACGATTCCTGGAACAGATGGACTTTACAGGAAAAATCCTAAAACAGGAAAGGAAGAGATCTATAATCCTGGAGCAAAAATATTCGAAGGAAAGATCGGCGGAAAACCTGCATTATGTTTTTTTAAAGATTCCAGAGTAGCAGGTGGAGCCACAGGAGATTTAGAAGGAAGAAAATATATAGCAGCCGCGTACTACGCTTATCGCAAAGATCTTCCTTTATACATTTGGAATGACGGAGCAGGAGCAAATATCAAAGAAGGAATGGTTTCTTTGAACAGAGCTGCGGAAGGATTCTTTATGAATTCGCTTATAAGTGCAGGAACCAAAGCTTCCGATTTTAGAGCAGCAATCGAATCACATTCAGATCCTATCTTAAAAGAAGTATGTTCCGAAACCGAAAAAAGATACGGATCAGAATTTAGAAAATACAACTCCGGAGACAAACCTAATTTTTGTTTTACTGTAGCAGTCGGAACTGGCTCATCTACTGGATTGGATGTTTATGGTTCTTCTCAAGCATCTTTACAAGTTCTCTTAAATGAAGATGAGTCTTATCGAGTCTTAACAGGATCTTCCGTAATTGAATCAGTAACGGGAGAAAAGTTTACCAATTACGAGATCGGCGGCGCTAAAATTATGGGGCAGGCCACAGGTACCGTCGACTTTGTTGCCAATGATAAGATCCAACTCATTTGGATCATCAGAAGGATCCAAGACTCTTTGTTAGGATGTAAACTTCTTCCAAAGGAAAAAAATCAAAGAGTCATATCAGAAAATTGGAATGTTTTAGATGAGAACGAACTCATCCATCATTCTGAGAGTGGGTTTTTCCTGCCTGTTAAAGAAAACTATTCGGGTTCAGGGTCCTTAGTTTCCGGATTCATACGATTGGGAGAGGCTTCCGTGCTTTCTATGGGACCGAGAACCAGCGATGGATTTCATTCTCTTCCATGTATTATAAAAGCAAAAGAATCCATTCGGATAGCGGAAAAAACTGGAGCAAGTTTACTTTTAGTCTACGGAAATAAATGGTTCAGAAGTTCTCATTTGGATGATTATGATTCTCTTAGACCAAGAAGAGATTTTCAAAAATCATTACAAAACTTTAAGGGAGCCTGTTTACATTTTGTAAAAAATCCAGAAGGACTTAGGGTTTCTGAACTTACTTCTAGTGCGGATGTTTGGCTGCTCTTAGAACCAAATGAAAAAAGTAAAACATCTGCTCATAAAGAATTTTCTAATAAAAAAAGGTGGGCCACATTCACTTCTAAAAACGAATCGGAAGCCTACGAGATCATTAAGAAATTCTTCTATTTATTAAATCATAGAAAGATCGAAAATTTTTCTCCAAGCAAAAGTGAGATCAAACTTCCAAAAGAAATTACGGTTTCTTATGATATGAAAGAAGAGATCGTTCAGAAAATTTTGGACGAGAATACTTTCTTAGAATTCGGGGAATGGGACCCAGGTTCCAGTTTGATCACAGGACTTGGAAGGATACAGGGAAGAACAGTCGCGATCATTGCAGACCAACCAAAAGGAGGAGGCTCTCCTGACGCACCGGGTACCGAAAAATTCAGAGTATTCACAGAGTTTGCAAACAAACATTCCTTACCTTTATTCATGATTTCTGATGCTCCTGGTTTCGTCCCTGGAACAAAACAAGAAAGGGCAAGGATACAACAAATCGGTGGAGAATCTCTGGATGTAAACGTTCTCTCTGAAATTCCAGTCGTTTCTATCGTATTAAGGCAAAATTACGGAGGAAGACAAATCCATGCATTCAGCGGATTTTTAAGACCAGGGATCGCATACTATTCTTTAGCAGAAGCAACTCTTGCAGTAATGGGAGGAAATTCCGCATTCGATCTGTTCCAAGGAGCAAAAGTTTCCGCACTCAGAAAAGATGGAAATATTCAAGAAATTGAATCTATTCAAAAAGAATTTTTCGAATCTTTCACTAAAAAATCCAGAGCCGACTTTGATGCAAAGAATACTGGAGTATTAGACGGAACCTTCGGATCTGTTTCCGAATTACGAGAAGTCCTAAAAACAGGTTTGGAAGAAGCAGATCTCAAACTTTCTTTTTGGAGAAAAAATAAAAACAAATACTCCGAAGGCGAAGTTTATATCTGCCCTCAAAATCCAGAGGAAGACTGGAAGGATTTGATCCTTCCATAGATCTTTCCGTTGTAGATAAGACGATGCGGAAGTTCCAGCAGCGAGTTGTCTTAACATCGCACCGCACTTCCGAGCATATTTCTACAACGGAAATTCAGGACATTCTATCTTTTCCGGATCGCGATCATCGCGATATCATCGGAAAGATTAGAAAATCCTGTTGCACTTAGATCTTGCTGAGTATGGGATTCCACATCCGCAACGATTGTCTTAATCAATTCTTCCGGACGTTTTTCCCCGTTTGCATGTAACAGTTTAGCAAGTCTTTCCCTAGTATACATTTCAGAGTTAGGACTTCTCGCTTCGTCCAAACCATCCGTATATTCGAAGAAAATATCTCCCGAATCCAAGGTTAATACCCTTCTCTCTATCGTAGTTTCGAAGAAGGAATTGTCATCCATACCTATCGGCAAACCACCCGCAGGAAGTTCTTTGATCTTTCCATCAGAAGCGTCAAAGAACAACGGCTTAACATGACCCGCGGAAATATATTCTAGTCTGGAAGTATTCGAATCGAAGATCGCCAGGAAGAATGTGATAAAAATATGATCGGGAGTATCTTCATACTGATACGCATTCGCTTCGAGTAAGATCTTTTTCAGATCTCTTTCCCCTTTTCGGAGAATTGCTTGGATTTGCGCCCTAAAAAGAGCCATCACGATTGCAGGACCCACACCGTGGTTAGAAACATCACCGATGCAGATTGCGATCTTTCCTCCACCTAATTCAATAAAATCGTAATAGTCTCCGCCAACTCCTGTCATCGCCTTATAAAACGCGCCGAATTCTACATAATCATTCAAGCTAGAAGGAAGTTTTTCAGGAAGAAGACGTTTTTGGATCTCTTCTGCTGCAAGAAGTTCTCCTTTCATTTCTTCTCTTTCCTTAAGCCCGTGAACCATATCGTTTAATGACTCACTTAAAATACCGATTTCGTCGTAACCTGCAGGAGGGAATTCCACATTCAGATTACCTTCTCCAATAGATTCAGCATTTTTACTAATAACTCTGATCCTACGAACCACAAACCAAGCTAAGCCGTATGCTAAAAGAATTGCGATAGTACCGATAATCCCAGTATATCGGATCATCTCCTCTCGGTTTGACTTCATCTGGCGAACACCTTCAGTTCTATCTATTAGAATAATATTATATCCTAATAAATCTTTGCGAAGAAGGTCATAAACCAGACCTTTGCCTTCCTCTTCTCCTGGAGCAACAAGAGGAGTAGAATCCAGTGCCCACATTACTTCCTCGGCCTCACTTCTGCTTCGGACAAGGATTCCCGAATCCCAAGCAATCCCTCTAGGAGTTTTAGGAAGTTCAGTCTCAGAATTTCCGGAAAGTATCCATTCTCTCAAAAGTTTCCATTTGATCCGAACAGACTTTCTTTCATTTTCATCCTTATAATATCTTCTGATGCCTGCCGGTCCGGTTTTGAAAGGAATAAAAGTGAAGTCTTCTAAGGCTGCTTCTCTTAGACCCAGAAATGCATCTTCTGCCTTACGTTCGTATGAATTCCCCCAGTCGCCCTTAGTAGATTCCAATCGAATTAAAGAATCTTTATATTCTTCTTCTTGAGATTCTAATATCCGGATCTTATCTTGGATCTCTTCCGGAGAAGTTTTATTCTCTCCTTCCTTTGGAGGGAATTTCAGCATCTTCTCCCATTCTAAAATTTCTTTGGAAGCACTTGCAATCTTGTCTTTTAGAGATTTATGATCATCATTCCATTTTTTTTCATTCTTTTCGAATACCGACTGATAAGGTTGCAACTGTTCTAACTTAGTGTCTCTCTTTTTAAGCATTTGCCTATAAGCAAGAGCAAGATTTTTGAATTCTTTATCAGAAGAAGGTTTAGCCTTTCCGTCCTTGCGAAGCTCCGACATTCTGGTTTTTAATCTTTGGGAAATCTCCGCGATCTCTGCGGAAATTTTTTGATCTTCTTCCAGATATTTTGCCCAGTCTTTCGGATTCTCCGCAATTTCTTCGGCCATGGATCTAGATCTTTCTGCTGTGCTTGGATTCCTAAAAACAGGACGATATACTACTTCGTACTGTCTTCCACCAACTTCATAACTTTCAGCCTCGGATTTGTTTTGAATAACTTCTAAAACGTCGGTGTCCCCAAAAAGGCCTTTGCGGCTTTCAGTAAAGTCGGCTTGTGTGAGCAATTTTTTTGCCGTCTCGGAGCTTTGGGAAAAAAGCAAGCCGGTATCCAAGGTCTCTTTTCCAACTCTATCATATGCTAAAATTCTAATCTTATCCGGAAGAAGCCCTAAGGAAGAAATTCGATCTTTATAAGATCCTCTGAAAAAATTCTGAAGAGCTTTTGTTAATGCAGTCTCACCTGATGCGGCCTTCTTTTCTCCATCCGGGATCGCTTTTTCAGCAACCTTTCTCTCTTTCTCCAATTTGTCCTTATCTGTCAGATAAGTTTTTTTCTTCTTTGGATCCAGATCTGCCTTAGCTAACTCCGTATCTATAAACTTAAGCTCTTCTGCAATTTCCTCTATTCTGGTCTTAGAAGTTTCAGCATTGATCCTCGCTAAGGCAGTTTTTTCTGCGATAGATCTGATCTTTTCGTAAACAGGAGCGTCAATCGGAGCGCCATTCTCTTTTCTTAACTCATTACGGACTTTAGATTCGAATTCCTGGATCTCTTTTTCGGAAAGGTATCTTGTAAAATAAGTATCTACAGATTTATAAACATTCCCTCTTTTAACATTTAAACCGATGGATTGACCGAATGCTTTTAATGCTCCAAAAAGTCCGCCTTCTTTCTGGACGACTGTTCTTTTGAACTTGCTGAGTTGTTTCTTCTTCTCTTTTACCCTGACCTTAAATTCCTCGATCAAGATCATACTACGACTTAGGTTCTCCAGATCCAAAACTACGGAGTTCACATATTCCAAAGGAGCCTTTAACTCGGACTCAAGCTTCTCTTCTAAAGCTTTTGTCTGTTGGGAATAATGGATTATAGAAGTAAAACCTAATATTGAGATGACCAATGCGGCCGTAAAAAAGGAAAGTTTTGCCCGAATGCCCGGCAGAACCGCTCTTAGGAATTTGTTTTTAATCATCTTATTATCTCGTATGGATCAGAGTAAGTTTATTGCGCGGGGGATTTTTGAGACGTTGGTAACGTACGACCATTATTTTTTTAATGGAACGTAACCCGAAACCTCCATCGGCCCCGCTTTCGTATAATTCCTTCCAGGTTTCGCTTTTTTCTTTCGTAGGATCAAAAGGAACGCCTTGGTCCAGGATGGAGAACTTCCAGCTTCCTTTATTCTTTTTCATTCTTAATTCAATTTTAGAAGAGTCAGGCTCCGTAAATCCATGCTCTATTACGTTAGTCATAGCTTCGTCTAGGCAGAATACGATCCTTCCCTTGACAATATCCGAACAATCTTCTCCTAAAAATTCGCGGACCTCTCCTCGAATTCTGGAAAGCTCGTCTAGGTCGACGGAGTAATATAGGATTTTTTCCGGAGAGAAATCCATGAGAGGATTTAAACTCCGCCTAACGCGTCATTTAAAGAAGGGAATACTCTCACCTTTTTGGTGAAATACATTAGCTCCATCGTATCCTTTACTTCCTTTTTAAGGCTGCAGAAAACGATCTCTCCAGATTTTTCTTTCAGGAATTTTTGGATGGAGTTCAAAACGCCGATCCCTGCAGAAGCGATATAAGTAAGAGCAGAACAATCGCAGATAATCGTTTTGATCCCGTTCCCTACTGCAGCTTCTAATTTGATTTTCAGATCCGGAGCAGTCTTAGCATCAATCTCTCCTGCAACTGTGAGGATCAATTTGCTTCCGTCTACTTTCTCGTTGAATGTGAGGTTTGCCATTTACACACCCTTCCTTAATTCTTTCATTAAATCCTTCGCTTGGATGATTCCGTATAATTTTCTTTCTAAGGAGTCTATTTCATAATAATATTTTGTATTCGGATCTCCTTCAAAAATATGAGCGTATTTCCGAATACCTTGGATCGCTTTCTTAGCATTCCCCTCTAATATACCTTTTGTTATAGAAAAGTAAAGTTCGATCGCAAGAGAATCTCTCAAGGTTTCCTTAAATCCAACTTCACGTTTTCCTAATGCGTCCAAAAGATTATCGACCTCTTGCTCGCTATAAGTTTCAGAATCACTGTAGTTAATTATATATCTGGAAAGTAGTTTTTTGCAACGAACCAGATTATTGACCTTTGCCGCAGAAAGGATTTGTTGGTACAAAGTATGAACTTCAGTATCCAGATATACCTTTTGCCTGGTTCCATCCAGTTTTACAGGTTCAAATGCGGATTTTAATTCTTCCTTAGAAAAATTCTTAATGGAATCTTCGAATAATTTTTCGTTATTACTACTGGTTACTTTCTCGAATTCTTTTAAAGGTTTTTCTAATACGGCTATGAACTCCAAAGCTTCCGGCGAAGCTGCAATACTTCCGGATTCTTGGATCTTCTCTAAAAAGAAAATACAAGAGTCTCCTAATGCGGAAAGACTTTCTATAATTGCCCGAGAGATCAATCGTTTGCATTGATGAGGAAGTGTATGTAGATAAGAAGGATTATTAGAATCCTCTTGGATCTTATCGATCATCTTGCTCGCAGCAAGTGCAGAATGTGATTTTTCCTTTTCCCAACCCGCATAGATAAACGGATCGTATAGATATTTTTTAAAATTCTTTTTGCCGGACATGGCAAGAAGTCGGATAATTTTTACGAGTTCCTGTGCGAGATCCGAAGGGATCGATGTTCTTTTTTCGGCCATATTCCCAGGTCAGAATCATTTTATAAGGTCATAAAAAAGCATAGCAAATTCCGAAATTTGAATAGATTCCGGAGGGAAGTAATCGGACATAAGAGTTTGTCCCCAACGGGCCAGGCTTTTAAAATCCGAGTTATACTATTAATAGATTTCGGAATTGTAACAAATAATACTTAAGTCGATTCGATACTGATCTTTATTACATCCGCCAGATTTCTGAATTCATCCACAATCTTAAGAATATCGAAATCCCTAGGCATGGCAATAGTAAGCTTGATCTGAGCACTTTTACTCTGGTAATCCTGCATAAAGGATTCAGAAACCAATCTTAACTTATTTCTTAATAATAATTCTTTAAACCCTTTTCGGTGGAATTTTTTCTGCTTCAGGTCTAGGACCAAAACCTTATATTCATATTTTCCAAAATACCTTTCTTCCACCAGATCGAATAAGACTAGAATGATCAGAGTAGCAACCGTGGTTAAAAATCCTGCATAATATAAACCTGCACCCACAAGCAAACCGATCGCAGAAACAATCCAGATAGAAGCTGCGGTATTTAATCCTTTCACGGTCAATCCGAACTTCATGATCGCACCGGCGCATAAAAATCCGACTCCCGAAACCACTTGAGCCGCAATCCTGGAAGGATCTCCTCCCACTACAGAATAAAATTCAGGAATAAAAATTGATAATAACATCAAAACGGTAGAAGCAAGGCCGATCAATATATGAGTCCTGAAACCTGCTCCATGATTTTTGCCTTCTCTGTTCCAGCCTACCGCGCCGGCAAAAAGAATGATCAAAGCCACCCGAATACTTACGGTGAAGGTATCGATCGTCTTAGAATCCAAAATGCTTAGAAATTCCTGCATAATCCAAGGAATGATCTAAGGTTTAAGTCGGTAAACTTCTTTTAAAAAATCTGAATCTCTACTTAACAATGCCGACATACGAATCTTATCCCATTTCAAAGGATTGCCTGTTTTATCCAATGCAGTCCCGCCCGCTTCTTCCAATGCAAGAACCCCAGCGGCAAAATCCCAAATCTTGGCTCCGCTTAAGTTCATGAACAGATCCGTCTTCCCTTCTAATAATTCTAAAAATCCTGCTCCGGTTGCAGCCAATGCGCGAGTCGCCAGAGTATTTTTGCTAGCACTCGCGATCCAACGATAGTCTTCCTCTTGGAAAGTGTTATTGATCTCAAGAGAAAGAACGGAACGATCCAGGCTACCTCCCCTTTTCAGAAAGATTTTTCTATCATTGATAAAAGTTCCTTCTCCTCTTTGAGAAACGAGATAAGTATCCATAGCTGGAAAATAAATACATCCTACCTTAGGGGATCCGTCCTCTATATAAGCTAAAATTACGCTGAATTCTTTGATACCCCTTGAAAACAAAGTGGTCCCATCTAATTCATCACATACGATAAAAGTGTCGGGAAGTGGTTCACGATTATTCTGCTCTTCCATTATAAGAGGGATACCAGGAAATTCTTTTTTTAAAATCTCCTCCAAAACACGATGCGAATCCAAATCGGCTTGGGTTAAAATCTGCATAGGATCTTTCAGATCAAATGTGGATTCTTTACCGAATAGTTTTAAGATCTCTGTTCCGGCGGATTTGGATGCAAATTTAAAAACGGATAAAATTTTAGGAAGATCGATCATTCTCAAAATATAATATTATTATTATTTTATTATATAACTCCGGAGGCCAAGATCCAGATCCCGAATCCGTGAGCTATGGCAGAAGATAAAAGTCCATAACGAGAAGCCAAAAATCCGCAGATGCAACCTTCCCAAAGAGTGAATACGAGCAAAGGAAATCCGATAGAGGTGACTGTGCTCGCTAAAAATATATGGAAGAATGCAAAACTGATCCCCGATATAAAAGAGGCTCTCAACCAACCGAATTTCTCTTCTGCAATCCCTCTTATATATCCTCTAAATAAGAATTCCTCATACAAATTCCCGGCCAAGGAAAACCAAAGCATAGGAAGAAGAAGGCTCACATCCACTTCTCCGCCTGGGATGCCACCACCAGAAAGACTCCGATTCAAGATCCAGACCGGCAGAGCAATGGCAACTGAGCTCAATAAACCTAATAAGACCCCGAAAACTTGATTTCCTCGAAACCAAAGAACCCATCTTCGGTTTTCTATATCAAATTTCCATAATATAAAAACTAAAACTATGGAAGTAGCACCCAAAGTTACAAGGATCAAAGAAGATTTGGACAATCTGATCCAAAATCCTCCTTCTGAGCCTATAGACCAAAGCCCTGCTCCGGTCATAGCATCTCTGAACAAAACAAACAGAAGAATATAGATCAAAATCCTAAGTTTAGGTTCCGGTTTGATAACAAACCAAAAGATCCCTGCAAAAACCAACGCAGGAGTTACTCTTAAAAAATAATGAATAAGAGGAGAAAGCTGAGAAAGGTCCATTGTCTTAAGTAAAAGACGAAACTTTATTGGAGATTAGGATTTTCACTCTGAGGATTAGGCGCCGGTTCGGAAGTTTCCATATCGTCCAAGATAGAAGGCCTTTTCGGTTTCTTCTTCTTTTCTTTTTCTTCCTTAGGCATGGAAATGGTCCTTATTTGGATATATTTTCCAAATACCCAACCTTGAACGGTTTCAGTAAATGCGTCCTTGTATTTGGTATTTACCAACACCTTATAATAAAAGTCCTCAATTCTCTGACCTTCGATCGGAATGATATAAGCTACCGGATGTTTGCTGACTACCTTTCCAACCTCTCCAGCTTCTAAATCACGGATCTTAGGAGCTCCCACATAAGGCTCTCTTAAAAGAGGAGTATTATCGGAAACAATGGTCATATATTTTCCGACGGCTTTTAACTTATATAATCTGGCGCTTATCTCGTTTACTATATTTTCAGAATCGACATTAGCATTCAAAATTCTTAATAATGCAAAGATTGCGAAAGAATTCTTTTGTTCAGTCAATGTGTCCAGGATCTGATTTCTTAAATTTGTTTTATCTTTGAAAGAATCTTCCAAAATTTTCATAGAAGTCCTGGTCTTATGCCTTCCTAGGGCTTCTACAGCTGCTTTTTGGAATTCTTCATCTTCTGAATTTAGATACTCTATAAATATACGAAGGTCTTCCGGAACTTGGTAATATCCCAAACCTAAAAGAGTAGCTTTTACAATTTCCTTATCATCGGACTTAAGACCCTTTTTTAATAGAACTTCTCTTGCTCCAGGATCTAATGTTTTTCCCATTCCGCGGAAAGAAGCTACTCTGATCTCTCTGTCGGAAGACTTGGCACCTACATAAAAATAATCTAATGAACTTCTGGAACCTATATCCGCGAGTCCCTTGTATGCCGCCTGACGCACCCATTCTCCATCACGATCTATCATTTGGTGAAGGATCTTAACACCGGCCTGACTTTTCAATCTTCCCAAAGCCAAGGCTGCAGCAGCTCTAACTCTTGGAATTGGATGTGTCAGTCCGTATTGTTTCAATCTAGGGTAATTATATGTGGCTTCCCCTTCAAAAACCTTTAACAAACCTGCTTTTAAAAGATCATTATAACGTTTGGATTCAGGATCCAGGACCGGTTTCTTATGTTTTTTCTTATTGGTATCTTGCTCATCAGAAGCGGAAGGATCTTCAGTCTCCGTAGAATTATTCCCTACGTCAGAAGTGTTGTTAGTATCTTCCGGAGTTTGAGCAAAAATTGGTGAAAACCAGACTCCAAAGGAGGCGATCAGTAATAAGCCTGGAAATAAAAATCTGAAATTCAATAGGGCAAACATTCTTTTAATCGAAAAGCAAGCTTTGGTCCAAGAAACATTTCCCTGTGCCAGCCTCTATTCTTTTTTTCGACCATCCGTTATCGTGCGATTACCTTTTTTTGGGGCAGAATCCTCTATTGCAAGTAATGTAACCGTAAAAGTAATAATTTCTTTCCAGAACAGGATACAGATTTGCCATCTATACCTTTATATCTATAGAATTCGATCTTCTTACGCTTTTTACGATCGGAACTGCTTGACTCTCTTTTTGGGAAATGGTACCGTCTAATTCTTAGAGAAGAGGCAAATTTATCAGTAAGCTCAGCGGAAACCTTTCCGGACTCAAGTCCAATCAGATCCAAAGACTCAAAAAACTCTCCGAGCGTAGAATTCGGGAAAACGTAATTATCACGCCCGAAGTTTCCAGAACACTCACAGAACTTTCCTTCGAAATCAGCAGACAAATCGGGATACTAATTGATAGGAACGGATACGTAACTCACGTGATCGTGGGATCGGATAGTTCCATCGATATCCCTTGGTTGGATCGTATCAGAACATCCGAAGCAAGGTTACGAGGTGTACGACTGGTACATAGCCATCTCAAAGAAGAAAGTCTGAATCAGGAAGATCTTACCGACTTAGCTTTATTACGTTTAGATTATATAACCGCAGTAACGATGGATGAAAAGGGTCTTCCAAGATCCTATTATTCTGCACATGTAAATCCCGAAGATGAAGAAGCAGAACCTTGGGTTATTCTTTCCAAAAAAGTTCCGGGACAATTAGAAGAAGGTATCCTGGACGATATTCTGGAAATCGAAGGAAGAATGGCCAGATATCGCAAAAATCTAAAAGGTGCTCAAAAAGAAAACAGAGCCTTTTTAGTAGGAGTATATCCTGAGAATAATAGGATACGGCCACCTTCACAATCCATAGACGAATTAAAAGAACTCTGCAGGACCGCAGGAGTCCACGTAGTAGATTCGTTCATCCAAAGAAAAAATCGTTTAGATCCTTCTACTGTATTAGGAAAAGGTAAATTAGAAGAGATCGTACTAAAAGCAATCCAGAAACAAGTGGAACTATTAGTATTCGATCTGGAACTATCTCCTTCTCAGGCAAAAAAGATCTCGGATTATGCGGATCTAAAAGTTTTAGATAGAACCCAATTGATCTTGGATATCTTTGCAAGAAATGCAACAAGCAGAGACGGTAAACTGCAAGTAGAGCTTGCCCAATTAAAATATTTGAAAGGAAGACTTTCTGAGTTGGATGATAATATGTCCAGGCTCACCGGGGGAATCGGAGGAAGAGGACCTGGAGAAACAAAACTCGAGATCGGAAAACGTAGAGTAGAAGAAAGAATTTCCAGATTAGAACAAGAACTTAAGTCCTTGAAAAAACGAAGAGAGATCGCAAGAAGAAGACGTAAGAAAAACGAGATCCCTGTCTGCGGTATAGTGGGTTATACTAACGCAGGAAAATCCACCTTACTGAATGCGATGACGAATTCTACCGTATTATCCGAAGATAAGTTATTCGCAACATTAGATCCAACATCCAGAAGGATACGTTTCCCAGAAGAAAGAGAGATTATCATTTCCGACACCGTAGGTTTTATCCATGATCTTCCTCCAGAACTATCGAACGCATTCAAAGCAACACTGGAAGAGTTAGGAGATTCGGACCTTCTTGTCCATGTAGTCGATGTTTCTAATCCTGAATTCAGACAACAAATGGAAGCAGTCGAAACTATATTAGAAGATTTGAATTTATCCGATATCCCGAGGATCTTAGTATTCAACAAAATTGACGGCCTGCCTGAAGAGGCACGAAACGAACTTCTAAGAGAAGCAGATTTGGACACAATCTACGTATCCGCTATCCAAGGTTTCGGATTAAACACTCTACTAAACCGGATTGAAGAGAGAATTTACTCGCAAGCAGAGGCAAAACTCTCGAGCACTAAACTTTGGGAAGAAGATGAGGAACTGGAAGAGGAAACGGAAAAAACCTACGTTTAACGCAGGTTTGAACGTTTTGAAGAAGGGGACCTTAAACTAGACCGGCTAATTTTTCTTGGTCTAAAGCCAGTCGGATAACAGAATTGATATAAGTTTCCCGATCTGATCTTCCGGTGATATAATCTTGATACACGGATTGCAAGAGCAAATAAAACATATTCTTTCGGCCCCTAAAAGAATGTTCGGACCGACTTACTCTTCTCATAAGCCTTTTTTGGGCCTTAGACTTTTTTCTTGCTCCTAGATCCAAACGAGGAAACTTGAATAAAGTGGCCATTCTTTCCGAAATACAGATCCGAGAATTAAAGAATTCCCTAGAAAATTCCGGTCTACCCTACCGTGAAAATCAGGATTTAAGCGCCAATTGCTCCTTTAAGATCGGCGGGACTTCTCCCATAATGGTCGAGCCTGAAACCCAAGAACAAATCCTAGAAACTCTTTCCGTATTCAAAAAACTGGACCTACCTTGGAAGATCCTAGGCGGTGGCACTAATATCCTAATCTCAGATCATCCGAATGATTTTGTGATCTTAAAACTCTCCGGAGGATTTAAGGAATATAAAGATATGGGAGAAGGTATTTTTCAAGTAGGGGCCGCCACTAATACTACTCCGGTGTTCCGCCAAATCTCTCAGAAGGGATATACTGGAGCAGAATTTTTAAGCACGATCCCAGGTTGGACCGGCGGAGCAGTCATCCAAAACGCAGGTTGTTACGGAGGAGAACTTTTCGATCTAATCCAAGAAGTAGAATTCTTAAGGGATGGAGAAGTTCTAAAAAGAAGACCTTCCGAGATAGAGCACGGTTATAGATTCACGGAATTCTTAAAAAGAAAAGATTCTATTATTCTTTCCATTCTAATCAAATTAAAACCCGGAAACTTAGAAGAGATCGGAACTTCTCTCAAAGAAAAAAGGGACAAACGAAATTCTTCTCAGCCACAGAATAAAAAAAGCGCCGGTTCCATGTTCAAAAACCCGAAGGTGTTCGACGAACAAGGAAAAGAGATCAAAGCTTGGCAATTCATAGACAAGGTAGGCCTAAGAGGTTTACAAATTGGCGGTGCCCAGATTTCTCCGGAACATTGTAATTTTATAGTGAATACCGGAGGAGCAAAGGCCTCCGATGTGTATGGACTTGTGAATACTGTCCAAGAAAAAGTGGAAAAAGAAACCGGTGTGATATTACAAAGAGAAGTGGAATACTTCGGTTCCATTCCCTAATTCCAGGAAAACCAAATGCCAGTAGTTCGAGATCCTGAAGATAAAAAAGAAAGAATACTCACCTCTGCCTTAAGGTTATTCACCGAAAAAGGTTTTGAAGGAACTCCTATACCGGATCTCGCCAAAGATGCAGGCATAGGTGCCGGAACCATATACAGATATTATAAAAACAAAGAAGAATTGGTAAACGAATTATATCGTTTCTGGAAAAACAAACTGAGAGAGACTCTCGCAGAAAATTATCCTGAAAAAGCAAAATCAAAGGACTTATTCGTTCATCTGTGGAAGGCACTTGCGACCTTCTACCACCGTTACCCGGAAGCGTTCGAATTTTTAGAACTACATTATCATTCTCCTTATCTGGATCAAGCCAGCAAAAAGGCAACCTCCGAAACTATGGAGTTCATATGCACATTTTTAGAACAAGCAAGAGCCAAAGGAGATATCAAATCTGACCTTGGTTCTATGGAACTAGTTTCATTATGTTATGGAAGTTTTGTTGGAATGATAAAAATGGCCAAGGGCGGTTATATTCAACTTTCTGCAGAGACTTTACATGCTTCCGGTTTAACTCTCTGGAAAGCATTGGCAAAATAATTTCTCTTTATAATATACTTATATATATTAGATTCGAATAATTTTCGGAATTGGAATTCAGATTCCGGTATTTATAAATATTTTTTACTTAATTCATTTTTGAAAATTACAATTGTCCTATCTACTCAGTTATACATTACTTAAGTATCTAACATTTATGAAAATAACCTACTGCCGCTAGCAGAACATTATTTACGAACCCTCAATGTCTTAATGAATAAAATTTATTAGAATCCTTGCCAATTCTGGATCAATTTCAATGGTTGAATCAAAAAGAATAGATAGTTAGGAGAAATCATTTGTCCCTTGCACCCTCTATAGCTCTTCTTTGCTCAGCAATATTTTTTTATATTAAATCAGATAGACGAAAGCTCTCTTTGGCCTTCACTTCGATTGCTTCTTTAATGGCATTATGGTCGATATTATTATTTTTCCTAGAATCTGGACTAAATCTTGAAATTAAACTAGCAATAGTGAGGCTAATACCGATCCCTCCCCTTTTCATTCCCTATCTAGTAAACTATATTATTCGAAACTATTCTAATCCAAATAACTTAACACCGGTTCCACGCTTTTTCTCAATAGCCCATGTTAGTGCGATTATCCTATTTTCAATACTTTTTATATTAGGGATAGGGACTCCCTTCTTGCTCAATGGACCTTCTTTTTATTTTCATGGAAGTCTAATTTATAATCTCTCGATCTTTTATATTTATGCAGCACTTGCGTGGGGGATGGGTAGGATCGTTTATAATATGTTCCAAGGAAGTTATTTCGAAAAACTTCATTCTATCTATCTTTTTACAGGCATTCTATTTTCCTGTTTATTCTCCATTGGATTTCTTTTATTCAGCTCCTCAGAAGAATTGATCCATAATTCCATTTTGGCCTTTGGATTGATCTTTTTCCTATGGTTTAGCTGGATACCTGTTACAAAATATAGATTATTTAACGTAGATATAGAGGACTTTGGAAAAGATCTTAGAAGCCCTAGAGTTTCATCGATTGTTATCACGATTAATCGATATCTATTAAACAAAATCGATCCAATCGGATATAAAGAAATCTGCGATCGATACGAAAAATTAAAAGCGGAGGAACTCAAACATATTCATATGTCCGGCATTCAGCGTCTCTTATTAGGCAAGGTTTCGCCATCTGAATATTTAGCGGAAGCATCAAAGAAGATAACAAAATTATTTTTTTAATTAAGATCCACACTGAATAGTTTTATTTTTAACTAATCGTATACTTTTTTTTCTAAGCTCAACAATTGTTTATATGCTAGTTCATAAGAAGAACGAGGTAAATTCATAATCAATGAAATTGCCGATCGTAAGTCCTTATTTTTCTTTTCTTGCAATAACTTATGACAGAAATTGATAATCAGTTCTTTATCAGCTAACTCCAATTTTAGGGCTAAGTCAATAACCCTTTTCATTTGAACGTCTTCTTTAACTTTTTGCGACTTAACAAGGTCAGTAACTAGGTCACCAAAAATTGATAACTGTTCTTCGGCGTTAGCCTGCCAGATCCCTTTACCAGTTTTAACGTAAATTTTTGATATTCCTAGCTGAATCAAGACCTCATTTAAAACTAATTCCTCTATTTTCTCGTCATTTCTTGCCCATCTCTGAAATGTATGCTGAGTAATATTTATTTTTTCGACAGCTTCTTGAATTCCATACTGCTGTACTGCATGTAACAGCCGCTTACCTTCAGATCCTAAGGCCCGGGAGGGTTTTAATGATTCAGGGTCCTTAATTTTCGTCATTTTTGAACCTTATATAAAAAGTACTTTTTGTACTTTTTTTTACTTGATTACGTATATTTTGTATCATTTATTAAACCGGATGAAACCTGATGGTGCGAGCAAATCTTATCAATATTTTTCACTACTGTTGCCAAATTCCAGTTTAGTTAACTATTTTTTGATTTGTTACTATAGGTTTAGAATGCCGGTGCCGGAAAACTAATGTAATAGATCCTCGGACTATTACAATCCTTGTTCTAAATAATTCAACCTGCAAAATTGAATTAGTTAATTATTTTTTAAAAATATAAAACCGGCATTTTTTTAATTCGGTGCTGAAAACAAATAATGGGAAAATTGTATATTTCCTATTATTGTTTTGAGTATTCAAATTTCCTAATAGTTTTTCGCATCTCTGATTCCAAAAAAATCTAAACGCTGAACTTAAAAAACTTTTAAAAGAAAAATAAGCAGTTTAGGAAAATTTGAAATGGTTAACCTAATGGAAAATAGTTCCCTAATAGAAACCCAAGATATTTCCACGGATCCAGAGCTCACACCCGATCAGGATCCCGTATACGAAACAGATAAGGAGCCTCACGAAGAAAGATTAAACAAAAAACAAGATGAATCCAAAGAAAGGATCATACGTTCCGCTCTTAAGTTATTTGCAGAGAGAGGATTTTTCGAAACAAGGATCCCTGAAATTTCCGCTCATGCAAAAGTGGGAGTGGGCACAATGTATCGCCACTTCCGGAACAAAGATCATTTGTTCAACGAGGCATTTAGGATCTCCGTCCAAGAATTTTCAGAATTCTTAGAAAGATCCATTTCTAAAAATTTATCTCCGAAAGAACAATTCTTTGATTTTTGGAAAGGGCTAGGATTATTTTCCCAAGGCAAGTTCGACCAGTTGATCATGATAGAAAGAAATCTATCTTCTTATATACTGGATGAAGAAAGCACAAAAGAAGCACTAACCTTAAAACAAAAAATTTCTGAATACTTTGCGCCTGCTCAGAATGATAAAAATCTAAGGTTACTCTATCCTTCTCTTATTTTGGGTTCTTTTACTGGGATTCTGCGGTATCACCGGATTCACGAAAATAACATAGATCCTTCCCTTTTGGAACAATCTGCAGAAATGTTATGGGACGGGTTTTCTAAGGTCCGCTCTCCAAACTCTAAAAGGAAAGAAAAACAGACAAAAAAAGCCTGAAATCCGAGATGGAATGAATTTTTTTGTCGGAGGTTTATCCCGAATAAGATAGATAGTAAGTGTTAAAAACTTATTTACTGGGGCAGAAATAGATCTAAGGATAAAATCGTCCTTTGTAATTAAACCTCTGTTAAGATAGCAATATGCGGGCTCGCTTTCTAGTATTTTTAATCGGATTAGGAATGTTATGCAAACCAATAGAAGTGCATAACCCTGCTATACCATTTTCTGACGCTTGGTGGGAAACCACTTTTGTGCGTTGTATTTTGGGAGAATTAGATGTTTGTCTCCCTGGGCCTACGATTAGCGGAAGCCTTACCTCAAAATTTGTAAGCAATAATGCAGGGGCAATAGTTTCTTCTGATCTTACTTGGAGATCAGATACTGACGGACCTTATGATGTCCGGATAGATGTCGATTCTTGTACAAGCGGGGCAAGTTTAATTACAGGAACTGCGATCGCAAATACAGACAATTTAGCCACAATCAATGCAAGCGTTCTGCCGTTTGGTGCAAGTTATGTTAGAGTTTGTGTTACTGACCCGGTAGAAAATGCAACCGGATCAGGAATTTTTAGGATCGTTCGGGACGATACTTATCCTACTGTAAGCACGACTCCAAATGGCGGGGCCTATAATTCTTCTCAAAATGTTTCCATTACTTGTTCGGATACTGGAGGAGCAGGCTGCGATAAGATCTCTTATGTTACTGACACTTCTACTCCGGATATTGATGGAGCGACCGGAACGATAAATGTAGGAACTCAGTATTCCACTCCTATCAATGTTCCAGCAAATTCTAATACTACCTTCAAGTATGTTGCAAGAGATAAAGCAGGGAATGTATCTTCAGTTGATAGTGCGGATATCGCAGTGGACACAGTGACTCCAACTATCTCTGCTACTAATCCGAGCAACGGTGCTACCGGAGTAGCTCTTTCTCCAGGATCGATCAGTTTAAATTTCGCAGAACCGATGGACACTTCTCTTACAATGTCCATGACTACAGAAATTTATGATGGGACTTCTTGGGTAACTATTCCTAATAGCAATACTATATTCGATTGGCAGGATTCCCAAACTTTAGTCATTACGATCAGTTGGACTTATTTCCCGGAAGATTCGCAAATCCGTTGGACCATTCCCTCTAGTTCTTTGCAAGACTTAGCAGGAAACGGGGTCTCACAACAAGCCTCCTTTACTACTACAACCGGAGCCACAGTAACAGGAGCCCAAATTTATTCCGGGCCAACTGCACACGGGACTTATACTGGAGATATTACCACTACGGATACTTCTACAGGTTTAGTATGGAAAACTTGCTGGGAAGGAAGAATGGGTCCTGGCTGTGCTTCCGGCTCTGCAACAAATACTTCTTGGGCAAGCGCGTTAGACGGTTGCGCCTACTTAAATTATATTCATGGTCCTGGGATAGGATATGCAGATCGAGAAAACTGGAGACTTCCCAGAGCAGAAGAATTATACTCTTTGGTGGAAGGAGGTGCCGATCCATACATAAACACTACTGCATTCCCGAATCCTGTATCTCCTGCTACTTGGACAGCTTCTAGAGGTATTACAGGCTCTCCAATGGATCAATTTGCAAGAACCGTAGTATTCATGTACGGGATCATAAATCAGTTCGATAAAAGCCTAAGTTATGCGCTACACTGCGTAAGCGACTGATCTTATTTTGCCATTAAACTAGGATAATATCCTTCCGGAGTTTCATATCCCATAATATCTAAGATCGTGGCTGCAACATTCGCAAGCCCAGGATTTTGTAGATCTGTTCTTAATTTGATCTTGTTCTCAGGGTCCAAAACGCTGAACGGAACAGGATTCAAGGTATGAGAAGTTTTAGGAACAGGTTTACCTTCTTTATCCTTCTCCACATTTCCTTTTTTATCCAGTTGATACATCTCATCCGCGTTTCCATGGTCCGCACTTACCAATAAAACTACATTATTTTTTCTGCATGCTTCGGCTAGGCGGCCCATACACCCGTCCAAAAATTCCATCGCCTTTACGGTTGCCTGGTAATTTCCAGTATGGCCTACCATATCTCCATTCGGAAAATTGATCCTATAGAAGTCTGAATGATTCTCTCCTAAAACTTTTTCAAGCTCCGCAGTGATCGCTTGCGCTTTCATTTCAGGAGTTTGGTCGAATGGAATTACATCGGAAGGAATTTCCTTATATTCTTCACTTTTGGAATCGAATTTGCCGGAGCGATTTCCGTTCCAGAAGAATGTTACGTGTCCGTATTTTTGTGTTTCGGATAACGCATACTGGTTAATCCCGGACTTTGCCATATATTCGCCCAATGTGCGATCAATCGCAGGTGGACTTACTAAAAAACGTTCAGGTAATTGTAAATCCCCGTCGTATTGCATCATTCCTGCGTAACATACTTCCGGAAAATTTCCTCTATCGAATTTGTCGAAATTTTTCTGAGTGAATGCTTGGGAGATCTCAATTGCTCTATCTCCTCTGAAATTAGTGAATACTACCGAGTCTCCGGTCAGGATTTTTCCGACCGGTTTTCCCGATTCTTCTACCACAAAACTAGGAAGATATTGATCGATTACGGCAGGATCTTCTTTTCTAAAAGTTTCAATCGCGGTTTTTGCATCCGGGAAAGTTCTACCTTCTCCATGGACATGGATCTTCCAGCCTCTATCTACCATAGACCAATCTGCTTCGTAACGGTCCATGGTGATTGTCATTCTTCCTCCTCCGGATGCAATTTTTATATCTGCACCTTTGGATCTAAGCGAGGTCAGCCATTCTTCGAAAGGAATCAAATAATCTAGAGCAGACTTTTCAGGCACGTCTCGTCCGTCTAGAAGAATGTGTAATCTGATCCTTGGGACCTTCTCCTCTAACGCAGCTTGTATTAAAGATTTTGTATGATCAATATGTGCATGGACATTTCCGTCGGAGAACAAACCAATGAAATGAAGAGTGGAATTTTTAGTCTTTGTATTTTCTATAATTTCCTTCCAAGCTTTTCCCTCGAATAACAGTCCTTCGGCGATAGAGTTATTGACTAGCTTAGCACCCTGATCGAAAATGCGCCCGCAGCCCAAGACATTATGACCTACTTCAGAGTTTCCCATGTCCTCATCGGAAGGCATGCCGACAGCGGTGCCATGCGCGTTCAAAAGAATGGTGGGAGATTCTTTCCAAAGTTTGTTGAGAAAAGGAAGATTGGCACCTGCAATTGCGTTCCCGAATTCGGGTCCTTTAGGAGTATAACCTACCCCATCTAAAATTACGAATAATAGCTTTTTGGGAGAGAAGGGAGTCTTTTTCTTCAGTTGCATTCTATTCCAGGAAAGCCCTTCCCCATGCTTCGTCAAGAGGATTCACATAGGGACTTCGGCATAAGCCCTTCGGTTTATACAGGTTTTATAGAAAAAGAAGGAGGATTTAGGTTTTTCGGTGGAAGCGTTTAGAATGCATTATATGATGGTTTTGAATATCTTTAGGGATACTCGTATCTTTAAGCGAATAATACCCCTACAACTATATGCTAAATTTTTAATATTTAATTATTTATAGACAAAGATGAACGCAAAAGGCCCCAAACCCTTAGATCCGCATACAGGCAACGTAGCCGTTCCTAACTTCTTAAAAGTTAAGAAGTTAAACGAAGTAGTGAGTTACTACATGAACGACAAGATAACTCACTCTGTCTACAAAGCGATCCAGGCGGCGACATCTTTCAAGAACGTAAAGAAGAGACAATTATTCGAACCTCATCATAAAGTTCCAGAAGTCGGAGAATTAGGGCCTAAAGATATCGACCTTCATTTAAAACGCCTACTGGAAGACGGCACAGTATCTCAACTTGCTTATTTGATCAGTGATAGTGCCGAAAAACAACCCGAAGCACTTCCTTGTTATGCTACTTTTCCGGAAACGGAATCCTTGGATTTGAGTAGGATCTATCTGGAACTTCTGGATTATTCCGTTTCATCTCTCTTAAGTTATCTAGATCGAAAACCGGAAACTAGTAAAACTCTTCTTTGGGAAAATTTAGAATCGGATCTTGAATGGGGAGCCAGGAAAGAAGCGCCCTTCCCTCAATTGTTTTTATATTTAAGACAAGCATTTCATAATGAAAATTTTCGAATTCCCGCAAACCCCGAGTATGTTAAGGATTTCTTATTCGAATTAGAAGACGACCTTCACAAAAAAGGAAGAGTCATAGACGTTCCAGGTTATGGATTATTCGGGATTAAAAATTCCAAAGAAGCAGTTCAGATCATGGATTATGTGGATGATTTTATCCAATCCAAAGGAACAAAACAATTACGCCATGTTCTTATGGATGAATTCCAAAAAATCGCCATGGAAGAAAAATTATATTATTCTAATACTTCCAATCCGGAGACCACAAAATTC
The DNA here is from genome assembly GCF_004770105.1 of Leptospira andrefontaineae. Classification (NCBI taxonomy): domain Bacteria; kingdom Pseudomonadati; phylum Spirochaetota; class Leptospiria; order Leptospirales; family Leptospiraceae; genus Leptospira; species Leptospira andrefontaineae. The sequence continues at coordinate 218,102 of NZ_RQEY01000016.1, read as the reverse complement.
AAAACCGAAAGAGCCGAGGCATTTGCAAGAGCCTTGTCTGGAACTCCAAGTCCGGGAACTCCCGGGATGTTAAGTGTGGTTTTAGTTCGAAGCCTTGCCGAACTTGCAGAAAAAGAACTACATAAACAATCCGCAGAAAGGGATCGAAATAGATTTCACGATATCAAAAAGAATCTTCTCTCTGAATCCGGTTCTTGGGAAAGAAAGGTTTTATTAGTTCCTGATAAAGAATTCAAATCTTATCCTGAAGAATTAAAAAGAATGCTGATAGATGATTTGGAGATCGGTTATTCTACTTGGGAAACCAAAACAACTACTATCCATGCATTCTTTCACAAAAATGCAAATAGTGTAAGACAAATAATTCTAAGCTTAGGCGCGGCCACAAATGTAGAAACTTGGAAAATCCTCTGTATCAGGCAACTTGTGGAGTCTAACGAACCTCAAATCAAATCGATATTCAGAGAACCTGACCTAGTTAAGGCTTACGGAAAAGTATTAAGAAAAGGTTATTTAGATTATTTCCCTTGGTATTATGCTATTCTGGATCTTTTAGGGATCGGAAGAATATTCCAAGATGTGTTCTTTGCCCAAGCAAAAGAAAAGATAAAAGGACAGCAGAACCATCTCAAGGTCCGAAACCACGAAACTTCTAAAAAAGAAGAACAGGCAAAGATCCAAGAAAAGATAAAAGAAGAAGAAAAGATCCGTTCTGCGGAACAGAAGTCCAAGATTTCTTCCGCTATGGATGAATTTTATTTTAAACGCAGGGTTCCACCTACTGCATCTGAGATCCAAGGAGAAATTGCAGAATTCCCTGCGGATCAATATTATCAAATCCTAGATCGGGAAAATTTCGTTTTTATCTCTTGGGAAAAAGGAAAGGAAAGAATGGACCAGATTCTTTGTTATCCTGCAAACGAATCCTTCAGAAACAAAGCCAGAGAACTACATAGAATTCTATCCGAAAGAATGGAAGTCCTGCAAAATAAAGTCAGAACAGCAGAAGAAGAGGATACCCGAAACAGGATCTCAAAAGTGATTAAACATATAGATGAATGGTTTGCTTCTCATAAATCTTCATCGGATAAGGCAGGTTCTCCTAAAGGAAAATCCGAATCGGACGATCCATACGAATCTTTCCGTAAGGAAATTGATAAATTAAGAAAAGTGGATAAACCTTAAGGGATAAATTCTTTCCTAACAAACTCTGTTCGCTCTATAAATTCCAAATCCTGAAATTCACATAAATTTCCCCTGGAAAATCTACTTTTCCGAAAAAAAGTGAGCAAAAACTCGCAAATTGGTTTGTGATCTCTAAAAAGAAAATCACCCGACCCGGAACTATGAATTCGAATCCAAAGATCTTTTTCAGACTTATCCCGATCGTATCGTTATTCTCCTTATTCTCTTTTTGCAATCAGGCAAATCCGATCAATTTGGACGGCAGCAGCAGTGCTGCCGGCGTTCTTTTGAATGTTGTTATACCGAATATTATTGGAGCCGAAACAATTCCCGGGAGTCTTCCGCAGCTTTCTTCTCAAGCTATGTATGACGCCGGAGATACTTTCATAGATCTAAATTTTTCCCAAACAAGTAGTGTGGATGAAAACTTTAGTATGACAGTAGAAAGTTATACTACAGTGTATGAACCTCATTTCATCGGTTACAATACATTCACTCTTCCAGCAAATACAAGCACTCAGTCCATAGGTTTTTCTTTAGAAGCAGATGATGACAACTGTTTGGATAATGCAGGGAGCAGATTCAGTTTCAGGATTACGAAAGATTCTACAGGAGATACTTTCGTATATAATGTAACTGTAAAGGACGGAGATTATTGTATTTTCGAATCTTCTGCCAGAAGCCTTGCTCAGTTAGGCGGACTAGGCACAATGGACAATCATTGCAGAAACTTAGCAAGCAGCAAAGGTCTTCCAAGAAATTCTTCTGATTATAAAGCGATGGTTGGAGCTCTTTCCACTACCTACGGAGATAGAAACCCCGGAGAATCATTGTCTTCTACTTCCTTCTTCCGAGCCAATAAAAGATACGTTCGCAAACAAGGGAATGGAACTTGGGTAAAAGTTTTTTCTATTAGCGGAACCTGGCCCCCAAGTTCCGACTTTGATAATCCTTTGATCGATTCGGGGCAATATTGGACAGGAATGCATTCAGGTTGGGGCAGAATGGATGGTAATACCTGCCTTAATGGCTCTGAAAGTTGGACAAATTCAGACGGTTCCTCCAGCGGAAACTTAGGGACCTCAAGCGTAGTGACTGGTGATGCTGCCTATATGACCTTGGAGAGCTGTGATTCTCCTTTGGCGCTTCCGTTTATTTGCGTTTATTCCCCGGATTAAACTAAAAAAATCGTTCAATTTTTTTCCTGCCTGACTGTTTTCTTACATTAAGGGGTATTTTCCTCTGAGACCGGGCGGGTGAGAATATGAAAGGATCTAAATTAGGACGGACAGCCTTCATTCTATTATGTCTTACTTTATGGATTTCCAAGTGTAATAATGCTGAATCCACCGCTCTGGACGGAAGTAAACCCAGCCTGGCTGGCGCGATCACTATAGACCCTTCTATCCTCCTAAGTTTGTTTAGCTCCGTTAACAATCCGATAGAACCGCTTTTGAACGAGGGAGAAACTACTCTTAGTGTAGATGAAAACGATGCGGCAGATATTATGTTCGCAATCAAGAATCCTCCTTCTGACGGGAGCACTATCCAATTCAAATTTTATAAAAATGATAATATCACCTTTGTAACGGATTATAATCCGGACCAGGGAGGTTATCAGAATTACCTTACTGTGGATTTCGGACCCGATCCTCAAAATGCCAACTTTGATTATAAAAGCGGATTCCAGATCAATTCCCTAGAAGATGAAAACTGCTTAAATAACTATTATTATCTTACTGCTATCGAAGTATCCTCTGGACTCTCTCAGTCATTTATAGTTAAGGTAAAGGATGCAGATAAATGTATTTTTATAGCCTCAAATGGTGGAACAGGTTATCCAGGGAACTTCGCTAAAAAAGGAATCGATAATTCAACGTTTGCAGGCCCGCTAGAAGTTGCGGATGATATTTGTAACTCCAATGTTCCTGATAGTGCAAATAAAGATGTAGGTTATAAGGCTATGCTTGCAGTAAGTTATAGTCCGAGCTCTAATCTCAGAAACCCTTCTACCGATTGGGTATTTAGCTCCTTCAGGAAATATTATAGCCAGAGTGGTAAGAAGTTAGCTTACTCTTTCAGTTCCGGTACTACCATCGGATTTGCAAATGCGCAAGAATGGACAAATTCTCTCGGAACTTCTGGCAGAATATGGACAGGATTTAGCTCCATGGATTGGACAACTGATACCCCTACTGTAACTCAATGTGCAGGCTTGGCCCCATCGGGAGCACCTTATTCATCTTGGTATTCTTCCACAGCAACTGGAACCCAGGGAGTACTTTCAGCAGTAAATGGAAACTCTATTGCAGAAATGACTAACACGGATCCGGCCGTGGTAATCCCAACTCTATGCTCTCAAAGACGTAATATTGTTTGCGTCGGCCAATAGCCTTTTCTATTAAACGAATAGAGCCAATCTGACAGAATCCATAGAGGTCTCTCTTTGAGGGGCCCTTTATTTTCGAACAAACCTGCGATTTATATATTACTCCCTATACGTTTTAGTAAAAAAATTATTCCCAGGAAAAAAAAGATCAAAGAGCTTAAAGCTGGTTGTTACCATTGTTATGGGGAAAACTAACCGAATTTTCCCTTCTTCGAAGAGGAGAATACAAATGAAAAGATTCCTGAATTCAAGCAAGGTTATAAATGGATTTTACCTATTAGTTCACGGATGTTTTCTATTCTCGTTCTTATTGGTACAGGGCTGTAATAACGCCAAACCGGTTAGCATAGATGCCAGTTCCTCCGCAATTGGCGCCCTTCTTTCAGATGGTGACTTTGGTATATTCGGTAATCTTGGGGCTGGCGGAACCTCTTCTGCTGCTACTTCCCCCATAAATGTTTCTTTGAGTGGTTATGTAAATGTCACTGCCAATGATTTAAGCCTTACTTTAACTGATTCAACGGATAGCACAACCCAGCCTCTAGCATTGACTGCTGATGGTTCTTATTCCTTCTCCACAGAACTTACCAGCGGAGATTCTTATTCGATCTCATTAGATTCTTATACACAAGGGCAGTCTTGTAGTATTTCCGCAAATGCAAGTGGTACAGCAGGTACTACCGGGACTGCTACTATTGTTTGTGAAAGGCAATTAGCGATCGCTGCCGGATGGAAAACAAGCTCCGGTACTCCAGTTTTAAAATTGTTTGGGGTGAATCATTCTGCTTCTCCTTATATAGTAACTAAAAATCTTTCGGTTACAGTTGGAGGATCGCCTGGCTCCGTTGATCCTGAATTGGTTTGGAACGGAACTAATTATTTGCTTATTTGGAAATCTGCTGACACGACTATCAAAGGGCAGTTTTATAATATAAGCCTCACTGCGGTAGGATCTACGTTTACGATATACACCGGAGCGGGAGTAACAATTGGAAAAGTTTCCGCAGCTTATAGTCCAAGTGGAGAATTTGCGATAGTCTGGACAGAGGCAGCTTCTACAAGAGCTGCAAAATACCAAAGGATTAATTCCTCTACCGGTGCTCTTATTGGAACTCCGACGACTATTGCATCTTCTACTAGTAATACTTATACTAGTGCAGATGTAACTTTGAGCGGTAGTACGTATTATACAGCCTTTCGCCAAAGAACAAGCGGAGGAGTAAATTCATTACTCGCTTATAGTTTCTCGACTGGGGCTGCTACTTCCGTAAAAACTTATACTGCCACAAGTGGAACGGATTCTCTGGCATTGGATTACCCTTCTTTACTTACACAGGGTTCCAATATTTGGCTATTCTATAGCCAAACGGGGACTGACGGATCCGGAAACGTAAATGATTCTACTTTAAAAAGTTCTAAGAACTTCCAAACCACTCCTGCAACCATGAGAACGGAAACAAATCCTTACGGTTGCGATCCAGTTAATAGTAGCGGGGACCAATACATGGTCCCTTCTGCAACGATCGCAAATAGTACCAATTTGTTAGTCTCTTATGATCTATTCTGCGCAGATATGGGGATTTATAACGAGGTTTCCAATCTTCCAGTTACGATCTCTTCCGGCGCTGTAGGAACTCCTACAGATTATTCTGTAACTGAACTGGGAACAAGTAGGACAATGGGTTCTTCTCTCGCATGTAGAACTACAGCTTGCTTTATCAGTGTAGGAGATGAATCTAGTGACGCGATCTATCTATTTGATCCGGATTTTGGCGGTAATATAGGAGGAACCTCTACCATTTATCCGAATGATGGAAATGGCATTGAATCTCCTATAACCGTAATCAAATAATCGGATTAGTAGCGGATCTCGTACTTGAGTTCCCCATTCCAACCCAAACCGTTGCCTCCAACAGTCATCGGCTGATAAGAAGGAGCAAAGCTGAACCTAAGACCGGAGCTGGGACCTTCTGCAATCCCTTGCTCTGCCTTCACTCCTAAATAATAGGAATAGAAGAGCTGCAATCCATATGCTATCCCGAACAAGTATTGAAAGTTATTAGATTCTTCCGCCAAACCTTGGTAATGATTAAATGCGCCCTTGTTTATCAAGAAGGCTCCAAGTAAACGTTGGGTAGTATTTGCAGGTAAGGAAAGGACAGGATCCTGCAATGCAAATGCGAAATAATTTCTTGCGTTCTCCTCATAAGCCTTTTTAGCATCACCAAAGTCATTCTGAGCTTTAACCGCAAGGTAAGTTGCCCCTAAAACTGCTACAAAGGCCGCAGAAGCCCTGTATTTTTTATCTGCCTTCCAAATCCCCCAGCCTGGAACAACTGCTGATCTAATTGAATAATCCCAGCGAGGCTTTTGGTACCATCTTTGGACCGCTACTTCTTCCTCGGTTTTTTTAGGTTCTTCTTTCGGCTTAACAGGATCCTTTTTCACTTCCTGTTTAGGGGTATCTTTTAAGTTTAATTCGGCAATTTCCGTTTTTGGAATGGTTAGAACCTTTCCATCCACTTCGATCTGAACTTCCGTACGGGTTTGGTTTACCACTTTCCCTTGGATCACCTTTCCGTTTTTTAAGGTTAGGCTAGAGCCAAAAAGGGAGTGGGAAACTATTAGGAAACAAATTGTAAAAAGCCAACGATAAGGCATGTTATCTTAAATCCCTTTGGTTTAAGGTTACGGACACAATAATTGTCTGGCTATAACCGTTTTAAAACGGATTGCTTTCTACAAGAAAAAACCGAATTTACTTGAAAAAAGACCAATAGAAATAAATTTCTATTTTTACCGTGTCTGAAACCTTGTTTTTCGAAAAACTATACAATAAAAATAAGGATCACTTGTTTTCATTTATCCGGCGTTCTGTCCAAGATGAATCCACTGCCTTGGATCTATTACAAGACACCTTTTTGAACTTCTTTAAACATTATTCCGGCAAGGAGTTACCGGATGAGCAGGTTTCCAGGATGATCTTATTTAGGATCTCCAGGAATCTAATGATCAATCACGGAAAGTCCTATTATCAAAAGAACGTTGCGCTCGTTGGCGAGGAAACTTCTTCTTTATTCGGCTCCAAAGGCCAGGGCCCTGAAAGTCAGGTCTTGGATGAGATGGAAGCCCAAAATCTAGGAAAGATCGTAAGCGAATTATTAAGCACCTTACCGGAAGAACAAAAGACAGCTATAGAGTTGCGTTATTCCCAAGGCTGCAAATTGGAAGAGATAGCCTCCGTATTGGATTTATCCGTATCCGGAGTCTCCAGGCTTCTGGAAAGAGCCGAAAAGCAGCTTTTACAAGAAGGAAAGAAGAGAGGCATTCAACCTTCTTCTTTTTTAAAATCTTAGGATTTTCGCCAAAATATGTATTTCGAACAATTGATTCATTTCGTCAAAAAAGCCATCCCTACTCAAAAAAATGAGCAAGGTACCAACCTTCAGTTTGTTGATCCAACTGAGCGGGCAGGACAATGTCAAAAGGCCCGGAACTAAGGATACGGTTAAGAGGATGGAAAGAATGACCCCTGAATTCCAAACATTCGCAGAGCTCCTCAAAAAGTCTCTACCGGATTCTAAGGCACCGGATTTCGATCCAAAATGGATCGGCATGTCTCCTCGTTTCTCTGTGGAGGCAAATATCATGCAATCTCCTACTAAGGACAATGTAGTTCAACTGAGCGGCTCCAAAAATAAAGTATGGTTCTTAGCTGCGGCAGCAATCTTATTCGTAGGAATTGGAGCCGGAACTTATTTCACTATTTTCAAAAAAGAAGCCGCACCCGTAGCTGAAGGCACACTGCTTAAAGCGGCAGTCGTATTCGTTAAAGGCGAAGCAAAGAATGTAAAAGAAGCTCCTGTAGCATTACATTTAGGTGATATACTTAGCGAAGGCGATAAGATCGTAACAGGCAAAGGTGGATCGATCGATATCGGTCTAACCGATTCCAGTGTGATCCGTTTAAAAGAAAACTCTGAGTTAGTTCTCAAAAGTTTAAGACAAACTGATTCTTCTCAAATCAGGATTTCCCTTATGTCAGGTAAAATCCTGAACCTAGTCGAGAAGGAAAAGAAAAACGCAAATTACTTCGTAGATACTCCTACTGTGGTGGCTGCGGTCCGAGGAACTTCATTCGAAGTGAATGCTTCTGATAAAGAATCTTCTGTTTTCGTAGTCGAAGGTGCAGTCGAAGTAACTCCTTTGATCCATGATAAAACTGAAAAAGCTTTAATCACCGGCGGATTGATCATAGTCACAAACGAAAAAGTCATAGTGATTGAAGATACAAAACGTGCTAAAGCGGAAGCTCCTGAATATGGCGACATGCGCAAGAACTTGAGCGGCCTGGACAAAGAAGTTTTAGCGACCACTCAAAACTTAAAAACTGCTAAGACCGAGCAAGAGCTGGAAGAACTTTATGATAAGAGTATCGAACATATCATAATGAAAGACGGCCGTGAGCTAAGAGGTGTTGTGGTTTCTCAAAAGAAAGGAAAGCTGATCGTTCAAACCCTAAAAGGATCTTATATCCTGGATGAGAACTCGGTTGAAAAGATCATCTATTAAGAAAAATTAAAAGATGACTCCTAAAGTGAAGACCCGGGATTTCCCGGGTTTTTTTATGCCTACGTTAGGCTGTAGTGTGAGTTACCTTTGTGAAGCAACTTCCTAAACGGACCATTCTCCTAACTTCTTATCAAAAGAAAAAGAACCTGCTCCTCTGAACAAAAGAGAAACTGCCGCTGACACCGCGAGAATATGGTATTCGAAACCTTCTCCACCTTTGTCTCCGAACCAATTCATAAAGAAACCGAACTCTCTATGTGTAAAACCGGCGACTGTTAAAGTGATCGCAAGTCCCAAGGCCCAGAACCTGGTCAAAAATCCGAATACAAAACAGATTGTTCCAATGAATTCGAAACCGATAACCATGACTCCTAGGACATAAGGAGCACCTAAGGTCTCTGTAAAATAATCCATAGCTACGTAAAACCCGGAACCTTCGAACCAACCCAATGCCTTTTGGGCTCCATGTGGGAAGATACAAATCGCAAGTCCTAATCTTAGGAATACTGGTCCTAAACCTTCTTTTGTTTGAAATAAATTATATAACATGCCGAATCTGCATCCTATAGAACCCAAATCAGGACATATTTCCATTCTAATTTATCGGCTCCGGAACCGGGAGCTGGCTTAGGGATCAAAATAGGTTGTCGAAAGGGGTATTTCCGTAAATTTTGGTAATACGAACGCATCGGAAGGTACCTATGTCTGAAGAGACAACCGAAAAGAAGAACAAAAAAATCAACAAGATGAGCGCCGGGGAGCTTGATCAAGCTCTGAAAGACGCAGTCGAGAAGATGAACGGGGAAACGAGCAAGTACGTACAACATCTTAAAGCGAGAAAAGAAGAACTCGCAAATAAGAAGTAAGCACTACTTTCAAAACCCACAAAACCCTCCGCGGACTCGTGCGGAGGGACCTCAAGATTCCCGGGAACCATGCTACAATTCATCGATATCAAGCACCGGTTCGGTAGCTCCACACTTTTCGAAAACTTCTCCTGGCATATCAAACCAGGCTCCAAGATCGCCTTAGTCGGGCCGAATGGTTCTGGCAAATCCACTCTATTCAAAATGGCAGTTGGAGAACTAAATCCTGAAGAAGGATTAGTTAGCCGCTCCAAACATACGGAGATCTCTTTATTCCAACAGATCCCTGATTTCAATTTTGAAGCAAGGGTAATCGATACCGCACTTTCTAAACATAAGCATTATAATGAATATATAAAACGTGCAGAGGACATTCATGCAAGAATGGATCGCACGGATCATGATTCTCCTGAGTTTACTACTTTATTAGAAGAACAAAGCCAATTAGAAGAATATGCATTTACCTATGGAGTTCACGAGTTAGAAGCTCAGGCAAAAAAGATTATTGGTGGTTTAGGTTTTTCTAATGATCAAATGGAGAAGAAGGTAAAAGAATTTTCTCCCGGTTACCAACATAGACTTGGGCTTGCAATTGCAATTTTGAATCCAGGGAATCTTCTTCTTCTGGATGAACCTACCAACCACTTGGATCACGCTTCTAAGGCATGGCTTGCGGAATATCTAGTAGATACAAATCGTTCTTTCGTCCTAGTAACTCACGACCCTGAGTTTTTGAACGCAACTACTGATACGATCGCAGAATTAAATCCTTCGGGTGTTCTGGAATTTAAAGGAACCTTAGAAGATTATTTCGAACATAAAAATGAACTTTTAGATAAGCTTAGACTTCAATTCAAAAAAGAAGAAGCCTACTTAAAGAAAAGAACCGAGTGGATAGAACGTTTCCGTTCCAAGGCGACGAAAGCGAAACAAGTCCAAAGTGTTATTAAAAAATTGGAAAAAAGGGATAAGGTAGACGAACCTGAAGATTCTTTCTGGAATTCTAAAACAGAATACAGGTTCAATTATACTCCTTGCGGAAATCTTTCCTTTAGAATTGAGAATGCTTCCTTTGCTTATGAAAAAACAGGGAAGAATATTTTCTCAAACGCGGAACTTCATGTTTCTAATGGGGACAAGATCGCGATCATAGGCCCGAACGGTGCTGGTAAATCCACTTTCTTACGAAACATATTAGGAATTCATAAATTGTCCGAAGGTTCCGTTACTTTCGGACCTAAAACAAAAATCGGCTACTTCTCACAAAACCACCACGAGCACCTGGATCCTGAAAAAAATCTTTTGGAAACCATTCTTTCCGTTTATCCGGACCTTCCGGATGTGGAGGCAAGAAAACTATTGGGCTATTTTTCTTTTAGCGATGATAGAGTTTTCAAAAAAGTAGGACTTCTCTCCGGAGGAGAACAAAGCAGATTGAGATTAGCTTTATTAGTTAGATTCTCCTCTAATACTCTATTTTTGGACGAGCCTACCAACCACTTGGACTTAGTAGTAAGGGATAATTTGAAACGTGCACTCCAAGAATATCCTGGAGCAGTTTTAGTTATCTCTCACGATCCCGATTTTCTAAAGGATCTATGCACCAGAACCGTTTCCGTTTCGAATGGAAAAGTAAAAGATCTGAACACCAGCTTCTCAGATTATCTAAAATTCCCTCCTGAAGAATTGGAAGCAGAAGGCGGCTTTACTGTAAAAGCTCCTTCCGAAAATGCAGGCAGTGAAAACAAGAGCAGATCTCAAAAGAACGCTGATAAAAATCGGGTTAAAAAAATACAAAAAGAAATAGAACAAATCGAAGCTAAGATCGCTCTATTAGAAAAGAATAAATCCAACTCTGAGGAACTTCTCGCAGACCCTGAGTTTTATAAAAAGCGCAGTTACCAAATGGAACTAGACACTTATAACGAGACCAAAAAAGAGATCTCTAAGTTGACTGAAACCTGGGAAAAACTGCAAATCGAAATGGAAGAACTTACTTCCGTAGTTTAGATGATCCATAAGGAGACCGAATGAATCCAAAAGAATTAAAAAACAGATTAGATGCCAGAAAATCAGGAAGCGACGATTTTTATCTTCTGGATGTACGTAACCCGAACGAACAAGAAATAAGCACTATCGATGGAACGGATCTTTTGATCCCTGTTGCCGAATTGCCTGCTCGTATTGGAGAATTGGATTCTTGGAAATCTTCCGGAAAAGAAATTATTGTATATTGCCGCTCCGGAGCAAGATCAGCAAATGCCTGCGGAGTTTTAAAATCCACAGGATTTTCCAAAGTATTTAATTTAGAAGGCGGGATCCTTTTGTATTCCGACGAAGTGGATCCAACTCTAGCTAAATATTAAAAATTTATCATCTACTTGGATAAAAACTTAGAGATAGCCGGAAGAACTATATCCGGCTTTTCTATATGAGGTAGATGCCCGGCATCCTTCACCAAAATAAACTCAGCTCCCAAAAGCCCCTTCACATACTCGCCTTTTTCCAAAGGAGTAGTATGATCCTGATCTCCCCAAAAAATCAGTACTTGTTTTTTAGTTAAGGCTAACTTTTCAAATTCAGGCTTAGGATCGAAAGAAATAATATTCCGGATCGTAGATAGGATCGCTCTTCCAAAACCCTTAAAACTAAGTTGGGTCTCATACTTCTCTACCCAACCGTTTGGAACCTTAGAAGGATCTACAAAATCAGCAGAGATCCCCTTGGGCAAAGACGGTATGTAAACAGCAGAATTTAAATACTCTCCGATCAAAGGAATAGTCAGAGGAAATGTATTCGTTTTGGAAGTAAACGGATCTACCAAAACCACTTTTTTAATCCTATCAGGATGTTTGGAAACGTAATGAGCGACTATAGGACCGCCCATAGAAAGTCCCATTATATCGAAAGAATCGGATATATGCAGAAAATTTAATAGATCAGAGATCTGAGTATTAAACAGATCCAGATTGTAAACCGTATCAGGTCTGTCGGAATATCCTCTACCATAAAGATCGAAACGTAAAACTCGGAAACCCGCATCCGTCAAAGATTTTTGAACAGAATCCCAGATAAAATAGGGAGTAGAAAATCCATGAACTAAAACTACAAGATTTCCTTTTTCAGGTCCGGACAATTCGAAGTGAGTCCAACCTAAAGGAAGTTCAGCAAATTGACCCGAGACTCCGGAACGGACCGATTCGTTTAATTCGATTTTTTCTCTAGAGCGTACGAATGGTAATGCGGTAAGTACGATCAGTACAATTACCGCTAAGGCGAGTAGGTATTTCTTTCTCATTCTTTATCTAAAAGAATTTTACGGAAAAATAGAAAACCTTCGTCAAGAGGATCGCCGATCCCTCTTTTTTTGAGCATTCCAGTCATATCTAAAACGATGATCCCGTACATCCAGGAATACATTGTTCTTGCGAGAGAAGGATAATCTTCTTCTTTAATTTTGAATTCTCCCGATCTAACGCCCGCTCGGATAGTTTCCAAAAATACTCTATAACTGGTTGGAAGTTTAGGGAACGCTTTCCTGTGCATATGCCCATGAACCGTGTTAAACATTACCTTATGTAGTTCTTGGTTATTCCCGGAAAAATCATAATAAGCCCTTGCGATCAGGGTTAATTTTTCGTAAGCATTTTTTCCGTTCAGTCTGGAAGCTCTAAGAGTTTCGGTTAACTGAGCTTCTCCCTGGGAAATGATAATTTTGATGATATCTTGTTGGCTTTTGAAGTGAGAATAAGGACTTGCAACGCTGCAATCCAACTTCTCGGCGATCCTTCTCATGGAAAGCCCATCAATTCCCTCTTCGTTCAGTATATCCAATGCCGCCTGGACGATGGATTCTTTATTTAAACTATTTCTAGTGCGCCTTCTAGGACGCGGAGCAGCTACTGCAGTCATAATTTTTGCCTTCAGGACGATCGAAAGCCGAGAACGGCTCGAATATCGTCCCCATTGTCCAGTTATCCCAAAAATAGGCAGGATGTTCAAGAGTTTCCTTTTCAAATTTGGGGATTTTCCTAGTATAGGATACAAAAAAGATAGAAACGGACCCCTAGAATGAAAGCAACCGCCTCTTCCAAGGTTAAACCAAAGACCAAAGCCTCAAAAACCACACAACATTCCCCTAAAAAAGCCACAAACACTAAGAGCAAAACAGGGTCCCCTAAGAGACATTTTCCGGCTCCTTGGTCATTAACAGGAGAAGGATTCCTATTCCCGCTTTTCGGTAGGAAGTCCTACAATTCTGAAATGGCATTTTTAGATGAAGAAGATCGTAAGTCCTTCAAAGGAGGGCTTGGTTCCTTGATGTTAGTGAATTACGAAAGATCAGATGTTGGACCTTATTATGAACTTTTATATATTCCGGGAAATTTTGAGCATAAAGATACAAATTATAAAAGGATCACTCGTATTTTTGTATCTAGCCAAACTTCCGTAGACGAAGGAATTCGCAATTGGGCCATCCCAAAAGAAAGAGCAGACTTCATTTGGAAAAAAGAAGGTTCAGTAACTAAGATAGAAGTTTCCAGAGATGGAAAAACTTTTTTCAAAATTAAGATTCGTACATTAGGTTTTAATTTTCCAGTAAGCACTTCTATTCTTCCTTATGTTCTTTTGCAAAAAGCAGAAGATGGATCCAAACTAAGTACGGCATTTATAGGCACAGGTAAGGGAAAATTCGCAAGAATAGAATCCGTTTGGTCCGATGAAACTATCTTTCCAGACTTTATCAAAGGTGGAGGATTGAAAACAGGAATAGGAGCCTCTCCTTTTCATCTCACCTTCCCTGTTGCGGAAAACGTAGAATAAGCTGAATATTAAAATTTAATAAAATACCTTATATAAAAATCCGCAAGGAGCCCTGCTATGAAGAAATTCCGTTTAGCGATTATTCTTCCTTTCTTGTTTTTATTCTTTTCCGGGTCTGCATTTTCCGGAACAGCAAAACCTCAGATTAAAGATTTTAATTTCGAGGCTGGAATGTCCAAAGTAGATATAACAGGACCCCCAACCGGGATCATGTTCTGGGGTTATGCGCAAGAAGGACAAAAAGGAGAAGGTATACATCTTCGACAATTCGCAAGGGCCTTAGTAATCAAAGATCCTAAGACCGGAAAAGTTTTAGCTTATGTAACCGCAGAACTAGGCGGAGTTCCTCATGAAGTACAAAGAGATGTAGTAGCTCGACTAAAGAAGGAAGTGGATCAGAATTTTAATTTAGCGAATGTTCTACTGAACGCTTCTCACACTCATAGCGCTCCTGCAGGATTTTTCCATTATATTCAGAATTCAATATATACCACTAAATTTTTCCCTGAATACTATTCGGTAATTACAAATGGTATCTTTCAGGCGATCAAAGAGGCTTATTCTAAAAGAGAAATAGCCCAGCTATTAATAGGAACTGGTACTGTAGAAGGGGCAGGAGTAAATCGCTCTTTAGTGGCTTACCAAGCAAACCCAAAAGCAGAAAGAGATAAATATAATTCCGATACTGATAAAACAATGATCCAGATTTCCGTGAATACCAGAAGAGGTGTGATTGGGATCGTAAACTGGTTCGGAGTTCATACAACAAGTATGACTTTCGATAATCATTTAGTATCTACGGATAATAAAGGATACGCCTCTTATCTTTCGGAATTCGAAGCCGCAAAAAGAGGACAAAAAGATTTTATCGCAATCTTTGCCCAGGCAAACGAAGGAGATGTGACTCCAAACCTAAACCTGAACAATACCGGTCCTGGAAAAGATATGTTCGAGAGCACAAAGATCATTGGAGAAAGACAATATCTTGCGAGTTCTAAGATCTTGAATGATGATAATCTTAGAGCGTTACCTTCCGGCCTCAATTATACTCAGTCTTTTATAGATATGCCGAACTCAATCGTTCGTAAGGAATTTTCAGAAACCGGAAAGGACGAAAGGACTTGTTTGTCCGCATACGGATATGCTTTAGCAGCAGGTTCTACGGAAGAAGGTGGAGGACATTGGCTTTTTCACGAAGGAATGAAGGATGAAGATAGAAAATTCTATATTGATTGGTTAGCTGCAAGATTACTCCAAGCTCCAAGTGATGAATTAAGAGTTTGTCAAAAACCTAAAGCGATCCTTTTCCCAATGGGAGAAACAAAACCGGATCCTTCTCTTTCTCAAATCCTGCCCTTGGGACTCGCAACAATCGGTGATTTTGCTTTGATTGTTTCACCTAACGAAGTCACTACGATGTCCAGCAGAAGGATGAAAGAAACTGTCAAAAACGTTTTAGGATCTAAGATCAAAGACATAGCTCTTTCAGGGCTGACCAATGATTTTGCAGGATATATCACCACTAAAGAAGAATATTCTACCCAACAATATGAAGGCGGTCATACTCTTCATGGGCCTTTCAGCTTAGATCTTTTTAGACAAGAATACCACAGGCTTGCAAATGATCTTTTGCAAAATAAGATAAGTGTTCAAGGACCTTTTCCTAAAGATCTGAGTTCTACGGTCGTAGGGACAGACGTTCCTCATAGAGATAAGATCTCTTCATTCGATCCCAAAATCAAAACTCCGAACGAGAGTATCGCAAAGACAGGAGAATCCGTTTCTTGCGAAGTGAGTTCCGTAAATCCGAACATCTCCTATCCAAAACAAAAATCCTATTTTGATGTAGAGAAGAAAGAAGGTGATAAATGGATTACTGCTCATACAGATTCCAGCTGGGCCACTAAATTCTATTATAAAAAATCATTCTTACCTTTGTTTGACGATAAGATCCGATTGATTTGGGAAACAGATAAGAATGATACTCCTGGAGTATATAGGCTGAAACATTCTTCCTTCTATCTTAATAAAGAAGGGAAAGAAGTCCCATTCTCCATTGATTGCCCCGAATTCGAATTAAAATAGTATGACTCGGAAACGATGTAAATTGGAATGGTAGTACACCGTATTGATCTGCAGTTATTGACTGCGTAATGTTAATATTTTTAGGACTGGAAAAATGGAAGAAGCAGTTTTGTTGGACGGAATCCGTACCCCTTTCGGAAATTTCGGCGGAACATTAAAAGATGTAAGCGCAGTGGATTTAGGAGTATTGGTTTCTAAATCATTGTTGGAAAGAACAGGAGTGAATCCTTCCGATATAGGTGAGTCTATTTTCGGAAACGTCGTACCTACCGGTAAAGAAGCTATCTATCTAGCTAGACATATAGGACTCAAAACCGGATTACCGATCACAGTTCCAGCTTTAACTCTAAACAGACTTTGCGGTTCCGGAATGGAAGCAATCATTCAAGCAGCGAAAAAGATCTATTTGGGAGAATCGGAAGCGGTTCTTGCAGGCGGATCCGAATCCATGAGCAATGCACCTTATGTTGTGCGTAACGCAAGATGGGGAGTTAAATACGGTTCTGCTGAATTCGAAGATTCATTAGAGCAAGGATTAACCGACCAATATGTTGGTCTCATCATGGGAGCTACTGCGGAAAATCTTGCTGACCAATACAAGATCAGTAGAGCAGAACAAGACGAATGGGCAGGAATCTCCCAAACTAGAGCAGAAAAAGCTACGGTAGAAGGTAGACTAAAAGAAGAGATCCTTCCTGTAACTGTTGGCGGAAAAAAACCGGTTACATTAGAAAAAGATGAATTTATTAAAGGTGCAGCTTCCATCGAAAAACTTTCAGGACTAAGACCTGCATTCAGAGAAGGTGGAACGGTTACTGCAGGAAATGCATCCGGCCTGAATGACGGAGCTGCAGCAACTATCATAACTTCTGCTTCTTATGCTAAGAAGATCGGTAAAAAACCTTTGGCGATCATCAGAGGATACGGACATGCGGGATGTGATCCTGCAAAAATGGGAATCGGACCTGCGTTAGCAATTCCGATCGCTCTTAAAAAAGCAGGGTTAAAACTTTCCGACATGAGCCTTGTAGAAGTGAACGAGGCGTTTGCTGCTCAGTACCTCGCAGTTCAAAAAGAATTAGGACTAAATCCTGAGATCACAAACGTAAACGGTGGAGCAGTTGCAATCGGACATCCGCTCGGAGCAAGTGGCGCAAGAGTAACCATCACACTAGCTTACGAACTTAGAAGAAGAAAGGCAAAATACGGAGTCGCTTCTCTTTGTATCGGGGGCGGCCAAGGGATTGCTCTTATTCTGGAAAACCCGGAAGCATAATTATAAAAAAGACTAGGTCCCGCTTGGTTTGCAGGACCTAGTCCAGTTCTCACTTCCCTAGTTTACGCTTTTATAATCTTTTTTCCAATTCGAAAGTTTCTGCCAAAAGTTCGTAAGAACGAACTCTGTCTTTAAAATCGTATGTGATCGTGGAAACCACTACTTCATCTATCCCATATTCTTTAGTCAGATCTAAAATCCTTTTTTTAACCGTATCGGGAGTTCCTACAATCATTCTCCCGCGATTATGCAATAATCTGACTCGCTCCATATCTGAATACACGTACGGTTTAATTTCTTCGTAAGAAAGTATACCCTCGCTAATTCCTTTTTCAATATTTAAAAGTTGCCTGTCCATTACAGCTTGTAGTTCTTCTGCTTTCTCCTTTGTTTCAGCACATAACACAAATATTCCTACGCTTGCATGAGGAATTGAAAGTGCGTCTGAAGGTTGGAATCTTTCTTTATAAGCTCGGATACTCGCATATCCTCCGGTTGGATTAATGAATTGAGCAAAAGATAGAGCCATTCCAAAATGAGCAGCGATCAAAGCACTTTCTCCGCTGGAAGTTAAGATCCAAAGTTCGGGACAGGTTTCTGCAACAGGGATCGCTTTTACCTTCTCTTGGATAGAATCAGGTTCCGCGTTATCCGTCAAGAAATCTCGCAGATCCATCAATTGTTGGATGAAATCATTTTGAACAAAACTGTTAGAAGGATTCAATATAGCGGCTGTTAGTCGATCTCCACCGGGTGCTCTTCCAAGCCCAAGATCTATTCTTCCCGGAAATAAAGTTTCGAGCATCCTAAAATTTTCGGCCACCTTAAGTGAACTATGATTTGGAAGCATAATCCCGCCGGAACCCATTCGTATCCCTTTTGTTTCGCCGGCAAGATGTGAGATCAATACCTCGGGAGAAGATCCTGCTAACCCAAGAATATTATGGTGTTCTGAAACCCAATATCTGTGATAACCCAGTCTATCAGTAAGTTTCGCAAGTTCAATCGTCTCCTGGACCGCCTGGCTCGCTGTCCCTCCTTTACGAATTGGAGACTGATCTAAAACACTTAATCGGATCATATTAGAATGCAGACTTAACCACTCCACCATCCACACGAAGTGCAGCACCATTTGTTGCGGAAGAAAGTGGAGAAGAAAGATAAACAGCAAGATTTGCAACTTCTTCCACTGTTGCGAATCTTTGTAAAAGAGAAGTTGGTCTTGCGTTTTTGAAAAATTCTTTTTCCACAGTTGAAGTGGAAACGTTTTGTTGTTTAGCAAGATCTTCAAGAAATCCTTCTACACCTTCGGATCGAGTTGGTCCTGGCAGAATAGAATTCACAGTTACATTGGTTCCTTTTGTGAGTTCTGCAATTCCCCGGCCTAAGGAAATCTGTGCACTTTTTGTAACTCCATAATGGATCATTTCATTCGGGATCTGTATCCCGGATTCACTCGATATAAATATGATCCTTCCCCAATTCTTTTTAAGCATAGAAGGTAAATAAGCTCTGGAAAGTCTTACTCCACTAAGAACATTCACTTCGAAAAAACGGATCCAATCTTCGTCCGGGATATCTACAAAATCTTTAGGCTCGAAAATCCCAACATTATTCACAAGAATATCTATATTAGTAAATTTTGATGTAATTTTATTTACTTCTTCCTTACTTGAAAAATCGGCTTCTACACCGAGAAGATTTGCTTTGGGAACTTTTTTCTGAATGTTAGAGATTGCCTCTTCTACTCTTGCCTTGGTCCTACCGTTTACTATGACCTGCGCCCCTTCTGCCGCTAGGCCAGTGGCGATTGCTAGCCCGATTCCTGCGGTTGATCCTGTAACTAATGCAATTTTATCTTTGAGTTGGGTATCCATGTATTGTTTTCCATTACTTAGACGAAACTAACGCAAGACTAGGCAAAAACGGTTTCAGCCCATGATTTGGTCTTGGGTCGGCTTCAAATTAAATCTTGGGATCTATAGTAAGATATTTTACAGCAATTTTCGGGTTGTGCTAAATTCAAAAAATCTTTTATACTCAGGCAAAGAAATGATCCTCAGTAAAGAAATCCAATCCCCTTTAGGAATACTTCTCGCGGGCGCGGTGGAAGAAGGTATCTGCCTTTTGGAATTCACAGAAAAAGAGAGGTTGGACCTCCAACTCACTCGTCTTAAAAAAGTTTTCGGCGAGGATATCCAACCGGGAGAAAGTAAATTTTTCGATCAGTTAGAAGAACAGCTTAATGAATATTTCGAAGGGAAAAGGAAAGACTTCGACATTCCTCTGGTGGTCCTAGGCACTGACTTTCAGAAAAAAGCCTGGGAAGCACTACATTCCGTCGTTTACGGAAAAACAAATTCTTACGAGGCTCAGGCGATCAGGATCGGAGATAAAAACGCAGTCCGAGCAGTTGCCAAAGCAAATGGAGAAAATCGGATCGCTATTTTGATCCCATGTCATAGGATCGTTGGCAAGAGTGGAGATCTAACAGGATACGGTGGGGGTCTTTGGAGAAAAAAATTCCTGCTCGAATTAGAACAAAAATTTTCTGATTCTCCTACCTTACCTTTTTTCCGAGGTGAATGACAGAAGCGATACTTCCAGGAAAGGTAACTCCTTCAAAAGGAGACCAACCGCTTTTACTTTTTATATCTTCTTTTTTGAATGTAGTCGGAGTTTGAAAATCCAGAACAGTAAAACTTCCGCAATAACCTTCTTCGATCTTTCCAAAACCTTTTCCGTATTCTTTAGGTAAAAACTCTGCTACAAAATCTCCGGGATTCTCCGCACAGATCTCTGAAATTTTTTCCAAAGAGATCCCCGCAGTTTTATGCAACCAGGTCACGAATAAAGAATAAGTATCTAGTTGAGAAATACCGGACGTACCCTTTAGTTTTTCTTCTATAGAATGTGGGGCATGATCAGTAGCTAAGAAGTCGATCCAACCTTCTTTGACTCCTTGGAGTAGAGCTAATTTATCTTCCGGTCCTCTTAAAGGTGGATTCATCTGGAACCAATGACGATTTTCATCCGTGAGCATGGTTCTATCAAAGTACAAATGAGTTGGAGTCACTTCACATTTTACTTTGACTCCTCTCTTCCTAGCATCTATGATTTTCTTCAGACCTTCTTCCGTAGAATAATGGCATAACTTTCCAACTAGCTCATACTTTTCGATCAGATATAACGCAAAGTCGGTAGCTAAAGTCTCGGCAATAGCGGGCCTTCTATCCTCATGATATGTTTCGTTTTGGCTTTTTTCTAAAATTTCAGGGTCTTCACAATGAAAACTAATATTACATCCTTTATAATGACGGATCGTCTCTTCTAACTGCTCATTGGAATAAAAGAATAATTCTCCAATAGAAGGCCCCATGAATGCTTTATATGGGACATGGGCCTTGAGAGGTTTTGTATGAGGCCCGATGCCGGCATACAAAGTGATACGAACAGGAGAATGATCCGCGAGTTCTCTTTTTTTGGAATAAGTAGTGTCGTCGGTAGGAGGGATCGGGTTATTAGGCATGTCTGCGATATGGATCACACCTCCGTTGATCGCAGCATTCCCTGCAGATAAAAAATCTTCTTTGTATTTATGTTTTCCGGATTCATCCTCTCTTGCATGAACATGAATATCGCCGAAGCCTGAAAAGATCGTAAACTTATCAGGATCGAACGCAAGTTCTTCTGCATTAGAAGATTGTAATACTTTGTCTTTCTGAATAGATAGTATCAGGCCTGTTTTCGGGTCCAACTCCACTATACCTATAAAAGATCCTTTGGAGTTTTGGAATTTTCCGGATATTTTTCGAATCTGAGCAGCCATTAGCCCAGTTTATCTCAGGCGCCTTTTTTTTCTATCGCATTCAAAAGTTTCGTAACTGCAGCGGAAGGCCCCTGCTCCTTACGAATTTGAACCGCAAGATCCCTGGCCTCATCTAAACGATTTGTATGATAATACATATCCGCAAGGTGAAGATTGTTTTGAGCATGACCTTCCGAGATTGATCTTAGTTCTTCCGACAAACGGATGGCCTCTTGGATATCTCCTGTCTTTTTAGCACAATAAGAGAGTATAAAAAGCATTTCGGGATCTTTCACGATACCCATCTCTCGCAGCTCCTGGGCAGCCATATAAGCAGTTTGGTAATCTTTTATCTTTAGCCCAAGCTTTAAGATCAACTTAGAACGAACTGGATGTGAATCTTGGCTTCCTTGTAGATCAGAAAGGAATTTTCTCAATTCTGAAACTGAGTTAGTCTTTTTGATCCGATCAGAAATTTCTTTCCAAGAAGGAATTCCTCCACTATATTTAGGCGCAGTTTCATTCCGACTAAAAGAAGAATGTCCGGAATCCTCTTCCGTTCGGATAGATTGGATCATTCTGTTAAATTGATCCGCTAAACTGCCGATCTCATCCCAAGCTTCCGGATGTAATTCTCTTTGCAGATCTCCTTCAGTAGCAAGCTCCAATGCAGAATATAATCTATCCAAAGGGTAGATCACGAAGAAGGAGAAAAACGAATTGATCGCTATTGAGAAAAGAAGAAGACAAACTAAAAACGCAAGCACCGGCTTTTTCAGTAATCCAGTTTCGAAAGCCAAGAACTCCTGATAAGGAATCCCAATCTCTTTCATTTGAGTTTTACCCGGAGATTTTTGGATTATGGAATAATAATATTCCCCCATCGCGAGTCCAGGGATCCTTCTAAAGCGAGGTTCTCCTTCAGGAACTAGCTCTCTCATTTGGTCCAAAGTAAAATTACGCAATGCCTCTCCTTCCGCAGAAGAGTTCTTAACAGAACCGGAGAGTATTTTTAAGAATAATGCAAACTTCTCCTCCTTACCGTCGGGAGAGATCTGTTCTAAAATGCCGTCTCGAATATCCTTTGGAGGAAGGTTCTTGATCTTTTTACGGACCTTCTCCAAAGTTTTGGAAAAGCTTATTAAATTTTCAGAATATTTATCTGAACCTTTCAAAGATTCAGCAACCTTCGCATAAGAAGGAAATTCTTTATTCAAAGCGGATGGATTATTCCAAATAAAAGAAAGGATCAGATCTCTTTTAGATTCTGCAAAAAAAGAAGTCTCCAACCCCCCGGAGGCGGTCAGAACAAATCCATCATTATCTTGAACAGAAAGTAGATAGGAATCAGGAGAAAGATCCTGTGCCTTCAATTTTTCCTTAACTGTTTCATTAAAAGATTCTAATCCAGGTTGTAAGAATAACCAACTGCTTCCTTGGAAAACGAATAATAATAATAACACGATCCCGAGTAAAATGGGGGACCTAAGACTGAAAGCCTCTCCAGAAGCTCTTAAATGGATCAGCCATGCTAAAAATAATGCGGTTAGAAAAATAGGATTCCAAAAAGAAAGTCCGATGGCTCTGTCCAAAGGATAAGCAATCTCTTTTAGATGAAAAAGTATTGTAGTTCCAAGAAGAAGTAAAAAAGGCACCCAAAGAGAAAGTGCCATCAACTGAATATCCGATCTATGAGCTTGGAAACCTCTCCAGACACCGAAAAGCAATATTACAGAAATATAAATAATCCCGAACCAGAATATAACCCTTTCATCCGTTCTATGGATTACGTCGTATACTCCTCCACCGAAATCATAAACAGGTTTTGCGAATATTGTTCCTACAATGTGCAAGACCAAAAGACTTAAGGCCAGAAAATAGCCAGCACCTAATAAGATCCTTCCTGTCTTTTCAGAGGCCTGTGAATTCAATAGGAAGAAGTATAAGCATAGATGGGCGCAGAGTAAAAACGCAGAAGGAAGCGAAAGCCATCTATGTAAAAAAGAAAGAGGATGAAAGAAAGAAGTCCCGAGCAAAAATGAAAGCTCGAGTAGCGCACAATATAGGAATACCCAGCCTAAATGTAAGGTTGTTTCATATTTTTCCTTTCTAATTAAAAGAAAAAAAGCGCAGAGCCCAGATAGAACAAATCCGGTAAGATAACTAACGCTGGAAAAAGTTAAAACAGCCATGATGGTTCAAAGCATCATTTCACACAAATGACTGCGAATTTATTCGTGCTGGGACTTGGAGAAAAATCGCCGCTGCTTAAGTTTACGGTCATATAATCCCCTTTGTCTCCAGCGGCACTTGTAGACCAAAACAATCCGATCGTTTTGATTTTCTTATCAGCTCTTTTGGAGAATGTCTTAAGCTCTTCCTTATCCGGAAGTCTCTTTCTTCTAGAAGAACAATAACGAACTGCATCTTCCCAAACAACCGGAGATCCAGCTTCTTCATCCCAACCATGTTTTCCATAAACAGGGGTTTTATCCAAATATTCCTGAACGATAAAATATCCGAAAAATACGATCAATGCGACTGCGAGAAATCCAATCACTTTTACGAGAGTCCCTGAACTTCCTCCGGATTGATGAGGAGCCTTCATCGGAAGTTCTTTCATCGTTTCTGAAATTTTAGTAGCTACGGTATGCTGTTGGTGGCGATTCGAACGACCGTGATCCGGTCTTTTTTTCTGCTGATGGCCGCGGTTTCCTCCGCCTGGATGTTTGTGGGAAGATTCTTGTTTTTTATTCCCGGAGGTTTTGCGAGGAGGCTTACGACGGTTCGCCATAAAGTGGGTTATCCTTTCAGTCGATGGATTTGGACCTATTTATTCTAAAAGGCCCTAAACGAATTTTAAAATCGTCCGTAAAAGAATCTCTACCAAGACTAGCTCATTTAGTAAAGAAAAAACCGCCAGGTCGAAAGGAAAGCCCCTACACATACTTAAAAAAGGTCGAATGTTTCCAGTATAGCCGAAAGGATTGTCCCAGAATGCAGACGATTCGAATCGGATTAATTGGCGCAGGCACGGTCGGCTCAGGAGTTCTTAAAATTCTTTCGGAAGAATCCGCAAGATTCGAAAAAGAATACGGTATCTCTCTAAATGTACATACAATTTGTACCAGAACTCCCTCTAAAATTGCCCCTATTTCGAAATTATTTTCCAAAGTAAAAATAACAGACGATTACAAACAAGTGGTGGGAAACCCCGAAATCGATACAATCATCGAACTTGTAGGAGGTACAACCATCTCCGAAGAGATCGTATTAGGTGCTTTACAATCCAAACAAACAGTAATCACAGCCAACAAGGCACTTCTTTCCGAAAAAGGAGAGATCATTTATAAAACTGCGGAAGAGAACCAAACTGAAATTGGATTCGAAGCTTCCGTCGGTGGTTCTATTCCGATCATCCGTGCCATACGAAATTGTTTGGCAGGAGACAAGTTTCTAGGACTTTACGGGATCCTAAATGGAACAACTAACTTTATTCTTTCTAAAATGGAAACAGAAGGTTTAGATTATAAAGAAGCGTTAAAACTCGCTCAGGAAAAGGGATTTGCAGAAGCAGATCCAAGCTTCGATGTAGAAGGCATAGACACAGCTCATAAGATCAGTATTTTAGGATCCTTAGCCTTCGGAGAAAAAATCCCTCTACAAAACATAGTGGTCGAAGGTATAACAAAGATTACACGATTAGATATCGCATTCGCTTCTGACCTGGGTTATAGGATCAAGTTACTCGGTCTTGTAAGAAAATTGGACGGCAAGGTAGAAGCCAGGGTCCAACCTGTAATGATCCCAAAACATCATGCGTTTGCAAGTGTGATGAATGAGACAAATGCAGTATATTACAAGACAGCATTTGCCGGTCCGGGGTTGATCGTAGGAAAAGGAGCAGGCGCCTTGCCTACCGCCTCCGCAGTGGTTTCGGACTTGATCTATTACAGCTCAAGAAGGGGCAAAAATCTTCCGATGGAAAAGAACAGATTTCCAAAAGCCTCCATATCTGAAGCCAACCAAACAGAAGCTAGATATTATCTGAGATTTAATACCTTGGACCAACCAGGGGTTTTAGCGGAAATTGCAAAAGATTTGGGAACAAACGGAGTATCTATTTCTTCTGTTCGCCAAAACGAATCTGAAAAGGAACCTGCAGAAGTAGTGGTGGTCACACATCCGTGTGTAGAAGCTTCGATTTCTGCGTCTTTAGGAAGGATAGATGCTTCCGAAGTGGTATTAGAACCTTCGGTCGCGATCCGCTTAGAAGACAAATTGTAAAAGTATGAACGAATTTCCCTGCACATTATCCTTACATGAAGGATTCGGGGATTCACATTTGGATTTATTTTTGGATATTGACGGAAATTCTCGTCTAATCACCTTCGGAACAGTAGCTTCTTATTGGGAATTGCTCCAAAGTGGATCGAAAATAACTTTTCAAAGAAAGAATGATCACAGAAGGATCTATCTGGACTTAGAAGGCGAAATCGAAGAGAAAGGACGACTTAGGATACTCTACCGCGGATCCGCCAAAACGGATTCCAAACCGGAAGAAGTCTCCAGATGGACGGAATTGACAGCCACCATCAAAGACGGAACAATGATGCTTTAACGCGGATCGGGATAAAATGGCAAAAACGGAATTCGAAGGCCTTTACATAGAAACTAAAAGAGACTCCGTCGGAGACAAAGAAGTTTTAGTCGTCATCATGAACGGAAAAGTGACGAATTCGAACGCTTTCGAAATTTCCAGAAAGATCAATTTCGTTTTCGACGAAGGGATCTACGAGATCATCTTAGACCTTTCTTCTTTGGAATATATTAATAGTGTTGGAGTTGCGACACTTCTAACACTGATCAAAACCGTAGACCAGCATAATGGAAAGATCGTGATCGGGGGATTGAATCACTTCTTAGAGAATGTGATCCGATTGATGGAATTACCTAAAAAGGTAGCGATCTATCATACTCTGGACGAGGCCAAAGCGGTCTTTAAATAATACTTTCTTGTTTAGAAAGAATATCTAAATATTCTAAAATACCTTTTGCAATGGTCTCCTTGGAAGCGGGACCGATCTCCTTTTTAGAACCTTCTTTTCCGTAAATGATCACGCTTGTATCCAAGTCTCCAAAACCTTTGGAGTCTTTACCCACGTAATTTCCTACGATAAAATCCAGGTTTTTTCTTTTAAGTTTACCAAGTGCATTTTGGTCCAATAAATCTGTTTCAGCGGAGAAGCCTATACGGAGAACATCTTTCAGATTTTGTTCCTGAATCTTTTCGTGAACGGAAACAAGTATATCTGGATTTTTGATCAGTTCCAGAACTAAAGTATCGCTACCTTCTTCTTTTTTGATCTTGGAATCGTTTGCATTTTTAGGGCGAAAATCAGCCGGAGCAGCTGCCATGATAAGAATAGAAGAAGAATCCACTTCTTTCAGAACTGCGTCTCTCATTTCCAGAGTGGTTTCTACCTTAAGAATTCTTGCGCCCTTAGGTTCAGAATATTTTGGCTCAGTTAAACCACGAATATAAACTACATCTTTTACTAAATGAGCTGCTTCCTCAGCCAAACAATATCCCATTTTTCCGGAAGAAGCATTCGAAATAAAACGCACAGGATCGATCCACTCTCTAGTCGGTCCCGAACTTATTATAATTTTTGAATATTTAGCCAAGATCGAACATCTTATTTAGAAGTTTTCAGGTACTGTTCCAGGATCTTTTTTTGCATCACAGGAACATCTGCTAATTTTCCGTAACCCTCGTCACCGCAAACCACAACTCCTTCCTGAGGATCTAAAATGATCACTCCGTCTTCTTTCAGACGAGCGAGATTTCTCTGTGTGGCTGGATGCGTGAACATATTCGGATTCATTGCAGGCGCAACTAATACAGGACATTTCGCAGCAAGGTAAGTAGAAGTTACAAGATCGTCCGCAATTCCGTTCGCCATTTTTGCGATAATATTTGCAGTAGCGGGAACAACGGCAATCACAGCCGCACGATTCCTTGCATCGATATGAGCCATTCCTTGCTCGTATTCGTCTACCTGGACTTTTTTACCTGTAAGAGCTTCGAACGTGATCGGACCGATAAATTTGGTCGCGTTCTGGGTCATGATCACGGAAACAGGATAACCTTCTTTCGTAAGATTACGCACCAGTTCGCAAGCCCTAAAAGCCGCGATACTTCCACTGACTGCGATCAGAATATCCTTTTTGTCCATAGTGCAGATCCAAAACCGATCTATTAGATTTACAACTTAAATCGCAAAAGAAGAAGTAGTGGGAAGCCTAGTAAAACGGACGGTCATGATCTTATTCCCATCCATTTTTTCTACGGTCAGTTTACCTTCAGGGATTGCAACTTCGGTTCCTTCCTTAGGCATATCCTCTAACTTCTCTAAAATAAAACCCGCGATCGTACGTATATCATTTAGATCTTCTGCTTCGATACCAGTTAGGATCTCTTTTAATTCGTCGAGTTCTGTCTCTCCGTCTATATCAAATGCATCAGGAGAATGTGATGGAACTGCATCTGTTTCATGATCGTCAGTCTCGTCCCGGATCTCGCCGAAAACTTCTTCTACTATGTCTTCCATAGTAAGTAATCCGGAAACTCCGCCGTATTCGTCGATCACGATCGCCATATGTTGTTTTGCGACCCGCAATTTCTGCAGAACCTTTTCGATGGACATACCTTCTGGAACCACGATAGGAGGTTGCATGATCGTAGTGACTTTTGCTTTCTTATTCCGTTTAGATTCTGAAAGCCAAGCAAGATAAGCCTGAACGTGAATTATACCTACTATATTATCAGTGGTTCCTTCATACACTGGATATCTAGAAAAATGATGTTCAGCGATGATCGAAAGCACTCCGTCCATTTGACTATCTGCAGGAATTCCTACAATGCTCAAACGATGAGTCATCACGTCCTTTGCTAAATGTTCGGAAAACTGAAAAGTATTTTGGATGATCTGGAATTCTTCCTGATCAATATTTCCCTGTTTATTTTGTTCTTGGATCAAGATCATCAATTCTTCCGGAGAATGTATGATACGATGAGAATCTTCCTTAAATCCGATCGTTTTCAAAAGAAAAGAAGTCATTCCATTTAAGAAAAATGTAATAGGGAAAAATAAATAATAAAAGAAGAATATAGGAGCGCTTGTCACCAAGGCCAAGGTTTCCGTCTTTTGTATCGCAACGGTTTTAGGAAGAAGTTCTCCCAAAAGAATATGCAAAAATGTGATCAATGCAAATGAGATCGCTACTGCAATACCATGAACAGTTAAGTCGGAATCAGGATAACCTGCGTAATGAAAAATAGGTTCTATCCAACTGGAGAGATAACCTTCTCCCACCCAACCTAAAAGTAGACTTGCAATTGTGATCCCCACCTGACAGACGGAGAGCATATCGTTCAACATGCTTGCCGCTTTTTTGGTGAGAACAGCCATAGGTCTGCCGTCTCTAATCAATTCTTCCAAACGAGAAGGTCTGATCGAGACTAAGGCAAACTCTGCGGACACAAAAAATCCGTTCGCAAAGATAAGAAGAAGTATTACGAAAAATCCAATCACGTCCATTAACGGCAAGATCTTCCGAATGTAAGATTTAGGCAGATTGCTAGATCGAAAGAATAAAACAAGGTGGGAAAAATATGGCTTTGGTCCGGAAAAATCCGGCTTCTACTGTCGGGGTCCATCTATCTGTGATACCATCCCTGAAAAACGGTGCATTGTCGAGTGTTTTGGAGGCGAAAAAATGAAAATTTACCCTTTTACCGAACCATGTTTAAGTAGGTTATTCAGCATTCCGAACCATTTTGAGGACTCTGGAATTCAGATTTGGATCCCCATTTTCATTGGCAAGTCTCTCTAATAAATTTATGTCGGATTCTGATTCGGGATTCCAGTATTTAACAAAATAAAGACGAGAAGTCCCTGCGGACAACCAGAACCTGGCCCAGTCCAAAAAGTCCTCTGATTTATCTCCCCAACCCGAACCACTGAGTGAATCCTTAGTAAATGCAATCCTATCTGGTAAATTCCTGAAATCTAATCTACGTTTTGCTTTTCGAAAAGAAATGGAATCAGATCCACAGGACCATTCATAATCCCGAAGACCATTAGGAGATTTAGAAGTTACCTTCATATTCCAAACGAGTAGTGCAGACTTTCCTTGGAGCAATTTAGATCCATCATAATATTGTAATGGAAAGGATTGCCAACCCAGATGACCATCGCCTTCCGGAAGATTTTTAGGGAAAAGATTCTCACAAGCAGGACCGAATACTTTTTTAGCGGAATCAGATTCGTCTCTTTTATCAAATCTAAGGAATAATTTGATCTCAGAGTCAGGGAATTCTTTTCTTAAATATTCAGCTGCTTCCACTCCTGGGGAATTCAGGTAAATTTGGACCTTCTCCTTTTTGGAAAAAGATTCCATCGTACTTCTAAATGCAGATTGAGCAGTATAACTAGTAGGATTATCCGTATTCAATTCTCTCGCTTCCAGCTCGGAAGAATCCCCATCTTTGTGAAATAGGAACACTCTCTTATCTTTCACGAAAACGGCGATAAGCGGATGAGTTAACTTTTTAAAATTAGCATTCCTGAGAGGATCCGATTCTTCTCTAATACGAGTGGATTCCTTGGTCCTCATTTCGGACCAAGCAGATTTCCAAGGTTCTCTTCCAGGAGGATAAAAACCTTTATATCTAGATATTCTATTATGAGTTTTAAGGATAGCGAGGTCAGGAGGAGAATCTTCTTCCTGAAGTTCTGAATTTTCCTCAGAATGGATCATAAAGGAAAGTAGATCGTTCGTATAACCGTGCCTGGTATAAAAATCGATGGCAGAATTTTCTAAACTTTTACTTCCGAAAGCAGGAGGCAGATAATTTTTGATCTCGAAAGTTTTATCGTCCACATTCCCGGAAGCTGAAATTTTAAGAGCTTGGTCTAAGAAACCTTTTACACCTCTTAGGTTAGAAGATTCTTTATGAGAAAGGAATAACCCGTTCAAGCGGATCCATTCTTCTTTATAAGAAGGATCTTCTTTTAAGATACCGCCCGCCTTAGTGAACTCTATGATGGCTTTTCTAAGATTATTGGTTTTTAACTGCAAAAATCCGTGGAGTAATGTGGCGGAATATTCTACTCTTCTCCATCCCTTACTTTGAGCGAGAAAGCTCAGATCCATAGCAAGTTTAGAAGCAACTTCAGGTTCATCTTCCGAAAGTATTTGAATAATTCTTAATTTAGTAAATAGATCGTCTTCTGTCAGATTTTTAGGAGTACTGACCGACTGAAGAGCATCCACTGCTTTGTGAGAATTTTTGGATTTCCAAACAGCAACAGACACCAAGTCACGAGCACTATTGATCGGAATAGGTTCACCCAAGAAAGGATGAAGTATCTTAGTGGACCAATGTAAAAAGTCCAAATTTAAATAATATTCCAAAGCTCTTGCAGAGTCGCCTTGCAGATAAGCAAGAGTTCCCAGCTTCAGATACAATGAATTTTTATAAGTGGGGGCCATCTCCCCCTGTCTTTCTATAATATACTTTAAAACTTTTTCGGCAGAATTCGGATCTCCATCTACCAGATAGTAATACGCCAATTTTTCGTAAGAATGAGAGAGCATTCTTCCGCCCAAATTTTCTGAAACGATCCCTATTTTAGAGAATTGGATCGCATCTCTGGCAAATCCTAACTCTGAAAGATAATCCGCAATATTAGGAAGGAAATTAGACAAGAAAGGAATATGTTTTAGCTCCTTCTCCTCAGGATCTGTAACTCCAGGAAAAGGAGAAAGTATTCTTTGCAGATTCGTATATTCTCGATCATGGTTCGGATCCGAAAGTTTGAAATCCGCCATATAACTTCCGAGACGAAGCGTCCTACAAAGTGAATAATATTGTTTTTTAGGAGAACATTTGATCTTATCTGCCGGCTTTTTATGAAGAAGAACGTTACGCGTTGATTCGGCCAATTCTTTTTGGTATATGTCTCCAGCAGGCGGATTCCAGGATTTTAGAAAACTTTCCCCATTGGATTTTTTGGAGAAGTAGATATCTTGAAAATAAAGTAGAAGAACTTCTGCAAATCCTAGATCTTTTTCCTTTCGGATAGAATTGATCAGATTGGAGAATTTTCCGGAATCTTTATTAAGTAATAAATATTCCCCCGCTAAAAGTGCGAACTCTGATTTTTGGACCGTATTTAGACCTTCCGGAAAGGAATTAAAATCGGTTTCTTTGGTCAGGACGTTCTTGCCATCCATCAAAAGATAAAAATTACCCGGAGAACCTGTCCAACCGTAATCATTACGGGTCTGGGCTGAGAGGGACGTACAAAAAGAACAGAATGAAATTAATAAAAATGGAATATACCTGAAAATTAGGCTGATACCGCCTATATTAGGAATATTTAAAATTGCATTTTGCAAGGGAATCGATCGCGATTTAAGAGCGGTTTATAGACCTTCTCTTTTTAAGTCCCGGCCCATTAAATCTCTAACAACCTCCTTCGGATTCTTATGCTCGTAAAGCATTTTATACACCTCGGTGGTGATGGCCATTTCAATACCTAATTTCTGGGATAATTCAAATCCACTTTTTGCGGTTTTAACCCCTTCTGCAACTTCTACCATTCCGCCTAAAATAGAATCCAGACTTTCCCCTTTTCCCAATCTAAAACCTACAGTCCTGTTCCTGGAAGCATCTCCGCAACAGGTTAAGATCAAATCTCCCATTCCGGAAGGTCCTAAAAATGTAAGAGGATCCGCTCCCAATTTGACTCCTAATCTGGAAATTTCAGTTAGTCCTCGGGTGATCAAAGCGGCTCTAGTATTCTGTCCGAATCCTAATCCATCGGAGACTCCTGCAGCGATTGCGATCACATTCTTTAAGGAACCGCCGACTTCTACTCCAACCACGTCCGGAGTCCAATAAGTCCTAAAATATGTGAAACTGAATATTTCTTGTACTCTTCTTGCAGTTGCTTCATTCTTAGATGCTATACTCACTATGGTAGGTACACGTTTGACCAACTCTTTTGCAAAACTAGGTCCAGAAAGATAGGATAATCTGCTATGAAATTTGCCAGGAAGTTCTGCTTCAAAAATTTCGGAAACCAATCTAAGACTTCCGTTCTCTATTCCTTTACTTGCGGAGACGATAGGAGCCTTTTCCGGCAGAAAAGATTTAATCTCTTTTAGGATATCAGTGATTGCATGAGAAGGAGGAGCGGAAACAATCATGTCCTTGTCTTTGACGGCTTCTTCTAAACTTGTACTTCCTTTTAAATTTTTAGGAAGATCTATGCCTGGTAGATATTTTTCGTTCCGATGGTTCTCATTAATCTCTTGGATTAATCCAGAATTCCTTCCCCAAATGGTAACATCATAACCTTTGTCCGCCAGCAATACACCTAAAGAAGAACCAAAACTTCCAGATCCGATAACGCCGATTTGCATGAGATACCCTTTCCCGACTAACCCTAAGGAGTGATGATCCTGACCTGGAAAGCCTAAACGGCAAGAAAAAAAAAGCAGGGGAAAGTAAGGACCTTTCCATTCTTATTTTGGTATAAAACAGAAATGAGTTTACCGACCAAATCCGAGGGATTAACTTTGTTCTTCCATGCTCGATTTGCGGAAACTTTCGGGATTCAATCTTTTAGATTTTCTGACGGGAAAAAATTCCTTCGAAGAAAAAGCCTTAAAGAGCAATTACAGGATCGCCGTTTTACTTCATTCTTTGAATAAGGTTCTGCAAAAAAAAGTGGTAGAGGGAACAGAAGATCTGGAGTCCCTAGTAATGGATTCAGGTCGGGGTGTTTTATACCTTTCCGGACATTATTCTATCCAAGGACTGGCCTGGTCCAAAATTTTAAGAACGAATCATATCAGATACAAACTCTCTTTACGACCTGTGAAGGTAGATGGAAACAGAGTGGTATTTAGGATAGAAGCGTTTAGACTCTATGATCATAATCCAAGGTCTATAGATCCGATACGGATTTTTTCCAAAGTTTTCAAATTCCATCGAAAATTAATATTAGAAGAGATAGTCGAAGAAATTCCGGAAATATTATCCCTTACGGATATAGGAAACGAGATCAGAGTCGATCTGAATACATTTTTAGCAGAAATTCCGGAAGTAGCCGGCGCTGTGACTGTCCAAAAAGTAATTCCTGAAAAAGGAAATGTATTCTTATTCGTGCGTTCCAATACAATTTTAAAACCTCTATTGGACTTTTTTGGTCCGGACTATTTGAGAATAGAGCCAATTTCGGAGAATGAAGACAGCATGCTCATGCTGTGGAGGGATTAGAAAGATTGGACATGATCACGGGTTTTTCGAGAATCAGTATAGAAAGGGTCAAACGGCTTTAAGTCGTTTAACATAAAATTAGGATAAGTCCAAATGAGGATCATTTACCTCACCGATATCCACGACGGCCTAAGAGGATTGAAAGAAGTCCTGCTAGGAACCGAATGCGACTTGTACCTATTCTCCGGCGATATCATCTACAAAGCCTTTTTTAACCCAGAACGTATCATTGAATTTGTAACACTCCAAGAAGATATGTATCGTATCATGGATGATATCAAAGAAGAGATCAACCCTTACGATTATGCAACCAGAGCAGTACGTTTTCCGGAGAAGTACCAGCCTAACGTGGTAGAAAAATCCCAAGATTACAGAAGGTTATTCCACCAGGCCGCAAAAACGATGAAGGAAAAATACGAACTCATCGAGATCATCATCCAAAAATACGCAAAAGCACCTGTCTGGTTATTACCGGGAAATTATGATATAGATCTTCAGTATTCAGCGTTATACGAAAGAGACCTACATAGAAAAACCTTCGATATGGGAGGATTAAAATTTGCAGGTTATGGTGGAGCCCCGGTAATCACTTCAGGGATTCCTGAAAAGTTAGCGGTAAAATTCCACGAGTACAACCGTAACGGAAAAAATTACAGCGAACCCGAAGACTTCTTCAAAGAAGAAAATCCGGATGTAGTTGTAATTCACAATCCAGCTTACGGATTTTTAGATAAGATCCCTAGTTTCGGAAATGTAGGTTCCCAAGGGATCAGAAGATATTTAGACGATTATTCTCCCGCCTTAGTTGTCTCGGGTCATGTTCATGAAGACCAAGGGATCATAAAAAAAGGAAAAACAGTATTTTTGAATCCTTCTAATTTTGGACCGGTTGATTCAGTCTTTGGATTTCAGCCTGGAGGTTTCTTCTCCGAAATAGAAATAGAAAACAATCTTGTAAAAAATGTAAAACTGAATAGACTATCGGATCACTCAATTCGCCATCTTTTAGAAGTCGATTGCTCTGGAGACAAGTTAGAGCTTGTCCATGCAAGTAGCGACTCAGAAGTTTTGGCGGAAGATTTTATCCGATAGTTATGACTCTTCCAAAACTTAGTTCAAACTCCAATATAATAAAATTCGTAGGTCTGAAAAAGTTCTTCAGATCTCATGAGACTGGAGTATCCAGAGAACGAATAGAAGATTTCAAAAAATTTAATAAACTAATCAACTACGGCGGAGACGAAGTAGCATTTGATATCTTAGGTTCTTTGAATTTCGGCCAGGCTACCACTGATTCTGACACGGACATAGTGATGTATACCAGATGTGAAGAAGGTAGAATGGGAGAATGTGGATTGGAAAATTGTTATAAAATTGCTCTTTTCAAACATATGTTCCTGAACCTGGTTACATTCGAACATAATTCTCAGGCTTATAAATTGGAAATTGTAGATTGTATCAACCTGAACCAATTGGAAAAAGATATAAAAGATAAGAATGCAGACTCTGCATTACTCATCCGTTTTTGTTTTTATAGATCCATTTGCAGAGGAGTGAATCGTAGACTTCTCCATAAATACGAAAACATGATTTCTGAAAATCTTCCGCTTTGGGAAAAAATTTCTGGATCATTAGAAGAATGTTTCGAAGGAATTATTAAATCTTCTCAGCATACTTACTCTTTTCATAAATACGCAGGTAGATTGGCCGATAAGGGAATTAAATTGCCCGGCTCCATGGCGGAGAAAATAAAGGATTATCTAAAACAATGATCACCTTTCTCACCTTAGTTGCTTGTTTAGCAGCCGCTGCTATCTTCTTCCATGTTCTATATACTGTAGATACAAAACGTTTGGATAAAAAAGATTCCAAACGACCTAAAGACAGCGACTACGGAAATCCCAGAAAAGTATATGGCGGAAATTGGGATCCGAACGTTCCACGTCCCAGACTTTGTCCTGTATGTGGTCGGTTTTTGGATAAGAATGAATATTTATACGCAGTTCTTTTTGAACCTGCAACTCCCGGAGCAAAACGACAAGCTCGGATTTATGGTTGCCGTTACTGTTACCTAGGATTGGATGATTCAAGTTCGGCTCCAGAGGAGATGGTGCAAAATTCTCCTCAACCGAAACCAGTCCAGGATGAAGAACTCGGTCTCTGATAAAAAAAATTCTAACGTTTCCTTAACTAGCTCCATCGGAATTGTTAAAGGTGTTGGTCCTAAAAAGCAGGAAGTTTTAGAATCCGTAGGGATCAAAACTATCCAAGATCTTTTAGGATGGTTTCCTCGCAGATACTTAGATCGAAACTTAACGGAAAACATCCTTCTCAAGCAAGGAGAATCAGTTACCTTAATTTTAGAAGTAATCGATTCATATCTGGCTCATGGAAAAAAATCCAGACTAGTAGTTTCTGCAAAAACCAAAAACAATGAACCGATCAGTTTAGTTTTCTTCAGAGGTATCCAATTTTTTCGCAGGGTCTTCCAACCCGGAATTCTCGTGGCTGTAACGGGTAAATTGGAATATTTCAGAGGATTCCAACTCATGCATCCTGACTATGAGGTTCTATCTTACGGTGGGAATTCCGACATTTCCGAAGATGATCTTCCGGAAAGTATCCATACAGGACGGATCATTCCTCTTTATCCTACCACCGAAGCGATGAGGGATGAACATCTCAATTCCAGAGAACTTCGTAAACTCATCCATTTTGCATTAAAACTTTTAGAAGGCAGAATTCAGGAGATCCTACCTGCCCAAGTAGTTAAAAAAAGAAATCTGATGGATCGAGCCCAGGCTTATAACGAGATCCATTTTCCTACTGAGGACGAACAATTAGGAAGAGCAAGGACCAGATTTAAATACGAAGAATTATATTATTTTAATCTTTTAATAGAATACAAACGATCTCAAAGAGCAAAAATCCCCCGAGTTCTATGGCCTCTTCCTGAATCCAAAACCGCAAACGATCTGATCAAAAATCTACCTTTTGAATTAACTCCGGACCAAAAAGAAAGTCTGGCAAAAATTGCAGAATGGACCAAGTCGGATACTCCTGCCGCAATCCTATTACAAGGAGATGTGGGTTCCGGAAAGACCCTGGTGGCTCTTTTAACTGCACTCAAATACACGGACAATCAGGTCCAGGTCTGCATGGTAGCTCCTACTGAAATTTTAGCCAGACAACATTACCAAACTGTAATAGGCTTTCTGGGAAATATGCCGTTCTTGCCGATAGAACTTTTAGTAGGAAAAGAACCTAAAAAGACCAGGGCCGAAAAAATATTCAGGATCAAAACTGGAGAATCGTTATTTATCATAGGAACTCATAGCGTTTTCCAAGAAGACGTGACCTTTAAGGATTTAGGACTCGCGATCATAGACGAACAACATAAGTTCGGAGTTGAACAAAGAGAAACATTAAGAGCCAAAGGAAAAAATCCGGACATTCTCGCAATGACCGCCACTCCTATTCCAAGAACGCTTTGTCTTACTCTTTATGGCGATTTGGAATTAGTGACCTTAAAAAATCGTCCAGCAGGTCGGATACCTATCAAAACATTATGGTTCACCGAAGGAAAAAGATCCGGAGTTTATAAATCCATCCAAAAGTACGTCTCTCAAGGAAGACAATGTTATATAGTTTATCCATTGGTAGAAGAATCCGAAAAATCGGATCTTAAGTCTTGTATAGAAGCGTATGAAACATTAAGAAAGGATGTTTTTCCCGAATTCAAAGTAGGACTTCTACACGGAAAAATGGAAACGTCCGAAAAAGATAGGATCATGAAATTGTTCCAACAAAACGAGATCCAGATCTTAGTTAGTACCACGGTGATCGAAGTTGGAGTAGATGTTCCGAACGCTTCCGTGATGGTAATAGAACATTCCGATAGATTCGGGATCTCTCAGCTTCACCAGCTCCGAGGGCGAGTAGGAAGGGGAAAACATGAGAGTTTTTGTATCTTAATTTCAGACTCCAAAATTACGGAAGAGGCAAGATACCGCATCCAAGCCTTGGTAGATTCTGATGACGGCTTCTTCTTATCTGAAGCTGATCTAAAATTAAGAGGCCCCGGAGAACTTCTGGGTGTAAGACAAAGTGGATTGCCGGACTTTAAGATCGCCGACTTAAGGGAAGATAGCCAATGGATTGAGATCTCTAGAGAAGATGCAAATCAATTCGGGAATTTGGGAGATTTGGAAAAATCAGAAATCGTTTCTAGATTTTCGGAAGGCGCTTTATTATTTTCAAATTAAGAGGAAAAATTTTCGGCCAACCTCATTCAGCCGGCCGAAAATCGATGATCTAAAGAACGGATCAGTAGATAAATGGAATGATTGTCGGTCTAGGGTTTAGATCGCAAGTAAAACCGCCTAAATCTACAGTTAGCAAGTTGATGATCAATGCTTCATTTGCACAATCGTCAACATCCGCTTTGTTATAGTATTTATCTTCTTCTACTTTTGCTAATTGAGGAGCAAGAATAGAAAGAACTTCGAAACCGCCTACTGCGGATCCAATAACTGCACTTGTCAGAATGATACTTTTTGCTTCCTTCCCATCTACGGTGTCTGGATAAGACAGACCAATTGCATCAAATAAAACGCAATTAAACGTTAGGAACAGGGGCAGAAGAAGAGTGATGATTTTTTTCATCCAGGGTTCTCCCAATTTGTTTTTTACAAAAAATTTCCAATTAGAGCTTAACTTCAACCGAATTTCCAAAGTAATGCAATACAAATTTCCGGATTTCAAGGTCGGAGTTTGTCATAAAGTCCCGGAAATTTCTGTAGTAGCATTTGTGTCTTAAACAAATAAAGAGTATTAGAATTTCCCTTTTCCTCAAGTTGCCAAAGAAGAATATGGAATTATGCCGTTCCTATTCCGATGTTTAGTACTTATTCTGATTTTCAGTAACTTCTCCCTAGCCGCCCAGGGAACAGACGAAACTTACCAAGGTGTCTCGGAAATTTCCTACCTGATCGGGGATTTTCCTAAGGAGAAAGCTCTTGTATCTTTTACAAATCCTGGAGATCCGAGACAGTTCTATTTAAGGAAGGAAACCAAAGCAGCATTTATAAAATTAAAAGAAGAATATAAAAAAGATCATCCCCAAGAAAGACAAGAGCCATTTTTAATTTCTGCTCATAGATCTTTTGCGGATCAAAAATCCATCTGGGAAGATAAGTATTCCGGAAAGAAGAAGATGAGAGAATCCGTTAAAGACAAAACTCCTTCTCAGATCATTTCCTTAATTTTAGAATTTTCCAGCGCTCCCGGTACTTCCCGCCACCACTGGGGAACTGATATTGATATCAATGCCTTGGAAAACTCCTATTTTGAAAAAGGAGGAAGAGGAGAAACATTCTATATTTGGATGAAGAAAAATGCTCACAGATTCGGATTCTGCCAACCTTATTCCCAAAAATCGGAAAGAGCAGGAAAAGGTTATAATGAAGAGAAATGGCATTGGTCTTATGCTCCTCTCTCCAATAAATTCCAAAAAGCTTGGGTAGATGCTTACAAAAAAGGGAAATTAAATTTTAAAGGAAAATTCCAGGGATCGGACTTTTTAGGAGACCTTCCCCTGGAATATGTGACTTCTATCAATCCGGACTGTGCCAGGATAGATTAAGCATAAGGTGTGTGTTGGAGTTCCAACACACATATCTTTGGTTATCTGTGGTTCATTACTCCACGATCACTACTTCTGAAAAACTTTATGATCTGGAGAACTTCAGGTGGATGACCCGATTCCTTCTCCAATTGATCCAAAGCGGTTCTATAATTCAGACCTGAATGATAAATTACCTTATATGCGTTCTTGATCGCGGATCTTGTTTCAGGAGAAAATCCTCCTCTTTTCAAACCAACAGTATTTAAACCGATGATCGTACAAGGATTTCCATCTGCGGTAGCAAAAGGAGGAACGTCCTGTACTACTTTGGAACAACCTGCTACCATTGCATAATCACCAATAAAACAAAATTGGTGAACTGCAACTAAACCGGAAATGAATGACTTATTGCCTACCGTAACATGTCCCGCCAAAACAAGACCGTGGGTTAGAATATTATCATCCCCTAAAATACTGTCGTGACCTACGTGAACACTTCCCATAAGATAATTTCTATTTCCGATAATAGTGGGAGAATCTACCTTGGTTCCTCTGTGAATATTGGAATATTCCTTAAAAGTATTATTATCTCCGATGATCGTTTTGCTAGCAGTATTTGGATCGAAGCCTAAATCCTGAGGATTTACTCCGATTACTGCTCCATGATGGACTTTGTTAAATTTACCTAATTTAGTACCTGCGAAAATTCGGGCTCCGGTCTCTATCACGGTTCCTTCGCCGATTACCACATCTTTTTCTATAATTGTATACGCACCGACTTCGACGGATTCGTGTAGTTCCGCTTTCGAATCGACGATGGCTGTTGGGTGAATTTTCATTAAGTTTCGCCTCTTAAATCTTCCATAATACGAAAATCGACGTGGATTTTTTATTCAAGCTATAAATAATTGGGGTCGGTAAAGGGTTTAGTGCTTCGTCGAATTTGGGAAGCCGCATACATTTACCAAACGCGGTTCGGGAAGGAGAATTCTATGTTAGTGGATTGGTCTCGTCTGGATTCCCTAAAACAAGGCGATGATGAAGATGACATTATTTGGCTGGAAGAAATGGTTCGTTCTTTACGTAAGAACATGAACAGCCGTTTAGAGAATATCAAAAGTTTCACTGAAGAAAAGAAAAGCGTAGAACTCCAAGCAGAATTACATCAGACAAAAGGTGTTGCGGCAAACTTTGGACTCGCAGGGGTTCAGAAAAATGTTACTGAGGCTGAACTGAAATTGAAGGAAGGAAACTTAGAGGCTTGTTTGGCTCTTTGTCAGGAACTTCCGAGTCTTTGGGAGCAAACCAAAAAAGAATTAGCTCCCAAATTTCCGGAATAAGTCTGGATTCTCAGACTTATTTTTTACCCTTACGTTCCAAAAAATAAGAATCTACCTTATCCGTTAGAGGTTTAATTTTTTCCTCATAAGTTAAAATAGCTTCTACTGTTTTTTCGTATAAAGACATGAGAAGCGCTTGAGCCGCGTCACACATCTGCTCTTTACGGAACTCTTCTACATGTAAGGTTTCAGTAATGGAACCGTCCGGATTAAAAGGAAGAGAAGCCAGCAAATTAGAAACCACAATCTTATCGTCCCCGGCAACATGGCTTGGGTCGAAGATAACAGGAAGAATTGTCTGGTTCTTAGCATGAGTGATCACGTTCAGATCCGGAGTGTTACGGCAATATCCTTCCTTAATGAAAAGAGTTTTCACTCCTCTTTCACAAAGAACTATATTCAAATTTCCTTGATTAGCAATATATTCAGCAGCAGAAAACCATTCGATAGCTTCGTTACCGAAACCTCTTTTTAAGATCACAGGTTTGCCTGTGCGACCTACCGCTTCTAAAAGTTCGAAGTCTTGAGCGTTTCTTGTTCCGATCTGGATCATGTCCGCATGTTTGGAAACTTCTTCCGCCATGGTATGGTCCATAACTTCGGTTACGTAAGGAAGTCCGGTTTCTTCTTTTACTTGGTCAAGTAATTTGATACCGTCCCAACCCATTCCTCTCCAATCAGTTGGACGAGTTCTAGGTTTAAATGCTCCACCTCTAAAGATGATACGATCTAAGATCCCGAATTTTTTACCGATCTCCACCGCTTGTTTTGCGATAGTGACAGTCTGCTCATAAGTCTGAGGAGAGTCAGGGCCAACTAGGAAGATATGTTTTCCTGTTCCGAACTTACGAACGAGTCCGTCTTTTCCATGAACTTCTACAATTCGGTTTTCACGATGGACTACTTCCCCGTTTTTACCGGCAGCAGTACGAGCGATATTTTTATAAGGCAATGATACGTTCCAAATTCTAGTCACACCAGGAAGTTCTTTTACGTAACCTTCCTTGTCGGAGATCTTACGGGTATCCCCGATAAAATGAATGGTATCGGATACAACCGCTCCGCGAATAATCTCGGTGGCGTTCCCACATTCGGATGCCAAAGCCTTTATTTTTGCTTCGGTTTCCGGATATCCCTTCTCCAGTTCGACTATGTCCACGTATCTTCCGTCCTATCTTTGTTCGATTTTGCAATCGGGATTGATTCTCTCTCCAGCCTTTACTTCACACACGGAACGTCAAGAAATCCGCAGAGAAAAGAAATTAATGAGAATGTTCCGGCCCGGGAAAACTTCCATTTCTCACTTCCTGAATATAATTTTTGACTGCGCCAGAGACATCGTCGTATCCATTCAGGAAAGTTTTTAAGAACTTAGGCTTAAAGCTCTTATTCAATCCAAGAAAATCGTAAATTACCAGCACCTGTCCATCGGTCGCTGCTCCTGCCCCTATCCCTATCGTAGGAATTGGGACGGATTCGGAAATTTCTTTAGCAAGAGCAGAAGGTATTAGCTCGAAAACAATGGAGAAGGCTCCAGCATCGGAGATC
The DNA here is from genome assembly GCF_004770105.1 of Leptospira andrefontaineae. Taxonomy (NCBI): domain Bacteria; kingdom Pseudomonadati; phylum Spirochaetota; class Leptospiria; order Leptospirales; family Leptospiraceae; genus Leptospira; species Leptospira andrefontaineae. The sequence goes on along the minus strand of NZ_RQEY01000016.1, from coordinate 176,225 downwards.
CCTTTTGCTTCGCTTATCAATCTGGCCTTATCTTGTTCAGCTTTTCCTTGGATTTTATGTCCTCCGAAAACGTTCACGGATTGAGGAGTAAGGCCTATATGTCCCATAACAGGGATCCCTATTCTTTCCAGTTTATAGATAAGTTCCAAAATCTCAGGACCGCCGCCTTCGAATTTTACCGCATCACATCCGCTCTCTTTCATTACCTTTCCGGCGGAGCGGATCCCTTCTTCCAAAGAAACCTGATAACTTAGAAATGGAAGGTCAACGACTATGAATGTATTCGGGGCTCCTCTTCTAACTGCCTTTGCATGATAGATCATCTCGTCCAAGGTCACCGGCAAGGTGGTAGGTTGGCCTTGGTAAACAACACCTAGAGTGTCCCCGACGAGAATACAATCCACACCGGATTCTTCTAAAATCCTTGCGAACATAAAATCATAGCAGGTCAATACCGTGATCTTTTTCTCTACAGGTTTTGGTCCTCTGGGAAATATTTTGCTAACATCTCTCATGTCATCCCTCCGAAGGATTCCCGAATGCTTGGACCAGGGAACCTTCTCCGAGTTCATTTAAAAGTTCTAATATAAAAGGACGGGTGAACAGACTATGATGGGGAAGATGCAAACCCTTCTCATGGATCTTCATATCATCGACGGATAAAATATCTATATCTATAACTCGAGGACCCTTGTCTCTTGTGCGGACCCTTCCCATCTCATTTTCAATGCCGAGTAAAAAATCCAAAAGTTCTTTAGGAGAAAGATGGGTGGATATCTGAAGAAGTTGATTTAAGAAGTCAGGTTGATCGGTAACTTCCAAAGCTTCCGTATTCAAAGCAGTTCCTTTTTTTAGGATCTGTATTTCAGGATGAGCACCGATCTTTTGGATCGCGTCCAAAAGATACAATTCACGATCTCCTAGATTCGTTCCTAAACAAAGAAATGCGATATGATTATTTTTATCCATCAGTGGGTTCCGAAAGCGCTATGACTTAGACGATAATCAGGACAATCCAAATGGATTTGTTTCGCCATCTCCATCAGTCTGGAAAAGATCCTACCTTCTGCTTTGTCTTTCCAATCAGTAGGAGGAATATTAGAAGTTAGAATGGTTACCTTCTCTTCTTCATATCTTGTATCGATCAAATCATATAACTGAGAATTAGCCCAATCGGATTCTTTGTTTGCTCCGAAATCATCCAGAACTAAAACTTCGACATCCGCAAATTGTTTTTTGATAGTTTGCTCCATTCCATGGAGTTCACTTTCTTTTTGATAACTGTCTCGAATTGTAGAAAGAAAGTCACGATTGATCTTTGCGTATTTACATTCCAAACCATAACGAAGGATGAGTTCATTTAAGATAGCACATGCAAGAAGTGTTTTTCCGGAACCAGTTCCGCCCCAAAGATACAAACCTTGTTGTATTCTTTCTCTTTCTTTCCATTGTATTACGATATCGTTTGCCCAGTCATGAGCCGCTAAGAAAGAAAGTTCGGTGGTATCCATTCGATCCAAGGTTCTATATTTGTATCTGGCTGGGATCCCCGCCTTCTTCACCAAATACTCTACTTTGCCTAATTCCATTCTAGCGTTATGACAAACGCAAGGTAACATTCTATTTTGGCTTTCATCGTAGACCATGTAAGGAGCCTTACCACCACAAGGGCAGGACTCTCCCACGCAGGAACAAAGTAACAAAACACCGGAGCTGGAGTTCTTTACGTTCTCTTCTAAAAGAAATCCGACTCCCGCACAGAATTTACAGGAGGGAGAACCTTCTCGGATCGGGGTTAAATTCTTTAAATTCATGGTCTAGATCCAGACTGGAAGAAAGGGAAGTAATAGAAAGAAAGAAATCTAAGAACACATCATTTCCTAGGAATTCCTAAAAATCTGCTGACAAGTTCTGCTTTAAGCGAGATTCTGGAGGAGTCTCTGAACGGATTCGGAGAACAAAATTAGCGAAAAATGATAAATTTTTGCTAATGGATATAGTAAAAAGCTTCTCGTTTATGTCCCTTGTATAGGAAAAATGGGAAATTTTTTTTAATCCAGGTTTATATCTAAAGGTCCTTGACCGATAGATAAACAGAAGAAAAGGACTTTGCCGTCCTTTTTCTAAATCCTATCTTTGAAAGAGAAGGCACAGGTGTGAGCACTATGAAGGTGATGAAGACTATATTCGTTCTTCTGGCCGTGGTCGGACTCAACCTCTCCTTGTTCGCACAGAACCAAGGGGGGCAGGATACGACAGATGCCAAGGCGGCAGCTGATAAGATCGACGAACTGCTGAAAGGTGAGCTCGTTCCGGAAGACGACGACAAGAATCTAACGGAAGAAGCTAAGAAACGTAAAAAAGAAATCCAGGAGCAGGAAGCGATCTGGAAGAACCCTGACTTCAAAGGTTACGACAAGAACTTCCAAGAACTCCATCAGCTTTCTAAGGCTTTCGCGAACAACAAGTTCCGCCTGGCCCTGACTAGCTATCAATCCGGAGTGAATACCGTCCTCAAGATGAGGGAAGCTGTTGAGCAGTACCGTAAAGAGGAAGCGGAGAAGAAACGTCTAGACGAGAAATGGTACTGGCAAAAGGTCGACCGTAAAGCTCGTGAAGATCGTGTCGTTTCCCGCCAAAAGTTGGAAGCAAAACAACAAGCATTGAATTATTTCACCAAGGCAATCAACCATTTGGATGAGATCAAGAACCCGGATCTACGTGAACGTGCCGAGTTCAAAAGACTTCTTTCCGATGTATACAGATCTTGGATTGTCACTGAATACGATCTACAAAACTTACCTCAGTGTATTCCTATATTGGAACTCTACATCGAGGTTAATGAAAACGAGAAAGAATACCCAGCTCACAAGTATCTTGCAAGCTGCTATGCTTTCGAAGAAAACATGATCAAGAAATACGGTGGAGCAAGCGAAGACCAGATGTTTAAATTCCGTCACAAGAAAAACATCCACCTTCTCCGCGCTACCGAGCTGAAATATGGAAAGGATTCTCCGGAATACAAACACATCGTTGCTTTGATTAACAAAGACGAAGTGATTTCGGTTCGCCCATAATCCTCTCTTTTCATTTCAATGTAGGAAAAAACCCTGGTTGGACAAACCGGGGTTTTTTTATACCCAAACAGAATGAAATTCCTTACTGATTCCGGAATTTATTAGTATTTCCCAGTATCAAATTCTAAGATCGGACGATCCTTTTCGAGAAAGATTGTATTCTATATTTCCAATAAAACACCGGTGAATACCGGAAAGAATGTTTAGAGGAGAGAAGAAGAATGGTAGCTCAGACATTAGAAAGATCGAGCCTTAGCCAGAACTCCCAAGCGGAAAAAGTATATGATGTAGTCATCATAGGAACTGGATTCGCTGGGTTATGTATGGGAATCCGTTTGAAACAAGCGGGAATAGAATCTTTTGTTATTTTAGAAAAAGGGAATGGGGTCGGAGGGACCTGGAGAGATAATAATTATCCGGGAGCAGCCTGCGATGTTCAATCGCATTTATACTCCTTCTCTTTTGCACCTAAATCGGATTGGTCCAGACTTTTCGGGCCTCAAGAAGAAATCCTAAATTATATGAACCAATGTACGGACCGTTTCGGGATCCGTTCATTTATTCGTACAAACTCAGAAGTGACCGGCGCATTTTTTGATGAAAAAACAGGTCTATGGGAAATCAACACCATCGGTGGGAAGTCCTACAAAACAAAATCTGTAGTGAGCGGCACAGGCGGTTTAAGCAGACCTGTTCTTCCGAATATCAAAGGAATCAATACTTTTAAAGGAGCAAAATTCCACTCTGCAAAATGGGATCATAGTTATAATCTACAAGGGAAGAAAGTAGCAGTGATCGGAACGGGAGCAAGTGCAATCCAAATCGTTCCTACTATCGCTCCAATTGTAGGAACATTAAAACTTTTCCAAAGAACTCCTGCTTGGATCATCCCGAAACCGGATAGTAATATCTCGGGTTCCGTAAAAGGGATCTTTAAATTCATTCCTCCATTAAGATGGTTGTTTAGAAAAGCGATCTATTGGTTGAACGAAATTGGAGTATTGGCCTTTGCGATCAATCCTAAGCTAATGAAAATTTTCGAGAAATTTGCTAAAAGTTTTATCAACAAGAGCATCCATAGCGAAGAACTTAAGAAAAAGTTAACTCCGAATTATACAATCGGATGTAAACGTATACTTCTTTCTAATGACTATTATCCAGCATTGAATAGAGAGAATGTAGAATTGGTTACCGATGGTATCGAAGAGATCACTGCTTCCGGAGTTAAAACAAAGGATGGGGTAGAACATAAAGTAGATGCGATCATTTTTGCGACAGGTTTCCAAGCTGCAGAAGCAGTTTCTCCTTTTGAGATACGGGGAAGAGATGGAAAACTTTTAGCAGATGCCTGGGAAGATGGTGCGGAAGCATATTTAGGAACGACAGTTTCCGGTTTTCCGAATTTATTCATGATTGTAGGTCCGAATACTGGATTAGGTCATAGTTCTATGATCCTAATGATAGAATCCCAAGTACAATATGCCCTTCAGGGAATTCGTTATCTACTTAATAAAAACATAAAGTTTATAGATGTTCGCAAAGATGTTCAGGATCGTTATAACGAAGAGATCCAAAGACGCCTGGGTAAATCTGTCTGGTTGACCGGAGGATGTGTAAGCTGGTACAATACTAGTTCAGGAAGAAATACAACTCTTTGGCCAGGATTTACTTTCGAATTTAAAGCCAGGACATTCTTCCTTCGTCCTAAGGATTACGAATTTGTTCGTGTAGATGGAAAGGCAAAAAAACCCGGGATCGGTTCCAGATTCTCTATGGCTTTAGATGCAACCTTTGGCTAAAGCGTACAGTTTAAACTAAAGAGTCCAGTATACCAAGATTTCCCGATTACCATCTCTCCCTGTAATCGGGGAATCTTCCAAACCTATCCTTTTTCCTTTAATTTCATTTTTCAAAAATTGTAAGAAAGACCGGATCGTTTTCCAACGTATCCAAGCATCTCTCAAAACTCCTTTATCCAAATTCCTAGATTCTGTTTCGAATTGAGGTTTGAAAAGACTGACTATATTCCATCGAACATTTGGATTTTTAGTTTTGAGTTCGGAAAGAACAGGAAGTACAATACGAAGAGAAATAAAGCTTAAGTCCATGACCAGAAAGATCTCATTTGGAAACTCTTTCTTTGTTTTCTCGGCCCATAAAGAAGACAATAATTTCCAACTAGTATCCCGGATATGGAATCGATCTCTGACAGTGACCTTAGGATTCATTGCGACCTTGGAGGCCATCTGTCCGTAGCCAACATCGAAAGCAAAAACTAAGTCCGCTCCTTCTTCCAAAAGAACTTGAGTAAAACCTCCGGTAGAGGCCCCCCAATCTATACAAAGTTTTTCTTTAACGGATATATTCCATTTTTCGAATGCAGCTTTGAGTTTATATGCTCCCCTACTTACATATTTAGGGATGATCTCTCGAATCCGAATTTCTACTGATTCTTCGAATAATGTACCGGCCTTATCGGACATCCTATCGTTCACAAGGACTGAACCGGATAAGATCAGACTTCGAGCCTTGGAAATATCCTCAGCCAAACCCTTTTTCAAGAGTAAGTCATCTAGCCTAATTTTTTCTTTTGCCAATGTTCGAAGGTAAGGATTGAAAGAATTCAGGAAATTCGGAAACTTCTATTTTAGAAGAAGAAGTATCCAGATCGGATCCTAGTTCTTCCAACTCGGAAACTAGATCAGAAACCATCTGCTTACAAGTTTCCATTCCATATAAAGAAGGATAAGTGATCTTTCCTGATTTTCCATCTTTGCCCGGAGTTTTTCCTAGATCTTCCTTAGTTCCTTCAATATCCAAAATATCATCAGTGATCTGAAATAATAAACCGAGTTTGGCACCGTATTCAGAGATAGTTTCTTCTCTTCGTTGATAATCTTCTCTCAAACGATTTCCCATTAGAAAAGAAGCCTGGATTAGAGCTCCAGTTTTCAATCTATGCGTTTTAGAAAGTAATTCCTCTTTTGTTCCAGTTAAGGAAGAAGGATTTCTCTCTAAGAGCAGATCATACATTTGCCCGGAGACCATTCCCGCAGCACCTGCACCTTTTGCTAAAGTCCTGACCAAATCCTTATGCAAGTTTTTATCGGAAGAATCTATTTGGGTCAGCCATTCGAACGCATAAGCCTGCAAAGCATCTCCTGCAAGTATTGCAGTAGCTTCTGAAAATTGTTTATGAAGAGAAGGTTTTCCTCTTCTGAAATCATCATTGTCCATACTGGGAAGATCATCATGGATCAAACTATAAGTATGAACAAATTCTAATGCAGCTCCGATCGAAAGAGAATCGTTATCTATCTTTCCAAAAGAAGCAAATGTTAGAATCGGTCTTAATCTTTTTCCCCCAGCTCTTAGGCTATATTCCATCGCAGCTGCGAGTTCAGGAGCAGATTCTTTTTTAAAAAATGGATATACGTCGTTTTCTAAATAATCTTCGAAACGATCCTTGGAACGTTTTAGTAATTGAGAAAGTTCGTTTGTTTCCGTTTGATTTGTCATTTTCCGGATTCGACAGTAATCACCACTTTGCCGGTAGTATTTCCAGTTTGGAAATGCCGGACTGCTTCCGGAAGATCCACAAATGGATATACGGAACCTATATGAGGTGGTTCCAAATTTAATTTCAAAAGCGCTTTGAGATGAACGGTCAATTCATCAATCTTTTCATACAACCAGATCAGGTTAAATCCCATCACTGCTTTATTCTCAGAAACAATTTCTAAGGTGTCCACTTTCGGTCTGGTCAAATATCTCCAAGCTAAAGTCAGCCAATTGACCTTATCTCCTTGGCTCATAAAAGAAGCAGAACCGTAAACAACCATTCGACCCATAGGAGAAAGAGCCTCGTAGCTGGATTTAAAAATTTTACCGCCGATACATTCTAAAACCAAATGTAATTCTCTTCCACCGAGTGCGGTTTTTAATTCTTCCGGAAAACGAGAAGATCGAATGATCCAAGCATCGTAACCTTCTTTTTCCAAAAGGGGAATTTTAGAATGACTTCCTATGGAACCTAAGGTCCAGGCTCCGAATTTTTTAGCGATACGATTGGCGTAAATCCCTACTCCGCCAGCCGCACTATGGATCAAAACGTTTTGACCTTTTCTTAAATCTCCTAAAGGAAGAAGAGCATAATATGCAGTAAGTCCTTGGACTAAAAACCCTGCTCCTTGCTCAAAACTCCATTTTGATGGAAGTGGAAAAATATATCTAGAATCTATATTTATATGATCGGCGTAAGCTCCGAACCGGGTCACTCCCATGACCTTATCGTTCTTTTTGAAATTTTTAACCTTCTTACCGACAGCGATCACCTTACCTGAATATTCCAAACCTGGAATAAAAGAACCTTTAGGTGTCGCGCTATACAATCCTTGGATAGCAAAAATATCCGCAAAATTCAGACCGATTGCACGGATCTCTACTGTGACTTCATTGTCCTCAGGTGGGGGAAGTTCCTCTTCTCTTCTTTCCAAAGAATCTAAAGAACCTTTGGTATCGACTCTATAAACGGAGCGAATCATGAGGGCATTCTGCTCTTTTATTTCGTATCCTAAAAGGAAAAAACAGATCCGAACGGAGGAAAAATCTCCTCCGTTTTTTGGCTAAATTACTTGGAAGGGAAAATTTCTTTCAGGAAGTTTTTCAATTCTAGCCAAGAACGTTTATCCGCTTTTTCATTATAAGCCGCTCCTTTAGAGTTATCATTTCCTGCTTCTTTGATCGTAAAAGAATGAACCGCCCCACCATAAGAAACGAACTGCCAATCTACTCCGGCACTTCTCATTTCTTCTTGGAAAGCTGCCACTTCATCCGGTTTTACGAAAGGATCATCCGCCCCATGAAGTGCCAGAACTTTGCCTTTAATATTTTTGGCATCCTCCGCCTTAGGAGTAGATAATCCTCCATGAAAACTAATAGTTCCTTTTAAAGGAGCTCCACTTCTTGCAAGTTCTAAGGCGGCCGTCCCACCGAAACAATATCCTAAGATCGCTAAACTTTTCTGATCCACGCCGGTTTGGGACTTTAACGCGTCTAACGCAGCCTGCCCTCTAGCTCTTAAAAGTTTACGGTCTCCTTCTCTGAACGAGCCGGCTAGTTTTGCAGCTTCTTCCATGGATTTAGGACGAACACCTTTACCATAAATGTCAGCCGCAAAAGCAACATAACCTAACTCTGCAAGTTGTTCCGCTCTTGCTTTTGTATTTTCTCCAAGGCCCATCCAATCATGGACAAGCACGATGCCTGGAGCTTTTTTTGCCCCTTCCGGATAAGCAACAAAACCTTCTAAGATAGTGTCGCCTTGTTTGTATTCTACGAATTCTGATTTAACTTTTGCAGATAAAACATTCGTCGCTAAAAGAAACGTTATACTGAACCAAATGATCTTTTTCATTCTATATTCCTCGAGTATTCCCGTATGAAAAATAAATTTGATATTAGACTGATCTGAAATTTAAAGCGAAAAATATTAAAAATAAACTACTCTAAGATCCAGGCCACCGTGAGTAATGTGAACGGTTTGTAATTTAGATTGGATTCCCTTTAAAAAAGCAGACCAAGTTTCCTCGTCAGGACAAAGAACAAATCCGGAAACTTCGCAAGGAAGCTCCCACCAAGTTTTTAAAGTTTCTGCAATACGTTTGTACAAACCTAAATCGGACCCTTTTTGGATACGTAACCCATATGGTGGATTGAGTGGCATCCAGATCTTTTGTGGTTTGCCTGCGGATTCCCAAACTTCTTTAGGAGATAAAGAAAAGAAGTCTCCTTCTTTTCCAATAAAACGATTTTCGGGACTCAAAGAAAATTGTTTTATAAATTTCTGATATTCTTCTTTTCTTTCGTTTAGATAGGAGAAAACTTCCGGCTCGGAGTCATTATACCAGAACGTGAATTTTTTACTTACTTCTTCCGGACCTATCTTACGTTTTAAAAATTCCCAACTTGGAGCGGGGAATTCCTTCATTTCCTGGAACATATAGTTCCGATCCAAATGAGGGAATCCAAGTTTAAAAAGTGAAAAAGCAGACTCCCAGATAAATGTTCCTGAACCTGCAAATGGTACAAAGACCGCATCGGGTTCCTGCATATTCTTCTTTAACAAATATAAAAGAAAAGCGGCAGTATCTTCCCTGACAGGAGCAGATTTAGATAGAGGTTTAAAATTCCCTCTTTGGAAAATGGGAGCACCGGCCAAACTCAAAGAAAGGATAATATTATCTCCAAGAGCAAGTGCATTCAATTCCGTGTTTTTAGATTCAGGATCTCCAAAGGAAGAATAAGACTCTTCCCAAAAAGAATATAATTCTTCTCTGGAAATTTCTTTTCTTCCCCGCACCTGAGGATGAAAGTTTATCCCCCAACCTTCCGGCAAAATTTCATTTTCTCTTAATGATTCTATCAAGCCGGAAAAGTTAAACTTTTCATCCAGAGGGAATTTACCCAGGTTCAAACGAAAATCCCTAATCCAAGGAATTCTAACCAACACTTCTAATGCTTGGCGAAAATTCGTTTTTTCTAATACAAACTTCTCCGGAAATACTTTAAACTCAGGAGTATGATTTCTAGGAAGAAATGGATCGGAAACAATTTGAGAAAGTAGGATTTCCGTTTCTTTAGCTGAACCAGGAGGAACTAAAAATTCCCATCTAAGAGGTTTACCAGATTTAAACTTAGGAATTTTCCAATCCATAGAGATATCCTTTTAGAATCGATTCTCCAGGAAAGGAAAAAGTCCCAGAACCTTCTCACTTAGAACTTAAAGCGGAAATTCCTGCTCTTGCAACTTGCCCGTCCTGAGTGGACTGGGCTCCTGAAACTCCAATTGCTCCTATTATTTTTCCATCCAGAAGGATTAACTCTCCCCCTTCTAATGGAAAAACCCCTGGAACCGCCAAAAGTCTCAGGCCGATGCCACCTTTTTCAATCGCTTCTTCCAAAGCGCGGCTCGACCTTTTGAAATTGTTTGCTGTGGAAGCTTTTCCTTTAGCGATTTCGATGGAACCTATCTGAGTATTATCCATTCTTTGTAATAATACCAAATTTCCTCCGGTGTCGACTACCGCTATCGCCATATTCCATTGGTTTTTCTTTGCCTCAGCTTCTGCAGCAGCGATTACTTTTTTTGCCTGCTCCAAATTAATATTTGGTCCATAACTTAAAGGTTGGGCTTGGAAGGGTAAAACGATCCCAAAGAATAAAAAGCAGAGTGCTAAAAACTTGGGGAATAGATTTACAAATATTGAATGTTTTCTTTTCAAAAGAATTCTCCTTAAACGCAAAAACACACTCCTTGATCTCTCAAAAAGCGACTTATAGGATTTGATTTTGGATTTTTGTCTTGGGCCGATCCGGTGAATGCAAGACTGAAGCGAAGGTAGGACAAAAAACGAAACCGTCTTTTGTAAAAAGAAGCAGCCGAAAGACTTCGGCAACCTCTTAAATTGTGAAACGGAAAGACTTCTCTGTCAATTAAAAAGAAGACCTTTCCGGTTTTCTCTACTTAGAATTCTGGAGAAACGAACTTGGCTTGGCCGGCACGAGGACGGATCACAAATCTATATTTGCGTTTTGCGATTTGTTCAGGATTGTACCAACGAACTTGGTAAACTGCCATTCCTTTTCCAGAGTTAGAAGTTTTTCTAACTTCTATATCAACTCCCCTATCGTCTACTGGCTCTCCTTCATGGATTAACTCTTTCCAATCTAAGTTACCTTCTTTGTATTCTATCGAAACCAAAGATTCATGTAAGGAAATTTCAGAAGGACCTACATCCTTATAACGGAAAACCCAATGTTTTTCTAAGTTTTCTTCTGCTAAGATCAGCTCAGGAGAATCTACTAATTCTCTTACACCTTCCGATTTTTCAGTTTCAGGAAAACGATCGGAACGATCCAATTCGTAATTCCAAGAAGCTGGGAATGCTTCTTTTCCTCCGGCAGCCGGAAGATTTTTAGTCAGATCAGCAAGATGAGCCTGTAAGAATGGTTGAGTGCCTGGTCCATAAAGAGTATGGCCACCTTCATAATGTTGGCGAGTATATTCTTCCGGAGTAGTTACATAACCGAAGTATCCGTTTGCGCAACTGATCACAGATGCGTTTTTGATCGGCTGAGAACTTGACTTCAACGCCTCGTCCACAAATCTTTTTCCGGACTCTTTAGTAACTTCGAAAGGAACAGGAAGAAGAAGTGTGTCTGCAATTTTCACAGATTGCAAAAGAAGTTTATGTGGGAACTTTGACTTTGGAAGAACGATAGGCTGCAGATATTTGAAACCTACGATTCTTTTATGACCTTGGCAACCACCTGTCAAAAACCAACGAGGCCAACCTTCCGCAAAGAATGGAAGCCAGTTTAGGACCGGAGTGAGTCCATCTTCTGCTCCACCTGTTAACGCAGTTCCTACATAAGGACGGTCACAAACTTCTGCATCACCTATCTTTTGGTTTTCATACAGATCTACTTCTCTTGTATTAAAAGAAAGATTAGCTTCAGTGCTTAAAGAGTTTTGTAGTGAATCAAAAAGTTTAGCTGCTTCTTCTCCTATGGCTTCTCCAATTCTTCTGGATTCTATGAAACCTTGCATATCTTCCCGATAATCAGGAGAGTTATCTCCGTGAGTGGAATTGTTCAGTGCGTGGATTGGATCCCAGCTTGGTTTAAAATCTTTACGGATCTTCTTCTCTAAAATTCGAGTTGGATAAGCAAACACATCTGCGTTTGCAACATCATTAGAGTCAGGCACGGTGGTTCCGTGAACTGAGAATGTTGAGAATGCACCGAGAGGTTTGTATCTTCCATCTTTGTCTTGAGCATCGATCCGGATCATCACTAGATCAGGATTGATCGCTTGGTATTGGATCTCAGGTTTTAAATCTTCGAACCCAGAATTTTTATTAGCACGGTATGCGTCCAAAGATCTGTTTCTGGTCAATCCCCAGATTGCAGTTTTTCCGGAAGCGATCTTGGCAGGTTTTGCTGATTTGTAAGCCTCTTCAACTCCATTGGTCAAACGATCCAATACGAAATCAGTCCAACCTTTATCGAAACCAGGTTTGTTAGAAGCAAACTCGTTGTAAAAATTATTATCGTAGAAGTTAGCAGGAGCAGAATGTGTATGAGTTCCTGCAAAGACTATCCCACCAAAAGAAATATCTGTCTTAGAAGCTAAACGTTCTGCGAGCAAGTGATGGATCAAAAGAGATCCGGATAAAAGATCACTTTGGATCAAAACGACAGGTTCGTTTGCATCTTTTCGAATATAGAAAATTCTAGCATAAAGACGAGTGCGGAAACCTTTTTCGGTCTCAGCCATTTTGGAATAACCAGCTAGAGGTAAACCGGGAGGAGGAGTTAAATCCACCTTAGAAATTCCAGCAACCAGTCCTCTGGTTTTGGAAGCAACTTCCGGTTTTTTATACGCGATCTTATATTCGGCGACGGTTCCGCAAGCAACTGCAGAAAAGATTAGAAGGATCGAAATTAGGTACGATTGTATTTTCTTCACTATTTGATTCGGTTTCATTCCCCCTCCGGGAATTCTTTGGTTTTTTTAGCCTCTACTTGCTATCAGAATGGTAAGTTCTTAGCAAGAATTTTCGGATAACAGTTATGATATCAATCCGTCTTACAAACCAATTATATTCTCCAAAAATAGCTCGGATTTTTGAGACTCTTATTAGTTTGGGATAAAATAAGAAATAAAGATCAGGAATCTCCTATGTCCCAACCGGGCTTTTTACAAAGACTTAAATTTCATTTTTTCAATTTCTATCCTCCCTACTTCGGTGCGGGTATCAAGGTGAAGGCCTTGAACAAAGAGAGAACATTATTCTCTACCACGATGAAACTTACACCTTTTAATAAAAATTATGTGGGAACACAATTCGGAGGATCCCTCTACTCAATGTGTGACCCTTTTTATATGTTGATACTGATGGAACATTTAGGATCCGGATATTTGGTCTGGGACAAGGCCGCAACTATAAGATTCATAAAACCGGGAGAAGGTACTGTAAGAGCAGAATTTTATATCCCTAAGGAAAAAATCCAAGAGATCAAAGAAGAAACGGATCGTAAAAGAAAAATGGATATTACCTTCACTGCTCAGATCGTTGATGTAAAAACTGGCAAGTTAGTGGCGGAAGTAGATAAAGTCATCTATGTCAGAAAAAAATTGAAAGAGTAAGATATAAAGTCTGCCGCCCAAATTTCGTCAGTGTGAGATTTGTTGGAGTTCCTACAAAGTCCGGGACCTTCTCCTAGAACCATTCCAAAGAAAGCCCTTTAAATCTTTTTTAAGGGGGCCTAAAATTGTTTTTCCCTAGGAACTGCGATGAAATGATGGCCCCAAACGCTTATGTCCCAATGGAAAACCACACCTCTGTATGAGGAGCATAAACTTTTAGGTGCAAAGATGATCCCTTTCGGCGGTTGGGACATGCCTGTTCAATATTCAGGAATCATTGCCGAGCATACTGCGACCAGACAAGCTGCCGGTCTATTCGATGTTTCTCATATGGGAGAAATTTTTATCGAAGGTCAGGCCGATATCATCCTCGGCTTTTTAGAATCAGTTACCTGCAATTCAGTTTCTTCCTTAGCAAATGGGCAAGTGCAGTACAATGCAATCATCAATGAGAATGGCGGACTGGTAGACGATATCACTCTCTACAAGTTCAACGATCAAAAATATATGATCTGCGCAAACGCATCCAATGTGGATTCCGTTTACGAGTATCTGAAGAAGTATGTGCCAAGTTCTGCGAAATTAGAAAACCAAAGTGTTTCTTGGCACCAGATCGCGATCCAAGGCCCAAAAGCAGATTCCATTCTTTCTTCTTATTTCAAATCGGATCTAAGTCATATCGGATATTATAAATTCGTGTTATTCCCTTTTGCCGGCGAAGAGATCATTCTCTCTAGGACAGGTTATACTGGAGAAGACGGATTCGAGATCTACAGTTCGAATTCTACAGGTGTTAAGATCTGGAAAGAACTATTAGAGTTCGGAAAAAACCAAGGACTTCTTCCCGTAGGCTTGGGTGCAAGAGACACTTTACGTATCGAAGCAAAATATCCTCTTTATGGTCATGAGTTAGACGAGAATAGAAGTCCAAACCAATCCGGGATAGGATGGATCGTAAAAGAAAAACAAACTCAGTATCCAAAATACCAAGAGATCATCTCAGAAAAAAAAGAAGGTCCTAAAAGAAAGATCGTAGCCTTCGAACTGCAAGAAGCTGGAGTCCCAAGGGAGAATATGCCGGTATTAGATTCTAACGGCAAAAATATAGGGATCACAACATCCGGTACCTTCTCCCCTTCCTTAAAAAAAGGAATAGGACTGGCCCTAGTGGACTCTGAAAAGATCCACCATGGAGAATCGATCCAAATAGAGATCAGAGGACAGGCAAAGTCCGCAATTATATTCACCCAATCTTTCATTCCGGGAAGCATTCGGAAAAATTAAACTAAGGATTCTCAAATGGCAGTAACTAACGCACCTCCGGGCTATAAGTTCACAGAAAAACATGAATGGGTAAAAGTAGAAGGAGATACCGCATTGATCGGGATCTCAGACTATGCTCAAGCGGCACTCGGAGATATCGTTTTTGTGGACCTTCCGAAAGTAGGGAAATCCATCAAACAATCGGATTCATTCGGAACGATAGAATCCGTAAAGGCAGCAGAAGATTTGTACGCTCCTATCAGCGGAGAAGTAGTCGAAGTTAATGGAAACCTTTCCAAAAACCCGGCTGCAGTGAATTCAGATGCTTTCGGATCTTGGATGATCCGAGTCAAAGGGATCAATTCTTCCGAGTTGGAGAAATTATTAGATCCCGAATCTTATAGAGAATTAGTAAGCAAACTGGATTAGGAAAATAGAATGAGTACGGCAACTTGGAACGAATCCGGCAAACAAACTGAAATGAAGAATCCACTCGATCCTTTGGATACTTTTTCCAGAAGACATATAGGACCTGACGAGAATCAGATCAAAGAAATGTTATCCACACTCGGATTATCCGGGTTGGAAGAGTTGGTAGCAAAAGCAGTTCCTGAAGGAATTCGTTTGGAAAAAGCTTTGGATCTTCCTAAGGCTTCTACCGAAAGAAAGATCTTAAACGATCTGAAAAAGATCGCTTCTAAGAACAAGTTGTTTCGCTCTTATATCGGATCCGGTTACCAAGCAAGTGTAATGCCTGGAGTTATCCAAAGAAATATTTTGGAAAATCCGGGTTGGTATACTGCCTACACTCCATACCAAGCAGAAATTTCCCAGGGAAGATTAGAGGCACTTCTCAATTTCCAAACTATGATCATGGATCTAACCGGTTTGGAAATCTCAAACGCTTCCCTTTTGGATGAAGCAACGGCAGCAGCAGAAGCTGTATTCTTAGCTTATGGAATTCGTAAAAACGAAACATCCAAATTACTTTTTATCTCCGAGTTATGCCATCCTCAAACGATTGATGTGGTCCGCACAAGAGCTCTTCCTCTTGGTATCGAAGTAAAAGTCGGAAATCATTTAAACGCAGAATTAAACGAAGATTATTTTGCAGTAATAGTTCAATATCCAGGAACAGAAGGAACTATTTATAATTACGAAAGTTTCTTCCAATTAGCTCATAATGTTGGAGCTCTAACAATCTGCGCCGCGGATCTACTTTCACTTACAGTTCTAAAAGCACCGGGAGAATTCGGAGCAGATGTAGCTGTAGGAAGTACCCAAAGATTCGGATTACCTTATGGATTCGGCGGACCTCATGCAGGTTACTTCGCAACTAAAGACGAATTCAAAAGAAATATGCCGGGAAGACTTGTAGGAGTTTCCAAGGACAGCCAAGGAAATCCAGGACTCAGACTTTCTCTACAAACGAGAGAGCAACATATCAGAAGAGATAAGGCTACTTCTAATATCTGTACCGCGCAAGTTTTGTTAGCAGTTCTATCTTCTATGTATGCCGTGTATCATGGACCCAAAGGTCTGAAAGACATTGCTCTTAGAATTCATAGACTTACCGAAACATTGGCAAAAAATTTGGAGAAGGGAGGCTTTGCCATCCAAAATAAAACCTTCTTCGATACGATTGTTTTAGATTTAGGATCCAAGGCCCAAACTTATATAGATGCTGCTTCTAAAAAAGAGATCAATTTCAGAAGTTTAGGAAATGGCAGAATTTCAATCGCCCTGGACGAAACTGTAGAAGTTTCCGATTTGGAAGATATTCTTTCAATATTCGGGATCTCTAAGATCGATCTTTCCTTAGAAGGAATTTCTATCCCGAACGAATTTGTTCGAACTTCCGAATATCTTACACATCCTGTGTTCAACTCTCATCACACAGAAACAAAGATGTTGAGATATATTAGAAAACTGGAATCCAGAGACCTTTCTCTTACAACTTCCATGATCCCATTGGGTTCTTGCACAATGAAACTCAACGCAACAGTGGAGATGTTCCCAGTAACCTGGCCTGAGTTTTCGAATATTCATCCATTCGCACCTGCTTCTCAAACGGAAGGATATAGAACAGTATTCTCTCAATTAGAATCTTGGCTTTCTCAGGTGACCGGATTCCCAGGAATTTCTCTACAACCAAACGCCGGTTCTCAAGGAGAATATGCGGGACTTCTCGCAATCCGAAACTATCATATTAGCAGAGGAGATAAGGAAAGGGATATTTGTTTGATCCCAATCTCTGCTCATGGAACCAACCCAGCTTCTGCTGCGATGGTTGGATTCAAAGTGGTAGTAGTTGCATGTGATGCAGATGGAAACGTAGACTTAGAAGATCTAAAAGCAAAAGCAAAAGAACATTCTAAAGACTTAGCAGCATTGATGATCACCTACCCTTCTACACATGGAGTTTACGAAGAACCAATTAAGGAAATCTGTTCCATCATTCATGAGAATGGAGGACAGGTTTATATGGACGGAGCGAATATGAACGCTCAGGTAGGGATCACAAGACCTGCCAATATCGGCGCTGATGTTTGCCATTTGAACTTACATAAAACTTTCTGTATTCCTCACGGTGGTGGAGGCCCAGGAGTTGGACCAATCGGAGTTGCAGAACATCTGAAACCATTCCTGCCAGGTCACCCACTCGTTGATAACGGAACAGGCAACGAACATGGTGCAGTCTCGGCTGCTCCTTGGGGAAGCGCAAGTATCGTTCTGATCTCTTGGGTGTACATTGCACTTTTAGGAACAGAAGGATTGGAACACGCAACTAAAGCTGCAATCCTGAACGCAAACTATATAGCAAAACGTTTAGAAAACTATTTCCCGGTACTTTACAAAGGTAAAAACGGATTCGTTGCTCACGAATGTATCCTAGATGTAAGACCTTTCAAAAAGACTAGCGGGGTAGAAGTAGAAGATATCGCAAAACGTCTGATGGATTATGGATTCCACGCACCTACGATGTCCTTCCCTGTTCCAGGAACATTGATGATAGAACCTACTGAATCAGAGTCCCAAGAAGAATTGGATCGTTTCTGTGAAGCGATGATCTCTATTCACTCAGAGATCCAAGAAATAGAGCAAGGTAAAGCGGATGCTAAAGATAACCCTTTAAAAAATGCACCTCATACTTCTGCGATGGTGATCTCTGATAGCTGGAATCATGCTTATTCCAGAGAAAAGGCTGCTTACCCGGCTCCTTGGACCAAAGAGCATAAATTCTGGCCATATGTAGGAAGAATAGATAACGTATATGGGGATAGGAATCTGGTTTGTTCCTGCCTTCCTTTAGAATCGTATCTCTAATTTTTCCTAAATATCGGAAGACAATAAAAAAGACCGGGGTTTTGCTCCCGGTCTTTTTGTTTAAGAAGATGAAAGATTAAGAATTAATCGTCTTTCTTTTTCTTTTTAGATTTTTTAGACTTCTTGGAGTCATCATCATCTTTGTCTTTTTTAGACTTTTTAGATTTCTTGGAATCATCGTCGTCTTTATCTTCTTTAGACTTCTTTGACTTTTTAGATTTTTTAGAATCTCCATCATCGTCATCGTCCTTATCCTTCTTGGATTTTTTGGACTTTTTCGAATCAGAGTCGTCGTCATCTTTATCTTTTTTGGATTTCTTGGATTCCTTAGCGTCATCCTCATCCTTGTCTTTCTTAGCCTTTTTCTTTTTCTTAGGCTCGTCTTGATCGTCGTCTTCGTCCTTATCTTTGGACTTCTTAGCCTTAGACTTTTTTACTGAATCTCCAGAATCGGAAGCCTTTCCAGGTTTAGCCCTGCAATAAGCATCAACATTAGTTCCGTCTTGTTTGCTATAGCCTGAAACCCAAGTACAATCTGAATCGGACTCACATTGACCTTTGGACAAACCTTGGCATTGGGATTCCGCAGAAAGAGAAGTCCCGCTTAAAATAAGCAGACCTGCAAAGAGAATACTAGTTATGAATTTTAAAAGATATATCGGCTTACGATACATTCTATCGGCTCCTAAATCGAATGGTTCGACAAGGATCTATACCGAAAAAGAATTTGCGATCCTGAAATATTCCCAACTGAAAAATATTTCTATATTAGAATTGTTTTAAAAAGGTGGGTCGGGAGGGGAATTCCTCCCGACCAAACACAGTCAGGAATCAACCGCCATAGTACATCAACTGGAACCCGAATATAGGATACAAAATGCCCATCTAATCTAACATTAACTCCCCGGGTCCATACCTTCAGAGCGGTCCGCATTCTACTATCGAGTCTTTGAATCGTCAAGCTCACAAAATAAATAAGATGCAAATTTTGGAAAAAAATTTCATTTGGAAATATCTTTTTTCGAACACTCGATATTCCATGATCGAGATAACAGAGATCATATTCACTATTTGTAATAGTCTTTGAGCAGATCGGCCGTGTTCCAAACTTTATACTGGTCGTTCAGAATTTACTTCGATACGGAATTAGCAGGATATATACATCCCAGTTTCAAATCCGAAATTTATTATAAGGCCAGGGTCAGAATTGGAGTTATGTTTTAGTAGAAATGTAAGAAGAAATAAAAAAGGCCGGAGTTGAATCCGGCCTTATATAATTGCGGTAGAAACCCGGCAACGTCCTACTCTCCCACACAGCGAACCATGCAGTACCATCAGCGATGAGAGGCTTAACTTCCGTGTTCGGGATGGGAACGGGTGTGACCCTCTCTCTATAACCACCGAGAATCTATAGCCAGTATTCCCGGCTGACTTCGGAAGTCTACTTTTTTTCAAAGAAAAAGAAGAAGTTTTTCAAGTGAAGAAGCGCAGAATTTTCCGATTTTCTCCGGGCCTGCACTCGGATAGGAAGTTTCAATATTCCAAAGAAAGTGCTCTGACTTCTTCCCTCGAATATGCATCCGGTTTTTTTAATATTTGGACCAATGCTTTGAATTCCCTGGGGAGAAGTTTTCCTGGATGTTTATTAAAATAATATTTTGAAGATCTATAGATCCCGTTTAACCCTCTACCCCAATATACCAAATTCAGATAATATTCTAAAACTCCCTTCTTACCTAATTCTTCATCAAGAGCTTGTGCAATTCGGATCTCTCTTAGTTTGCGTGTTAATGTTTTATCTCTGGATAAGAATAATGTCCTAGCGAGTTGTTGGTCCAAAGTGCTCGCACCTCTTAACCTTCTGAACAAAAAAACCGCCTGTATGATAGAGGATTGTATATCAGCTAAAGAGTATCCTCTATGTCTGTAGAATCTATAATCTTCTACCTCTACCAAGTATTCCAAACTTCCTGGGGGTAATTCCTCTAATCGTATCCAATCGTTTTCAAGCTGGACCGATTCTAAATTTTCAGGCAGATAAATTAGTTTGTTCTCTCTGAATAAGATCCTTTTTTCAGGAAAAGTTTGGTAATAGATAAGAAGAAGGAATATTAATACCAGAATACTTCTGATCCCAAAGAAGAACCATCTATGTAAAAAATGATTTCCTTCACTCATTGGACTTCAGAGATGTTTTGTTTATCGTAAATCAAAAATACTTCCTGCTCTATCTGTTCGGAAGATACAAGTTTCCAATTCGTTTTATCAAAGTTGAAATATGCGGATTCTCCTCCGGTAATTGAAGGTAAGCCGACTTGCCCTATGAAGAATGGAACAATTGTAAGATAAAGCCTATCCACGAGCCCCTTTCTGAAAAATGAATCATTTAGTCTTGGTCCACCTTCTAAAAGTATTTTGGAATGCCCTCTTTTTTCCAATTCTTTCAGAATGATCTCCGGATCCAGATCTTCTCCCGATAAAGGAATAATCTCTGCAAAGTCTGATAATTCAGATCTGACCTGAGATTCGTTTTTAGAAGTACAGAATAAAAGCGGTTTTACTTTAGAAAAATGGAATACTTTCCTATCGGAAGGAAGTGTGCCTGTTCTCACAAGAAGAATGGCGCGAGGTTCCTTTTCTGAGTCTACATATCTGAGATGAGTAACCGGATCGTCGTTTAGAAGACTGTTTTTTCCAAGGACGAGAGCGTCTGCCTCGGAGCGGATCTGGTCCATTCTTCTTTTATCGTTTCTGGAAGATAGACCGTACCATTTTCCATCGGGACGACATACCTTTCCATCCAAGGTCATTGCCATATTCACGGCTAAAAAGGGACGGTTCATTGAGGCTTGGAAGCGAGCGTTTCGGAAAGCAATTTGAGAACTCTTCCTCTGCAGGTACCACATCCGGTACAACAACTCGTATCTCTCATCAATTTACCCAAAGTATCATTCCCTCTGCGGATAGAATTCGTAATATCCTCTTCGGATACTTGGTTGCATACGCAAACCTTTCTAGGTCGCATCAGGGCGTTCAGGTCTATTTGACTAAAGTCGGAAGAATTCATCAGGCCTTCTAATTATTGGACGCCGAAAGCAAAACCATCACTCAAGCTAAACATAAGAAGGTGAGGATCAAGAGAATTTTTTTCCAATCTGGTTAGCAGCCGTACGGAGTCCGAGAAACCAACAGGTTTTTATAACGGATTCCAGAAGGGATATTTCTCGTTGACAACCGGACTTTCAAGCTCATCCTCATTCGGAAAATTCCATAAAGGAAACCTACAGAATGCAAGTGACCAAACGCGCTCCCTTAAGGGAAATATTCGGATGGTGCATGTTCGATTTCGCCAATTCTAGTTATACCACTGTAATTATAACAGTCATCTACTGCAGAGTTTTCGCCGAAGTAATCGTTCCAATCTCCTCTAATCCGGCAAATCCATATGAGGACGGGAATTTTTTATTCGGACTAGCTTTATTTTTCTCTTATCTATTAGTAGTAGTAACTGGCCCGTTATTCGGGGCTATCTCCGACTTCTCCGCTAAGAAGAAAACTTTCCTCTTTTGGAGTTATATCAGCTGCGTAATCAGCACCGCGGCTTTTTGGTTAGTTGCTACTCCAGGTTCTTGGGAATTAGGTTTTGCTTTAATTATTCTTTCCAACTTCTTCTTTGCTTCCGGAGAAAACTTTGCTTCTTCTTTCTTACCTCATTTGGGGCCTAAAGAAGAGTTAGGTAAAATTTCAGGGTATGCTTGGGGAGTCGGATATATGGGAGGGCTTCTTTCCGTATTCCTGGTCCAGACTCTTGTGGCACCATCCATCGATCCTGCAATCTACGGTTCTCTTAGATTTGTAGGACCTCTTACTGCTTTGTTCTTCCTGCTCGCTGGAATTCCAACATTCTTACTCTTGAAAGAATACCAACCTGCTATTAAAATACCGGAAGGACAAAGTTATTTCACTATTGGTTTTAAACAATTATCGGAGAGTATTAAATCGATAAGACATTTTAAAGATCTAGTGATCTATTTAATCTCTCTATTCTTCTCAATGGCAGCACTTGCAATTGTAATCGCATTTGCATTCTTATATGGGAACCAAGAGATCAAAATTACCTCCGGACAAGAAGCTGCATTATTCGTATTCCTTCAATTTTTTGCGATGATCGGTGCGATATTCTTTGGATTCGTTCAGGATAAGATCGGAGCCAAAAAAACGTTCAATATCACTTTAGTATTCTGGATCTTCTGTTTGATCGGAATTTATTTCGTAAGAGAGATCACTAACTTTGTTAACGGACTAGGAGTGGATATTTCTGTGCAATGGGTATTCGTAATCTTCGGAACTCTTGCAGGTTCAGGAGTTGGGTCGACTCAGTCAGCAAGTAGAGCAATTGTCGGGGTCTTCTCCCCTGAATCCAAATCAGGAGAATTTTTCGGCCTCTGGGGTCTTTCCGGAAAATTAGCGGCAGCTATCGGAGTTTTTGCGATCGGTATATTACAGAAAATTTTCGATCTAAGAAACGCATTCTTAGTAGTCGCTGTATTCTTTTTTATCTCTTTGATCATTAACATATTTGTGAATGAAAAAAGAGGGATTGAAAAAGCGAAAGATTGGGAAAGAAACGGAGGACATTAATCCTTCTTCTTTCAAACTTTTCCTTGAAAATCCAATAATCTGGATTATACTTAGAACGTGGCCAGCACCGAGTTCCATACAGAAGACGAGTTCGAGTCCCACCAAAGCCAAAGAAAATTGGCTTTGGCAACTATGGACGAATTAACTCAAACGAAATTGGATCTTTTGGATGCTGGTAAAGAAATTCCTAAATTTCTAAACTACGCCATCTCTTACTTAAACCGTAAATATCTAACAGAAGAAAAAGTGATCAGCGACTTGATCGTACGAAGAGACTCCACGAATTAATCATTCGTCGTCATCATCCTTTTCTTTTTCAGCTTCTATTCGGATTTCAGAAATTACCGCTTGCGCCTCGTCAAAAATCGGAGTTAGGGTAGAAGTATCCGAATCTATCTCACTAACTGTATCTTCCAGATAATAAGTGCCTTGTGTTGTTAAGAAAAAAAATCTTACCTGATCCAAGTCCGGATTCGGAGTCCAGCGGACCTTCTTCCCTTGTTTCCAAAGATAAGCATATTTATGGATCAAACGTACCGAACTTTTTTTAATACTTTCTCTTCCGCCACCGCCTATGAAAGAAGCTCCTGAAGTTAAGAATAGGCTCGCGTCTCCAGAAAGAAATGTGGCTAAAGTGACTATCTCTCTTTGGGTTGGCCAGTCCATAATGATCCCGTACACGACTGTTTTGCCATTTGGATTTTGTATGCCTATATCATCGTATTCTGTTTCGAATGCGAGTTCTCTTAATTCTTTATAAGGTGTGCGATCAATGGAAGGACTGCAGGCGAGGACCAGCAATACACCTAGTATATTATAAAAATTAAATTTGGGCAGAAGGCTCGAAAACTTCTTTAACATGCAAGTATACCGCTTTATTTCCCAAAGGAATCTCCTTGGAAACCTATCCGGATAGACATCAGGAAAGACTCCTTTTTGCAAAAAGAAGAAAGGGAATCTAAGAAAAATTCCTAGATCCGAAAAAATCAAATCCTTCTTATTTCTTTTTGGTCTTTTTCTTCGGAGTTTTAGCGGCTGCTTTTTTCTTAGGAGAAGATTTTTTAGGAACAGTCTTCTTCTTGGCGGGTTTTTTCTTAGCGACTGTCTTTTTCTTGCCTTCTTCGCTACTGGTAAGGCTTGGATCTCTTTCAATATTTTTAACAAGAGAGGAATGCCTGAATCTAAGTGCGGACCAATCATCGTCTATGGAGATCAATCTTACACCTTCGAAACTGATCTTTCCAAGAGGATCCCAACCTGCATCCCTATGAATGGATACATTATATTTACGGGAGGTCTTTTTAGGATAGGCTAACCATAAAAGTCCGTCTTCTATCAAGGTGGTAGGGACCATAGAAGCTATATTCCGGATCTCGACTTCGGTTTGAACGAATGCAAGTATAAGTCTATATCTTTTTCCGGATCTTAGCGCTCTATCAACCGGAGCCCCTAAACTGGAAAGTGCAGGTTCGAATTCATAAGGGGAAGATAAAACACAAATCTCCCCTTCGCCAGGTTTGAATTGTAATTTACCGAACACGGAATGGATAGCCATCGGTAAATAGAATCCTTTTCGCCAAGAAAAGGCAAGCGAGAAACCGAAAACATTATTTGGTTCGATTGCCTATCTATTGAATATTCTTAAATTACCGACCTTCTCCCTGTTCATGGGATACATCGTTTTAGCTAGGTAGATAACAATTGTTATCCATTGAGTAAGAACTAACGTCATGCGTAAGAGGATAGACGTCTTGGAGGTTTAAACGACAAGAGTTCCTGCTAGTTTTGCCACAGATTTTCCTTTTTCTGCTTCTAAGAGAAAGCACAGTATACTGTGATATATCTCAATAACAAAAAAGGCGAACCGATTGGTCCGCCTTTTCCCTTATTCTAATGTTATAAAATTCTCTTATTGGAATTCCAACATTTTAGAAACCAGTCTCTTTTGATTGAGTTCTAGATCTCTTAGTTTGTGGCGAACATTCTTGTCCACCTTGCGCAGGTACTTTTTGTACGTTACGATAATTTGTTTTTGTTTATTATAAGGTAGAGGATTCGTTTCCTCATGTAGTTTGGTCTCCACACTAGGTGCCATGGATTGAACCGGAGTATCTGGCCAGATCAATTCAGTATCATGGCTGGAATAATATTCTAATTTGATCTCTTTGTTATTATTCGGAGTTCTTTTTCCTTCACTTCCGATCTGAGGACCTTTAGGATCTATATTGATCACCCTGCGCATCTCTCTTACGAAAATTTCTCCGTTGGAGTTCGTACGTTTGAATTGCATAATGATCTTTTCTAATTTTTCCGGATTGCTGCCTGGATAAATAAAGATACGCGCATTATAAAGATATGTTTTTGGGAAGTCCCAGAAGGATTCTCCGGAACCCATATCTAATTCTAGATAAGGTTTATTATCTCTATCTGTTTTTAAGAACTGAGGTAATTCCTGAGGTTCGTCACCGATATATCTTAACGCTTTTTTGGTGGTTTCCATCTGAAGGATCTTATTGATCTGATGGATATTCTGAGAGATAGAAGCGTGCAAATTATCTATCTCAATATCGGAAAACCCCGCCTTGCGGATTGCTTCGATCTGGCGTTCTATTTCTCTTTCTTCCATTGTTAGGATTTTAGGTGCCGCATCTATTTGTATGAATACGGCCAAAAGAGAAATTATGAGAAAGATAAGGGTTTTCATTAGATGCCTTCCTTCTAAATATCGAAAAGACTATACCCCATTCTTGATCCTAAAAAGGATTTTTTCAAGGGATCTTTCCTGATTATGCCTCGAATCTTCCGTCCGAATGCCTATTTCGAAGAAGAACTCCGACTTGGAAAATTATTTCCGAGGGAGTTGGAAGCCAGAAATTCCGTTTTGGAATCCTCTTTTCTAGTCCTGAATTCTTTTCCTGACTCGGCAAAAGTTTTAGCTCATTCTCCGCCTGAAGAAAATTGGCTCAAATATTGGAAGGAAAAAGGAATTCAGATCCCAAAACCTATTCTTCTTAGAAATATAAAACAATCTTTGCAAAAAGAAAAAGAGATCCAATTAGAAGAATGGGGAAAAATCTCCCGTTGGAATTCCAATAATAACGAATTAGAGATAGATCCAACATACTCAGATCCCGCAAAAATATACGGGTCTAAATTGAACCAAAACGATTGGAACCAAGAACATAATAGCGATCTAATTTCTTATTCAATTCGCAATTCAGAAGATTGGGAAATATTCTTAGATAAGGAAAAAGACCGCTTCTCTCCAGATCAAAAATTCGTTTTTAAGACCGAATTCGGATTTGCAGGTGCTCAAAAATTTAGAGATGTTTCCGGATTAAAGGATCTAGCCTATCTATTCTTAAAGGTAAAGAGAGAACCTTTTTTGATCGAAACCTGGGTAGATAGGACTAAAGATTTTAGCTTATTATTCTCCGCGAAAAATGGAGAATATAAAATAGAAGAAGGTACCATTCTACTAAACGATCATAAAGGAAAATATTCAGGAACATGGATGGGAGAATTTTCAGAAATCGAAAATTATCTTTCTGGAATGTCGGAAAGTTTTTCCCAAGTCTCCAAATTCCATCCGAACTATGAAGGATACGGTTCAATAGATTCTTTCTTTTATAGATCTAAAGGCGTCCAAGTTTTGCGTAAAATTTCGGAGGTCAATTTTAGATGGACTATGGGCTGCCTATTATTGGAGCTCCGACGTAGATTTCCTAAGAAGGGAAACGACCTTCTTCTTTTCTTACCAAAGGTCCAAAACTCAGATCCTTATTCTAGATTAAGATCTTGGGAGAAGGAAACTGGCTGGGAAATTCTCCCACTTTCCACATTCTTCTCCCCTTATAGAAGGCCGAACCAGAAAAACCTAATTTGGGTCCGTCTTCCCGCAGGGAAAAACCAGGATCCTTGGGAAGAGGCCAAAATCGTTTCGGAAAGCGGCATCCGAGTTCTTGGCCCCTGAAATGTACTTGTGATTCTTTACCTGCCTCCGAGACTGGTTCCAATCCCTTCGGGGAACTAGCCTGCAGAAATTACTCAGGTTTCAGGAAAAGAGATGGAACTGTTTCTCAATTACTCGCTGTATATTATCGTAAGTATCGGATTCTTGATTCCCTTCACTGGATTTGTTGTCGGAGCGGGAGCGATTGTAAATGCTACCGTTGCTGGATTTGCCGTTAACTTGTTGGCTCAAATCGTAGAAGAGGACAGACTCAAGGCTTATCTCGAAAAGAATAAGTCCACTATGATCGGCCAGGCTTTATTAAAAGCAGTCGAAGCTGGTAAAACTAAACTGGCACCTGGTTCAGTTGTTTCTCACGCAGAAGAGCATGGACATGACGGACATCATTTGATCTCCGTTCAAACTTACTCTCTTGTGTTTGCTGCACTGATCGTTGGAACTGTAATCACTGTCTTAGTTGCTCAAGTTGACTTCGGAGCAATGAACACTGTGATCGCTATGCTTGTGGCGACCATCAAAGCTTCCTTAGTATTAGCTTATTTCATGCACCTTAAGTATGATAACGTAATGAACAGAGTGATCTTCGGATCAGGCTTCTTGTTCTTACTTCTTCTTTTTGGATTCTCAGTAGCGGACATCTACACAAGAGCGAAAATTTTCGCCGGCTTCCCTTACTAAGAAGAATACAAACTTCCTTTGTATTTCAAAAGAACCGGCTTTACAGCCGGTTTTTTTGTAGCCTGAGGTTTTTCTTTCAGCTTTCGTATCCGAATCGGACAGAGGAACCATGGCAGGATATTCAGGCACACCCTTGGCCAAAAAGTTAGGGTTTAAAGAAGGCCAGAACGCGATCATCATCAACGAGCCGAAAGAATTTAAAGGCTTATTAGAAGAACTCCCACCTAATATTACATTTAAGAAGAAGTTAGCGGGAAGTTTCGATTATATTCATTTTTTCTGTAAGAGCAAAGATGAACTTTCTAAAAACTTTTCCAAGTTCCCGGACTTTCTCGCAGACAAAGGAATGGTCTGGATCTCTTGGCCAAAGATGAGTTCAGGTGTGAAAACCGACTTAAAAGAAGATACAGTCAGAGAAATAGGCTTGAAGACAGGGTTAGTAGACGTTAAAGTCTGCGCAATCGATTCGGTTTGGTCCGGTTTACTTTTCAGAAGAAGAAAAAGTTAAATCTAATCAAATATTCGGAAACTCGAACATGATCCTATTAGAACGTTACAGTCTAGGTTTCTTATTGCCGGGGATCATCTTATGTTTTGCCTGTATCGAAAAAGTCCCGGAAATCAAAAAGACAATCGAGATCCCTGAACTAGGACTAGTGCTAAATTACGAAGGTTGGATATACGAAGAATATGATCCAAATCGAGATAGTTCAGAACCCAATCGTTCTAAAAATAAAAGAGAATTCCAAAATGATAAACAGGTTAAGGTGATGTTTTATCTTTTTGAGCCGGAACAAAACAAAGGTTCCGAGATCAGGACCAATATCAATTTTGTGTCAGAGCCTATTCCTGCAAAATATTCCAAAGCAACCTTAGAGGATTACGTAGCTTCCATCAGTGGATTGTATTCGAATATATATAAAGAATATGAAATACTCTCGGTTCCGCAAAAATGCAGTTTCGGAAAAGAAAAATGTATCTTTTTTGAATCCAAGTTTGTTCTTCCAAATACTGCGGAATATAAACAGATCCGGACCTTGCAGTGGATCTTTTTCAAAGAAGGTACTGTTTACATTTTTACAGGAACCATACCTGAGTCGGAGTTTTCGGAGAAGAATAAGAAAGTCCTAAATACTATCCAAACTCTTACTGAAAAAATTTAACCTGTAATTAGTTGCGTCTTAAAGATTTAGGCCTTTTATCTTCTGTGATATCTTCGTAGTCTACGAGCAATTTATAAATCGAAACTGCATCTTTCCAAATATGAATTTTTCCTTCCTTGTTTAGGTTCCGAACATATTCATTTACTTCAGAAAGACGAGATCTAAAGAAATAGAATAATTTCTTATCTTCTATCGCTATATGACTTACCAGCCAATCCTTTAAGTCCTGGATCAAAATTGCCAGAGATTCTAATTCTTCTTTTTCACTTCTTTCTATCATATCATTGATAAGAATATTAAATCTCTCATGTTGTTTCTGGTGATTTTTTTCCCCTATATAATGGAAATGATGCATTATAGATTCTTCCGTATTAAAGTGCTCACGGATATATTCGATCGTTTCATAAATCGCTTCTTTCAATTGCACACTCAAAGACTCGGCATCTATTTCTTGTTTTAATCTTTGTTTATATAATTTATCCGTTTTCACCAATAGCTGCAAAAGCCACAAATGTTGGATATCCACAATCGCAATCCCTGTTTTAAGCTTATAACGATACCACAGGTCCGAGATCAGTTTTAGATTTTCTTCTCCAAGTTTTTTGAATTCTAAAGAAACCTCTTGTTTTCCAGAGAACAAAACCGTCTGGTATAATTTTTCGATCTCATCTGCATAATTAGAAGCATGTAAATGTCTCTGCATCCAATCCGTGAGTTTATCATCTACATGGACCATCGCAGCATCCACATATTGTCTGTCTTCGCTCAGTATATGCCTAAATAGCCATTTTTTTAGATTTTTCAGAAGGTCTAGGACCGCGTTCTCGAAATCTCCTTCGAAACTTTTTCGGACTCGATTCCTGAGAGCGGTAATGAACCGCATATGTTGTAGCCTATGTTGCCCTAGTTTTGAATAACCTATACTTTCTAGAAGTTTTTCTTCCAAAGCGAAATGTTCGGTTGCATAATCCAAAGTTTTAGAAAGTGCATTCGTAAATGTGACTTCTAATTCGGATCTGGTTCCCGACTCAAGTTTATCTTCCAAGTCCGCAAGTATACCGATCAACCAAAGATGTTGTTTATCTATTTCAGGAATTCCTAAAGAAAGATCGAATGTCTTCCAAATGCCTCTGATTTTTTCTATAACCCTTTCGTCATACATGAGATCATCCTTATAGCTGTTTTACGGAAAACTATAACAAGGATTAGAGGTGTAGATTCAGGACGAATCAGAAATCGATGTAGAAAGAATTGATTTATATCAAATGGAGAGAAGAGAGAATTTAAAAAGAAATCAGATGCCGTATCTTTTGATGATAGACTTTGCTTCCTCTACGAATGATTTTTCTTCTTCTTTTGTAAATGGTTGGAATACATTCTCTTGGAATCTTTTCGCCAATTGTATGTATTCCAAACAACCTGCGATGCTCATTTCAGGTTTTGCTTTTTTTTCGTAGATGACGATGCCTCCATTCTTAGGGATCACCATAGCTCTCGGAGGAATTTTTTTACCACCTCGGATCATACAACCTGCAAGTATCATTGCACCGTCTCCGATCTCCGCTTCATCCAAAATGATAGCACCTATTCCGATCAAACAACCCTTACCGATCTTACAACCGTGAAGCATTGTATTATGACCTACTAATGTATAATCATCTATGAATAAGCTGCCGGTAGAATCGGTATGAAGTGTGCTATTATCTTGGATATTAACACCTTCACCTAATTTGATCTCATTTAGATCCGCACGAACAACAGCTCCAGGCCAGAGAGAAGATAATGGTCCCATCTCCAACATTCCGAATGCAGTCGCAGCCGGATGGATAAATGCTGTTTCGTGGATTTTCATAGTTTAACGAAGAGGATAACCGGAAGAATTCGCGATCTGTATCAAACGATCCGTGATCTCTTTGATCCTTTCTTGGGTTAAGTTCTTGTCCTGGCTTAAAAGTTTAAATCTATAAGAAACGGACTTTTTGTTTTCAGGAAGATTTCCACCGGTAAATACAACTGTAACTTTTACATCCTGCATCTCAGGGAATTTTTCCAAAACAGCCAAGTCGCTAAACTTAGAAGAAGACTCATTCAGATCCATCACCAAAGAAAGATCGATCTCTGTTTGAGGGAAATGAGAAGGGGCAGTAAAATAGTTTTTGTTTCGATCTTCTGTCCAAACTTCTAATAAGGAAGCAAATTCGAATCTTCCTAAAATAACTCTCTTTTTGATATCAGCGGTATCTAAAGCGGCCGGATGAGCATATCCTAACTCTCCCACTTTCTTACCGGAAACAAATAAGGAAAGAGAAGCCTTAGGATGGAAATAACTCTTTTCATCTACCCTCCACTCAAACTCTCTCAAGTTTAAATGTCTCAATACTTTTTCGACACCGGTCCTGATATCCAGGAAATCGGACTCTAAAACGTTTAGATCCTTCTCGTTGGACTTCCTACCAAAAGAAACAGCCCAAACAAACCATTTAGATTCGTTAAAAGGTTCTTCTGCTTTTTTATAAGTTCGACCAAATTCGAAAATTTTCAACTTCTCGAATCGATCACCATTGAGCCTGATATTTTTCAAAAGAGAAGGGTATAAAGAAGTCCTTAAATATGCCTGCTCGTCGGGCATTGCATTTAGGATCTTGATCGAATCTTTTACTTCTTCTTCGAAAGAATTATCTTTGGAGGAAGCATAAGAATAATTGAATACTTCGTTATATCCAAGGATTTGGGAGAAGGCCCGTTTTAGATGTTTTTCCAGCTCTCTTGAGAAATTACGAGCAGGAGGTTTGACATCAGAAGCCAAAGGACGAACTGGAATAGATGCATATCCTAATGTACGGCCAATCTCTTCTACAATATCTTCCGGAATGGTGATATCGTAATTTTGTCTGTATTTAGGAACAAGAACCTTAACAGTATCTCCTTTCCATTCAGTGGAAAAGGAAAGTTGTTTTAAGATCTTATCCGAAGTAGATTGATCAATCTCTGTTCCAAGTTTTTTATTCAAGAAAGCTAAACTGACTTCGATCTCCACTTTTTTATCTGCAGTATGAATGTATCCGGCAGGCAAACTCGCCTTCAGATCAGGACATCCATTTTCTTTTAAAAGATTTAATGCTCTTTTGATGATTGGAAGAGTGGTTGTTGCTTCGAGGCCTTTCTCGTAACGAACAGAAGACTCAGAACGAATCCCCGTTTTTCGAATAGACTTGCGAACAAACTCCCTCGGGAAAACTGCAGACTCTAAAATTACTTTTTTGGAATTAGAATCGACAGCGGTATCCGCGCCGCCCATCACACCTGCGATCGCCACTCCTTTTTTAGAGTTACGAATGATCAGAATTTCAGGGTCAAGTTTGGGAGAAGTTTCGTCTAAAAGAAGAAAACTTTCGTCCTTCTTCGCATAATCTACTTCTAGTTCGATTCCACCTTGTGCGGATAATTTATCAGAATCAAAGAAGTGTGTAGGTTGTCCCGCTTCCAATAATAGATAATTGGAAACATCCACCACATTATTGATCACCCTAACCCCACATTTTTTCAAACGGGAGCGAACAGTTTTATTAGAAGCTTTGATCTGAATTCCTTCAATGGAAGAAGAATAATAAGAATGTGCGTATTCTGTTTCTTTCACCTTGGGAGAAACAATATCTTTTGAAAAATCCCAGTTAGTTTCGAAAGGATTAAACTTGATCGGCAAATTGAGTTGAGCCGCAAGTTCTCTCGCGAATCCGAAATGGCTCCACAGATCAGGACGATGTGTGATGGATTTATTATCAATATCTAAAATAGTATCTCTGAATCCGAAGTATTCTCTTAAGTTCTGGCCAAGTTTTGCTTCCGGATCGTCCAGAACCATAACCCCTGCATCCTCTTCGGAAAGACCTAGTTCTTTTTCAGAACAAAGCATACCGGAACTTTTAACACCGCGAAGTTCTGACTCTAGGATTTTTTTATCTCCTAACTCAGCACCTGGAATAGCCAGTGGAACCAGGTCTCCCACTTTTAAATTAGGAGCACCTGAAACGATTTGGATCTTATTTTTACCGTCAGAAACCTGAGCGACTTGGAGTTTATCTGCCTGAGGATGTTTTTCTAAGGATTCGATCTTAACTAAAACAACCTTCTCCAAATGAGAAAAATAATCCTCTACCCCATCCACTTCACAAATAGAAGCCGCAATTTTTTTTAGGACATCCTCGAGGGACAAATCCTTAATAGGGGTAAAATCGTTAATCCAATCCAGGGATAATTTCACGTAAACTGTCTCCTAAGGCCGAATATCTGGCGGAGTAGTTTAACAAAAGCGGATAGAGGGGGCTAGTGTCCAGCAGTAAAAACAAAGATATAGAAGCTTTAAGACAGCCTTATATTTGGATCAGTCCGAGCCAGGAAGATAGGCTTGGAAAAGTTCGAAACGATGGTGTATCTCTTTTCCCACCTTTACCTTTCTTAGCTCTACCTCGAAATCCTCTTTTACTTTTTGGATCTCGTTTTTAGTTCGATTCATTGCCGATTTTTTCTCGGGTCTACCTTCCCATTTAAAAGCAGCCTCTTGTCTCATTAGTTTTTCTTCTAACTGACGTAGAGTGTTTTGGTTGCTGTTACGGATCTTGTATTCTTCCTTTTGGAATAGATCTTTGGTTTGTTCGTATAATTCTTTTTTTCTATCTTCTAATGCAAGTTCTAAGGTCTCGCAAGCCATCACAAAATATTTTTCGGTATCGTCAGGCAGTTCTGTTTGGGAAGATCGGAATCTATTCTCTCTTACTGCTTCCGGAAGATTTTCTAATACCTTAGAACTTCCGCTTCGTCGATTTACTTCCACAACGAACAATTCTTTTCTATCTAAGGAAAATTTGAATTCTACTATAAATACGAAGTATAAGAAGTTTCCGGAAGTTCTATAAAATCCTATTTTCCAACCGGATCTATCTTTTAAAAAGGATTGTACTGCTTCTTCAATTAAAGGATGGCCGAATGCTAAAAATTCCAGTCCGTCATCTGCGAGTGCAAGTTCGGAATTGAATGTAGCCTTTTTCCCTTTGTAATTGACTCCATCCAACTCATACACTTGAGGTTTTAGAGTCTTAAGTTTGAAATTCAATCGATCAGAATATTTCTTAGAATATCTAACGAAGAAAGTCTCCAAGTGTTGATTGGTAAAAGATCTTTCTTGTAGAGTAGTTTTATAATAATCTTCTAAATTAAAATCCAATAGTTTAGGAGTGACCAAGGAACCCAGTTTCTCGAAACCTTTTTTGGCGATCTTGATCCTTTGGTCGATTTCCTCTTCTACTTCTTTTAACTTTTTGTTACCTGTGACGAATCTCATGAAGCTAGAATGAAAATCCAATTCGTCTTCGATTGCTCCAAGTAACTCGTCCGAACCGCCGATAGATTCTTCGAAAAGTTTGATCTTGTTGGATAGTACTTCTAAAATTCTTTCCGCAACTGTATCTTTAGAAGCGAAGTTAAAAATAAATACATTATCCTTTTGTCCAAATCTATGGATCCTTCCTATCCTTTGTTCGATCTTCAAAGGGCTCCAAGGCAAATCGTAATTGAATAGAACATTTGCAAATTGAAGGTTACGTCCTTCTCCACCTGCTTCCGTACAGATCAAAATTTCGGAAGACCTTTTGAATTCGGAAATTGCATCTTCTTTTGCATCAGCACTTAAAGACCCGTGAAATAATGTGACCTTGTATTCGGATAAGGTGGAAGCTAAGAAGTCTTGTGTACTTCTAAACTGAGTGAATATAATAAATTTAGGATGCCCTTCTTTTTTGAGTTTCGCAATTGTCTCTTTCAGTTTCTGGCTTTTTCGATCTTCTTTGATCTTTTTGCCTAAAAGGATCAGCCTGTTTAAGGATAATAATTCTCTTCTGAGATTTGCAAGATCGGAAGGAGCGGATTCATCCAAATCGGAGACGAAGTCTTCTACACCTTCTGTTTCGTCCAAGTCCCATTCTTCTAATTTATTCCCGACTGCCTGCAAACGATGGAGACGATTCTCCAGCATGAACTTACGTTTGGACAATGCGGAAAGAAGTGCGAACACTGAGGAGTCCAATAATTTCTGGAAAACGATCATCACGAATCCGATTGCCCTGTTTTGGGTTCTCATCGCAAGATTATACTCTCTGCGGACATATTCAGTGGTTTCATTATAGAATTGTCTTTCTACATCGGATAATTCTATCTTAACCGTTTTGGCGAATCTTTTAGTGAAGCCGCCAACTTCTACTTTTCTGCGTCTTAAAAGGACCTTGGAGATCTTTTCTTTTAATCCGCTTTTATTCCCGAGAACATAATCGTTTATAAAAGTATGATATGGTCCGAGCAAATTCGGATCGACCAAGTGGACCAGATAATATAATTCTTCTAATTTTCCTCTAAAAGGTGTTGCGGTAAGAAGAAGCAGACATTCGCATTTTTTTGCAATCTTCTCCGCGAATAAATAGGCTCTTGTAACCTTATGATAATCTCTTCTTAAACGATGGGCCTCGTCAAAGACTACAATATCCCATTTCGTTTTCAGGATCTCTTCGGCGTATTTAGGATTTTTAATAAAGTCTACTGAAGTAATTACATGTTTGAAATTCTTCCAGTTCTTCTCTCCGCTAGCTAAGAAATTCCTACGTTTAACGATCTCAAAGTCTTCGTTAAATTTGTTTTTTAATTCCTGTTTCCATTGGACTAATAGAGGAGAAGGAGCAACGACTAAAACTTTTTTGTAACCTCTTCGAAAGATCAGCTCTTTCATAACAAGGGCTGCTTCTATCGTTTTACCGAGTCCTACCTCGTCAGCCAAAATGAATCTAGGCCGAAGAGAATTCACCACTACGAAAGTGGATTCTATTTGGTGAGGAAGAAGTCTTGTTCTTGAATTAGATAATGCAGAAAGTTTGTCATAGGCATGAGTAAGTTTTAACTCAAATGCTTGAAGACTTAGATCCAGTAATTCTGGATCTGCAAAAGATTCAGTAAATGCGGTAGGATAGGATCCTATAATTTTCAGTCTGTTAGAATTTTCAGAGACAGTCTTTCTGATATCGGAAGATGGAAAATAGATCTGAAATTTTCCGGAGTCGGAACTTTCTATCCTTCCAATTCCTAATTCTGGTTCATCCTTAAGATAACAGGAATCCCCTCTGAATCCGCTGGAAGAATCGGATTCGAAATCTAGACTGAGCTGCAAAGTAGAGTCCAAGATCAAACTCCCCTTTTTTCTCCCCAGATATATTTATGGGTCTGCAAAGAAAGACGCAGATCCGTTCTATTATTTTCTTTGATCCAATCTACAAGAATTTCAGGGGCAAGCTCTCCGAATACGGGAGAAGCCAGAAGA
This sequence comes from Leptospira andrefontaineae, assembly GCF_004770105.1. Classification (NCBI taxonomy): domain Bacteria; kingdom Pseudomonadati; phylum Spirochaetota; class Leptospiria; order Leptospirales; family Leptospiraceae; genus Leptospira; species Leptospira andrefontaineae. The sequence continues at coordinate 140,533 of NZ_RQEY01000016.1, read as the reverse complement.
TTTCCCTTTAATTTAAAACCGTCTATCACTTCCAAAGTTCTATCGAAATCCTTTCTATCTCTAATTACGAATTTGATCTCGTCCAAATTATCATTTCTATCCCGGACAAATTCTAAATTATCCAAGACCATTTTGTTTTCCATTCCTGAGCCAGGAAGTTTGTAATCCAGAGTGAAGACCATATTTTCCAAATCACGGATCGGTTCCGCTCCATTTGTCTCCACCCTCACCCTCGTATAAAGCCCCGAAACTTGCCTAGACAGTTTCAATTTTTGTGCCAATGTTTGGCTGAAAATCCTATTCGAATTTTCTAATGGTTCTCCGCCCGTTAGAAGTATTTGTGTAGGAGAAGAAGAAATGGATCCTATCTCCGAGATCACATCTTCTAACTCAATTTCTTTCCCCGCATTCGGAGAAAGAGCGTACGGAGTGTCGCACCAAAGTTTGCGGCTTCCGTCCATTCCGCATCTGAGAGAACACCCCGCGAACCGAACAAAAATTGTAGGCAAACCTGTTGAAATTCCTTCTCCGGAAACAGAGAGATAAATTTCATGAACGACGGATTTCATACTAAGGAATAGCTCTCCAAGGTACAAGATTTTTACCGGCTTTCCTTTCCATAATCCAGAAAAAACCGTTTATTAGAATACCAGAATGATTTTTGGCCCGATCCAGTCAAGATCGGGCTATCAAAATCCTGAAAAAAGCTTGTTGAAAGACCTATGTACGTGTAATAAATTTGGAAGCCTTTTTGAAATCAATTTTAGGTCTCGAAATTACTAGAACGTCCTTCATGAAATTTTCCTTTTTAGAAAAAATCAAAGAAAAGTCGCAATTCTTGCAATGGAAAGTGCTGATCGGTTTTTTCTCTCTTACCTTACTATTGATCATAGCAAGTTTGATCAGTTTGTATGGAATGATAGAGCTAAAGGATTCTGGAGTAATGATAGAACATACGTTTACGGTCATCGAAGAAATAGACCAATGTAAAAGTATCACTAGAGAGATCGGAATCGCGCAAGCTTATACGGAAGACGCTGCTTCCGAAAATACCAGATCCTTATTCTCCAACTTAAAGAGTGAAATTAAGATCCTTCAAAATCTCACCAAGGACAATCAAATCCAACAAGTTAGAATCCTTGGGATCTCCAACCTAATCACAACTGCTGAAAAACAACCTGGCTCTTTCGAATCCAAAAAAGGGATCATACTAATAGAAATAGCCGAATTGCTGAACAATATGCAGGAGGAAGAATTAAGACTTTTAAATAGCAGAAATGCAACCAATACTTTGCGGGGCACCAGAGTCGCTTATTCACTGCTTACATTAGTTATAGTTTCTTTTTTGGTGGTCGGGTACGGTTCTTATGCGGTTCAAAAAGATATCAAAGAAAAAAGAAGGATCACTGATAGATTGATAGAAAGTGAATCCAGACTTCTTTCCATTTTGGACAATCTACCTTCTGCATTTTGTATGATGGATCTGGAAGGAAGAGCTCTATTCCATAACCAAGTATTCGCGAACCGATTTTTAGGAAGTAAAGATAAAAGACAGGACATGGGACTGGAGAACCTTTTTGGAAGTGAAAAAGCCCAGTTCATTTCTACCATAATCACAAAGTCCTTAGAAAAACTGGGCCCTTTGGATTTCGAATTAGATCTAATCGTTTCCGACGAAGAAAAAACATTCTATTGCGTGATCGTTCCTTTAGTGGACTTAGAGGGAGAAGTTTACTCGGTCTGTGGATTATTCACAGATATTTCTGTTCGCAAAAACTACGAACATGATCTCAAAAAAGCAAAAGAAGAAGCGGAAAAAGCAAATCGAGCTAAGTCCGAATTTTTGGCAATGATGAGCCATGAGATCCGAACTCCTATGAACGGAGTGATCGGAATGACTGAACTATTAATAGATTCCAATCTAAATAAAGAGCAAAAAGAATACGCTGAGATCATCCAAAAAAGTGGAGAAAGTCTGCTCAATATCATCAATGATATCTTAGATTATTCTAAAATTGAATCCGGGACCCTGTCTCTGGAAATCAGGGAATTTTCGGTCATCGAGACTATCGAAGAAGTTTTGGATCTATTCAGATCTCGTGCCGCTCAGAAGCAGATAGATCTGGTCTATTATCTAGATCCGAATGTTCCAGATAGGATCTTATGCGATAGTCTCCGCTTAAAGCAGATCTTTATCAATCTGATCGGGAACGCATTAAAATTCACGGAACAAGGCGAGATCTTTTTATCCGCCGAGGTTTCCAAACTGGAAGGGAACCTATATACGATCTTATTTGCGATCAGAGATACCGGGATAGGAATTCCTAACGAAAAACAAAAAGAACTATTCCAACCGTTCTACCAAGTAGATACATCTTCCACCAGAAGATACGGAGGAACGGGACTTGGACTTTCTATCTCTTCTCGTTTGATAGAAATGATGGGTGGAGTGATCTGGGTAGAAAGTGAAATAGGTATTGGCACAACCTTCTCCTTTTATATCCAGGTAGAAGGTAATAACCAGGCTAAGAATAAAGAAAAAGCGGCGAACTCGGAATTGGAAAATAAGAAAGTTCTTATACTGGATGATAATCCTACTAATCTAAGGATACTTGCTTATCAGCTGCAAATTTTAGGACTTATAACCTTCTCCGCTAAATCAAAAGAAGAAGCATTAAACCTGCTTGATCTAGATATCATGCCAGACCTGGGAATCTTAGATTATAATCTTCCTGGGAATACTGGAATAGAGATCGCTCAGGAAATCCGTAAAAGAAATTTTCATTTTCCGTTAGTGCTTTTATCTTCTTCATTTTTAGATCCTAAAGATAAAGAGATCGCAGGGGAATTATTCGCAGGAGAGTTAAGTAAACCTGTTAAGAAAAAAGATATAGAAAGGATCGTAACTGAAATATTAGCAGAGGATGAGAGTGGAACTAAAGCAAAGGCAAATACAAGATCCTCTTATCTTGCCAGCCAAAAAGAAATTTTAAGTTCTCAATTTCCTTTCAAGATCATGGTAGCAGAAGACAACGAGATCAACCAAACTCTAGCCAAAAGGATTATCCAAAAATTAGGATATGAACCATTTATCGTTCCAAATGGAAAAGAAGCTTTGATCGCTCTCAGAGAAAAAAAGATCAATCTGATCTTTATGGATGTTCATATGCCTGAGATGGATGGGCTGCAAGCAACTCAGGTCATTCGAAATACTTGGCCTGTGGAATCCCAACCTTATATCATTGCAATGACTGCAGCTGCAATGCAAGGAGACAGGGACCTTTGTTTAAGGGCTGGAATGAATGATTATATTTCCAAGCCAATCGTGTTTGAAGAACTGGTCCATGTGATGAGGAAGGCGGGTAATACTCTATTTCCTAAGTCTAAGGCTTAAATAAGAACGCAGGTTTCTGTCACTTCTCCGCTATAAAAAACCATCTGAAAATCTAAGATTTCTGCCGATCTTTAAGTTTAGAGGACCTCACTCTTCCATGTCCAGGACCAGAACCATTATATTTATCTCATTCTGTCTGCTTTTTCTATTTTCTGAAACCGGGACAAGCCAAGAAGAAAAAGAAGCCACATCTTCATCTTCTGATACAAGGAAGACAGTGCTTTGGACCGGAGAAGTTCTTTCGGTTTATCGAAACAAAGGAAAGGCAAAGATCAAGATAGGTAGAAACTCTTACTTTTCCGAACGTTCTGAAGAAGAGATTAAAGGTATACTGAGCGAAAAATCGAATCTACCTTTATTCAGAAAACCTAAAATGGAAGAAATTGGTGCCTTCCAAGTAGAGAATATTGAAGTAGAATTTGGAAAAGTGGGAAAACTCACAAAACCAATTTCAATAGAACTCAGAGGAAGTTTTTCCATAGCAGAAGGTAAACCTGCCAAATTGATCAGCGTGGGACTTTTGATCGGAGCTTATGGAGAAGAAACATTCTACCAAGATCCTTCCAGATTTGATGCGACAGACATGGTCCGAAATCGTTTAGTTAAAAATATTCTTCATCCCAAAGATGGGAAAGAAATGGTGCTCGTTCATACAGGATATGAATCCAACGGGCGGATCTTATATGAACATATGGGATACTTCCTATATGGACAAGGTTCAGACCCTGGAGACGATAGTTATAATCCTAAATTTGGAGTTCCCGACAGAAGTAGCCTAGAAGAAATTTCTTCCTTTTATATTGATAAATACGAAGTCACTAACAAAGAATATAATAAGTTCTTAAAAGAGACGGGAACTCTTCCTCCGCCTCATTGGGAAAACGGGAATTTCCCAAGAGGAAAAGAATATCATCCCGTTACCAACTTAACTTATAGAGAAGCGGAAGCTTATTCTAAATGGGCCGGAAAAAAGATCCCAAGCGAATGGCAATGGGAAAAGGCGGCTAGAGGAACGGGACTCGTCTGGAGATTATTAAAGGACGAGAGTTACGAATTTATCTCCCAGCCCCAAGACTATCCTTTCGGAAATGAATTCGATTCTGCACTTTGTAATACAAGAGAAAGTGGAAGCAGAGGAACTATCTCTGTGTTTGAACTTCCTTCTAAAGGCCAAAGTCCTTATGGTGCAATCGGAATGTGCGGCAATGTTGCAGAATGGACCAGCTCTCCATATATCCCTTATCCAGGACATAGACCAAACTCCGGGAGATTTGGGAAACATCTGAAAGTGATCCGAGGTGGTTCTTATTCAGGAACCAAAGAAGAAGCTAAGGCTCATGCAAGAGATTTTGGAGGAATTCCGAATCTATTGAATGATAGAAAAGCAGGTCTTAGGTTGATCACAGAAGTGAAGAACTAAAACTTTATTAAGAGATCCTAACTCTTACTAAAATTTTATCCAAAGTTTTAGGAGAGATCCTACTAAGGAAATAACCGAATTTCTCCTTCAACTTAGAAGGAATGATCTCTCGTTTTCTTTTCTCAATTCCTTTTAAGATCTTTTTAGCCACTACTTCGGGATCTAATCCGTTTTTCTGGCCTTCATCCATAATCCCATGAGGAGTTCCATCTCCTCCCAATGCCTTAATTGAAATTTCCGTTTTTACAAAGCCAGGACAAACACTCATGACATGGATCCCGGTTTTCAAGTTTTCCAAACGGATGCTATCCATAAATCCTTGCATCGCATGTTTGCTTGCTGCATATCCGGATCTTAATTGGGTAGCATACTTTCCTTGTATAGAAGATACGGCAATCACATGCCCTTCGCTTTGGCGTAGATCTGATTCCAGTAAACGATATAATAAAACCAGAGGAAAATAATTCGTGTCCATAATTGCTCTGAAAATTTTCAGATCAGTTTCTGCCGCAGTTCCTCTCATGGAAATTCCGGCATTATGAACGAAGCCATCTACTCTTTTGAATTTTTTTCTAAATTCTTCGACCGCCTTTTTTAGATCGGATTCGGACATCACATCCGCTTGCATAACAAAAATTTTATCCGGATTGGAAGCTGAATTTTTCAGATCCTTTAAGGCCTCTTTTCTGCGAGCAATTACTCCCACATAGGCTCCTTCCTTTTCCAACTCAATGGCCAAAGCTCTGCCGATCCCAGAACTTGCGCCGGTTACTAAAAAAACCTTATCCTGAAAAAATAACCCCATCTAAAACTTCCGTAAAAGTAGGTAGAAGAATAGGTAAGAATGCTAAAAAAGCAAATCAAAACACGGTAAAATCCTTTCAGGTCTATCTCTTAGGTAAAAAAAGGAACCAGGAGAATGTATGGCTCTTTCCCAATTAAAACAAAAGATCAGATACAAAGACTGCGGTTTCCAGCGCAGGTACGAAAGCAGATACTATTGGTTTCCGGAAGAAAGTCCTCCTAGCTGCTTAATAGAAGTCAGCCAAAGAGATCCTTATCATGATATGACTTTGTACATGTTAGTGAACTTAGCCACGATGAAAATTATGGACTTAGATGTGGAAGAAGATCGAGTACCTTATGAAACATGTCCTCATGCAATCAAAACTTATTCCTATCTAATTGGAGAAGATATTTCTTATAATAAAATTATGAGAAAATTTCCGGAAGATAAAACGGTAGGGTGCCTTCATATTAACGAACTTCTACAAAATGCCGCCCAAAGCTTTTCTTCTGCGTACGCATTCTTCTTAAAAGAAAGAAATTTCCCTCCTGAATGGGATGAGTATAGAATGTACCAAGGCGACTTAGATCCAAAATCCAGAAGAGAGATCGGAAGACATTGGTGGATGAAGGACAAAGGTGTCCGAAATTCCTGTTATAGTTTCTCAGACAGGCATGAAACTCCGGACTTAAAACAGCAGGTAAAACCTCTCGACAGTATCACATCTTTGATGGTAAAAGAATTCCGCAGTGCCAGAGGAAAATAATGACCCGAAGTTTAGCGGTATTCTTTTTATCCATTTACTTCTGCCCTATATTTGCAGATGTAATTCAGAACTGTGATAAAAAGAATATTTGCTCTTCTATCGAAACAGAAAACGAAGAAACCTCGGTTTATCTCCAAGCTAAAAATCTAATCCCAGGAACACATATCACGGTCTATACTGCAATCGAGGGTTCTAAAATAGAAACGGAACCTCCGAACCCGATCTCTTTTGTGTTAACCGATTCAGAAAAGAAGAAGGTCTTAACCTTTAAAAAGAAAGAGAATACAGAAGCCCCAATTTCTATTGCAGTACTGGCAGTTGCTTATTACGGAGATCTATCCGCAAAACATGACGAGACTTATGTTTATACTCTTCCTTATGAAGGTAAATCTTGGATATCTGTAGGCTATAATAGCGGGGAAGAACATAAAGGTGGAGGTGCTTATTCTCTAGACTTTGTCCTTCCGGAAGGAACCCCACTTTTAGCAGCAAGAGATGGAGTCGTAGTAGAAACGGAAGATAAATTTACGGAAGGAAAAAGGGATCCTAAACTCATAGATAAAGCAAATCGGATCGTGATAGAACATTCTGATGGAACAGTCGCAATCTATGGACACCTAAAATCCAAAGGTGTATTTGTAAAACCTGGAGAGAAAGTAATCGCAGGACAAAAAATTGGTCTTTCTGGAAATACAGGATTTAGCACTGGACCTCATCTACATTTCGAAGTTTATAAACCGGAAGAAAATCGTAAGAAAAAAAGTTTTGCTACGATTTTCAAAACAGAATCGGAAGAAAAAGAATATTTAAGCGAGGAAAATGCTTACTGGACCCCGGATGGAAAAACTCCTCCCGGTTTTCCGATCACAAACACAGAAGAATTTTGTGTTAGTCATTCCATTCCAGATCCAGACAAAACTTCTTCTTGTCCCGACAAGCTCCAAACCAAACGTAAATTTTATCTTTCTATTCCTATCTATAAATCCGGGCCTTATACTTTTAAGGCAGAGTTCATCCACTTAAAAACTAAAAAGGTAAGTTTTACCTTTCAGGAAAAGATCCCAGGTGGGATCAATTTCGAGGCCTGGGAAATACAACCTATATTGAGTGCCGGAAAGTATAAGATCAAATTCTATCTAGAAGAAAAAGAGATCGGAGAAAGATCCTTACAAATCCTTCCTTGACCTAAATTCGCTTTCGGGTGAAAAGGATCGATCCATGTCTAATTTTATAGTAATCGGATTTTGTTTTCTGTTCGGGATACTCATCCGGACCAAAGGAAAGTTTCCTGCCGATTCTCATAAAGTTATCAATTCATTTATCATTTCAGTTTCCCTCCCTTGTATGGAGTTCGGACCTTTGCGTCATGCTTCTCTAGATGGGAATTTTTTAACATTTGCAGCCATGCCTTGGGTACTTTTTGGATCCGGATTTTTATTTTTCAGCTTTTTCGGAAAACTACTGAATTGGAAAGAAAGTACAATCATCTGTCTTTGTCTTTCCGCAGGACTCGGAAACACTTCCTTTTTAGGAATTCCGCTGATCGAATCCTACTACTCAAAAGAGGGACTTCCCACAGTTCTGATCATAGACCAACTCGGAACATTTCTGACTCTCGCCATTCCTGGAACTTATTTAGGAACCAAAGCAAGACACACACTACAATCCTCAGAAACAAAATCCTCTCTTTGGAAAACATTATTCACATTCCCTCCATTTATAGCATTACTAGTTTCTTTGGCTTCTCGTCCGATTTCTGTTCCTCCAGAGCTTGAATCTGCAATCTCAAGGATCGGAGACACTCTGATCCCATTGGCTCTTTTTTCAGTCGGATACCAACTTCCTGGAACCATTCGGATCAATTCCAAAGAACCAAATGCCGAAAATCCCAAGAGAGAATCAGACGATTCTTTTAGGATAAGAATTCCTTTGTTATTCGGCTTAGTATTTAAACTTATAATCGGCCCTGCCTTGATCTGGCTCTGTTTCGGAACATTCTTCCATTATTCAGAGAAGAATGTAGGCGAAAATTTTCTTAGAAACTTTAAGATACTCATTATGGAATCAGCAATGGCTCCTATGATTACGGGAAGTCTTCTTGCAGCAGAATGGGGACTTTCACCTAGATTAGCTGTTTCCCTAGTCGGAATTGGAATACCGCTTTCTTTTCTAACGACCTTAGGATTGTATTACCTCCTGGAGAATCAGGCGTGGACTGGAACGATCTTTTTCGGGCAGTAAAAACAGGTAACAACGGAACCCTTCGCGCCTTATTATCAGAGGCTGCGACAAGAGATGGTTTCGCAGAAGAATTTCCTGAACTCAGAGATTCTTACGGCTGCGGACTTTTGTATTGGGCCATCAAAGAAGGAAATAAGGAAGCCACCAATCTTTTAGTAGAATATGGCTCCGACCCGAATGAGACCAGCTCTAGAGGAGAGACCGCACTACTTCTCGCGTTAGAATCTGAGAACACTGAACTCACCACAATACTCTTAGATTATGGCGCGGACCCTGAACTTAGAGACATGGATGGAAATACTCCATTAACCAGAGCAATTAGTTCGGGAACGCTAGAATTGGTAGAGATCTTATTCGATCTTCCCAATCATCCTCCAGATATAGAATCTAGAAATGGAGAAGGTTATTCCCCTCTTCTACTCGCGGTGGATATGGGTCATCTAGAGATCGCAGAATATCTGGTTTCAAAGGGAGCCGATCCTAAAAAGAAAAACTCCGAAGGAAGAACAATCCTTCACTTAACTGCACTACATAATGATTATGAAATATTGGATCTATTTTCTGAGAACAAAGAAGTTCGTTCTTTGATGGAGAATAAAGACCAAGACGGAAATACCCCACTTCTTCTTTCTGCATTGTACGATAGTGTAGAATGTCTGGAAAGATTGCTGAACCTAGGTGCTGATCCTTTGGCCAAAAACCTAAGCGGCAAAACAGCCAAAGAAGAAGCTGACAGGATGAAATTCCATCACACTCTGAAAGTTGTAAACAAGGCTACGATCACTTTGTTATTCAGAGCTTCGTCCGAAGGAAAAACGGATACTGTGGAAAAAATTCTAAGCAACGGTTACGAGGCTGAAGTTCGTGATATGCTTGGTCGCACTCCGTTACTTCTAGCGGTTAAATCTGGAAAAACAGATTTGATCGAATTATTAGTGAAGAATGGAGCTTCTCCTTATTCTACGGACAAGGAAGGAAATTCTCCTTTAGCTCTTGCAGAAGCTTCTGAAAGCCCGGCTCTACACCAGATATTTAAACAATTCCTGAATCCGGAAGAAGGAAAGTAATCAGATCCTACTTCTTTTGATGATCTTTTCAAAAAGTTCTTCTGGATCCGAGCTGACTTCTATCCATTCTCTGGTTTGAGAATCTAAGAAACCTTCTTCTACCATATGATCCAACTGTTGTAATAGTGGATCGAAAAATCCATTTACGTTCAGTATTCCGATTGGTTTGGAAAGAACTCCAAGCTGATTCCAAGAAGTGACTTCTACTAATTCTTCTAAGGTCCCGATCCCGCCAGGAAGTGCGATGAATGCGAAGGATTTTTCGTACATCAGAAGTTTTCTTTCGTGCATGGTTGGAACTAAGATAAGTTCCGTAATTTCTTTATGAGCAATTTCTTTACTGGAAAGGAACTCAGGAAGTACACCGATCACAGTACCGCCTTTTTCTAAAACGGAATCGGCTACCGCTCCCATTAAACCGGAGGTTGCTCCTCCATACACCAGCCCTATTCCTTCTGTTGCCATAAGGTGACCTAAGAATACTGCGGCTTGAAGATAACGAGGTTCCTTGCCAGGTCTGGAACCGCAGAATACACAAATGGCTGGTTTCATCTGAGTCAGGATCGATTTTGAATTAGGTTTGGCAACCTGATTTGAAAGAAGGAGCAGATCTAGGAAAGATTTTGGAGCTACCCTTGGTTCGGATAAATGATAATTTCAGTATATGGGAATTCTTGTTTTAGATCGTCTAGTAAAGTTCCCAAGATCTTATGATGTTCGGAAGGATGGGTATCCTTTTTGAATTCCAATCGAAACTCAAGAAATTTCCTTTCTCCCTTAGATCTGGCTTTAAGATCATAGATCTTCGAAACCTCGGAAAACCGTTCCGAAAGAATGTTTTGGACAATCTCTTTGTATTCATCCGAAAAGTCGAAAGCCATACCTCAAAACTTTCGATTTTGGGAAAATACTTCCTCCCTTTTTTCATTCTTACTATAAAAAAGAATTGGAGTCTTGCGTCCAAGATACTTAGTCTTTCCGTTTAAAAAGCTACGCGAAATACTGAGAGGTAGACCTTGCAGACTTTTCTGAAACTTTCCGCATCCTTATTCTTAGGCATTTTTTTATTTGTCTCCGGCCCCGTATATTCTCAAGGAAAACTACCAGATCCGGAAACTTTGGAAAAAGAAGCAGACGAGCTGGAATACCAAGCCGGTAAATCCCAGGTTCAGGCAGAAAGAAGAAGGCTGGCACTCCTCGCTGCAGAAAAGAGAAAACAAGCAGCCGATGTTAGAAACGAACTTCATGACCAAGAATTATCCAAACCTTATACCAGACCTACCTTAGATATCCAATTTGCAGCATTACAATCGACTTGGGAGTCGGAGGTATTAGCCCGGCAAAAAAATATCGGAGTAAATAACTACAATACAATCCTTTCGGCCTCTGGAGCTTATCAGAACGCTCAAACCTCTGCAGCTAATGCAGGTGTAAATCCGAACTTATTGAATGATAGTATCACAAGTTATTCAAGTCCTCAAGGCAATACTAAGACCGCCTTCCCGATCAAACTTTCTTATTTGAATACTGCCAAAACTTTCGGAATAGAATTCAATTATTTAGATCTAAAGATCAAACCTTCTTACACAACTGTGGACACGGCCTCCGTATTGTCTGCACTTGCTCCAGTCCAATATCATTCGGTTCAATACAGAAGATTAGATTATTCTTTAAACTTCGCTTGGTATATGCATACGGCAACCGGAAGGATCGGTATAGCAGTAGGAGCAAGAAACCTAGATATCACATCCAGCGAATACGGAGTGATTCCGGGAAATTACGGTTTCGGAAAATCGGAAGAAAAAGCAGGAGGATTAGGTCCTCAAATCGGAGTTAGGATCTTTAAGAACTTCAACGCATTTTTATTAGGACATTTTAAAGCGGATTATTTCAGGACTTTAGGACATTATAATAGAAACACGCAAGGGGTTTTGAACGGAATTGCAGGGCCTTATATTTTAGACACTGCTCCTCCGGGCGGACTGAAAGAAAACGTGCTTAGTAGAACCGGATATGAAATAGATTTTGGTCTTTCTCTACTTAGAAGCCGTTGGTTAAAATATACTTTAGGATTTCAGTATACCGAATTGATCTCGAAAGTTTCCGGTTATAATTACAATCCGAATGTTTTTCCAGGAGCGCCTGGCGATATACTATTTTTGAATCAGGTATCCAAACCCTTAGATCAAATTTCTACAGGCTCAGCCTTACAAAAAGACGTGCATGATAAATTCTATGGAATTTATCTAAGTTTAACTTTGACTATTTAAGAAGATTTAAGAATGGAAAGCGCCGCTTGAGATGCGGCGCCATTATTAGAGGAAATTAAGCTGCTTGGGTAGAAGCAACAAATCCGTTCTTTTCCAATAGATAATAGGAACCGAACAGAACGGAAACATAAGTAAAGTCTCCGAGTAGACTATATTTGAAGAAAGGAATCGCAGCAATATAACATTCTACTAATCCTTGTCCGTTCAAAGTATACATTCCGGAAGTTAACCAAACAAAGAAGTTTGTAATCACAAAGAATGAAACCGAACCTGCAAGACCAGCAATTGCCAAAGATCCAAGACCTAAACGATCTTTAATTTTCATTCCTACAATTGCATACACTACGAATAATCCGTAAATAACCGGGATCATATCGTGAAGACCGATCACTAGGTCGCTTAAAAGCATAATTCCCAAAGGAAGAGCGATCGCTAACCAACGGTTAGAGAAATAAACCCCAGCGAAAATAGAGATCGCCAAAACCGGAGTGAAGTTCGGTAAGTGAGGAAGAAAACGACTGAGAACCGCAAATACAAGTAATGCGAAAGCTACCAAATTTTTAGATAGTGACATGTTCTTTCTGGTATCCTTTTTACCCGATTTTAACATAAGAACTCTAAATTGAAAAGCACTTAGGATTAAACAGGGATTTTCGGATAGGATGTTAGGATAAATCCACCAGTCAATCTTCATTTCCGGGAAAAAGGCTGGGAATTCGGAATCGAAAATCAAGCCTAGTATTTAATGAAAGCTCCAGACCCGAAAGACTATCCAAACTCGATGGCATTTCTCCAAGACATAACTTCTAAACTTAGAAGTCCGGAAGGTTGTCCTTGGGATAGGGAGCAAACACATTCTACTCTGGTGCCTTATCTCATAGAAGAATCCCAGGAAGTGGTAGAAGCAATACTCAAAGGAAACGACGAACATACCAAGGAAGAACTTGGAGATCTATTATTCCAAGTAGTTCTTCATTCTCAGATAGCATCGGAAAGAGGTGCATTTGGTTTAGAAGAAGTTGCCAAAGACGTGGCAGAAAAACTTGTGCTACGGCATCCTCATGTATTCGATCCTGAAACAAAAGATATCTCTTCTGCGAACGAGGTAGTTGCAAACTGGGATCTATTTAAAGAGAAAGAAAAACAACTCCGACAAAAAACTTCTAAACCTAAATCCATTTTATCCGAAGTCCCAGAGACATTCCCTTCTCTATTAAAAGCAGAAAAATTCCAGAAGAAGGCAGCCAAAGCAGGTTTCGATTGGGAAGATATAAAAGGTGTAGAGGAAAAACTGAATGAAGAATTGCAGGAGTTCCTAGAAGAGATCAGAGGTATTTCCGATCCTTCTTCCAATCAAATCAGGATAGAAGAAGAATTAGGAGATCTTCTTTTTACTATAGTGAATTTGGCAAGAAAACTGGGTGTATCTGCAGAATCTTCTCTCACAAGAACTAATACAAAGTTCAAACATAGAATAGAATATATAGAAGCAAGACTTGGAGAATCGGATCGTAAATTTTCAGAAACTCCTTTGGACGAGCTGGAAAAACTCTGGAACCAAGCAAAGACTGGACTCCAAAAACAAACTCAAAATCCGTTGGAAGAAAAACAGAGTAATGTTTCAGAATTGATCCGCGGACTTTCTTCTTTTATAATCTGGAAACAAAGTCCTGAAACAGATTGGCCCAAAACATATAGTTTTTCCTACAAATCAAATGAATATTCTTTAGTATTCTCGGCGTTTGGCTCTATGACAGTATTGCCAAGTGCTGATCCCTGGGGCAGAAAAGCCCAGCCGATCTTCTACCTGAATTTATCCGAAAAGAATCCTGGAACCTGGGAAGATTTGTCTGGAAATTCTTATAAAACCCAGGAAGATATTTACGAGGCAATCGTAGGTTCAATACGCGAATATACAAAGGCCTTATCCGGCAAAGAAGAGTGAATGATCCGTTATGGGATATGCAGATATATATCAAAAGTATAAAATAAATTTCCTTAATAAAGACACGGATTTTCCAATCTAGATCGAAAGTTCTATCCGTCTCTACTACCATGAACGCGAACCAGGAAATACCCTACCAAGGCGACCTAAGAGAGGGCGCCGGTTTGCCTTCAGAAAAACTTAAAATACTAATCGTAGATACAAGCAAGGTCATACTTGAAATTATCTCCACCGAGTTCTCTTCATCCTTATTCGAGGTCCAAAAAGTATCTCTTATGGAAGAAGCAGCGCAGCTTGCTAAAAAGGATAAATTCGATCTAATCACTTTGGGGATCCATCTAGAAGGTGGAACAGGTTTCGATCTTTGTAGGGAGATCAGAAGCAAAACTAAAAAAGAAAAATTCGCATCCTCGGGAGCTAGGATCATATTTGTTACCTCTGATTTTACAGAGGAAAATAGAATGATCGCTCATAACGCAGGTGCAGACGGTTTTATAGAAAAAACCCAAGAGCTGAGTTCCTTTCAATCCACGATAGATGAGATCATAAAAGATCTGATAGAAGAGAAAAAGGCCCCTTCTCAAAAGAATCCTAGTTTAGCAAAAAGGAAAGTACTCATTATAGATGATTCTGAACTAAACCTAGTATTGTTCAGAAGATTACTAGAATCAAAAGGTGCGGAAGTCCAAACTGCAATTTCCGGAAAACATGCACTCCAAATTTTGGAAGAAAATCCTCAGGATTTCGAGGCAATTTTTACTGATATGTACATGCCTGGAATGAACGGGAACGAACTTTGTAGTATTGTCCAAAAGAATCCTGCATTCTCTCAGATACGATTGGGGATAACTTCTGCTGCGGAAGAATCTTCTTTTACTAGGGACAAGATCCCAAATGGTGTGGAATTATTTTCTAAACCTTACGATATGCAAGAGATCTGCAATTTTTTGAAATAAGGGACGGAAACCCGCAAGCAAGTTAGAGAAACTCTATCCCGACGATCACGTCCGGATGACATTCTCTTCTGATATCGCCTTCTATCTTAGGCAATTTAGAGAACCAGGTTTTGTTTTCGAATAATAGATCGATCCAATAGAAAAACAGATTCGCTTCTCCCAATTCGTTTTGGATCTTGAGTTCTCCAAAATCTTTTTTGATCTCACCTATTCTTTCGAAAGTTTCTCCATTTTTAGTTTTATAATGTATCTCCCAAGGTTCTGCCTTATAAGGAACTCCCTGAGAATTTGGTTTTCCTTGGACCAGTTTCCAGGCCTTAAGAAGAATTCTGGATACTTCTTCCGACTTTAAGGTTTTAGAATATTGTACATTCTCTCTCGTATGTTTAAATGAAAACTCTTTAGGTGCCGCTTTCCAAGTTCCGGTGATCGTCCTACCATCACAAAAGAATGCCTTCACATTTGGGCCAGAGTTTTGGCTATTCGAAGAATTGGAGGAATTAGGAGTGTCCCCTCTTGCATCCAGACTTGGTTCGTTCGGAAGAGTTGGGTCCTTAGGTAAGCTAAGCTTTTGACCAAAAATAGGTGTGATCAAAAATAAAAAAAGAAGGAGCCGCAAATGGCTCCTTCTTCTGTTTGTATCTTTAGATTTCACGGGTAAAAATCCCATTGAGATTAAAGACGCTTTTGGATAGCCTCCATGAACTGGAAGGTATCTAATTGTTTCGGGCCTTTGGTTGTGGTAAGTAGGACCAAATCCTTGGTCATCTCTCCAGCTTGGATAGTGTCGATTACCGCCTTCTCCAATTTATTTGCGAATGCAACCACGTCAGGAGTTCCGTCCAATTCTCCCCTCTTAGCAAGAGCTCCAGTCCATGCAAAGATAGAAGCTACCGAGTTGGTAGAAGTGGTTTCACCTTTTTGATATTGACGATAGTGACGAGTCACTGTTCCGTGAGCCGCTTCGTATTCGAATTTTCCGTCCGGAGAAACAAGAACAGAAGTCATAAGTCCTAACGATCCGAATCCGGATGCAACCATATCGGACATTACGTCTCCGTCATAGTTCATTAGAGCCCAAAGCATTCCGCCAGGGTTCTTAACGATCTGAGCAACTGCGTCGTCGATCAAGTAGTACCAGTATTCGATGCCCGCCGCTTTCAGCTCCGCCGCTCTTTTAGTAGAAACTTCGTCGAAGATCGCACGGAAACGAGCATGGTATTTTTTAGAAATGGTATCTTTAGTCGCGAACCATACGTTGATCTTTTCAGAAATCGCATAGTTGAAACAAGCTTCTGCGAAGCTATAGATGGACTTGTCCAAGTTGAACTGTCCCATCACAACACCAGGTCCGTCGAAATCGTTAATAGTAACTCTTTCTTTTTCTTTTCCGTCTTTAGTTGTGAAAACGATCTCTACTTTTCCTGCTTCTGGAATATAAAGCTCGGTATCTTTGTAAAGGTCACCAAAAGCGTGACGACCAACTACAATTGGTTTTTCCCAGGATCTAACTCCGGAAGGGATATTGTTTACGATGATCGGTTTACGGAAAACAGTTCCATCCAGAATGGAACGAATGGTCCCGTTAGGAGACTTCCATTCTTTTTTGAGTTTGTATTCTACAACTCGATCTTGGTTCGGAGTGATGGTAGCACATTTAACACCCACTCCGTATTTTAAAATAGCATTCGCAGAATCGACTGTGACTTTGTCGTCAGTTTTATCGCGGTATTCTACGCCTAGATCATAATAATCTAATTCAATATCAAGATAAGGATGAATGAAACGATCCTTAATTTCTTTCCAAATTATACGTGTCATCTCGTCCCCGTCGAGCTCGACGAGAGGAGTTTTCACCTTAATTTTAGCCATTGGAATTCTCCTTAGAATGTCAGATGGATTGTAGGTTTTAAACCTTAGGTTTTTCCATCTTCTAAGGACTTAGGACTTCGGGAAAGAAGGATTCTCCTTTATTTTCAAGATTCCGCTTCGGAGATAGTATAAGTTTTGGGTGGAGAAGTAATTGATAGCGACCGGGAGCGAAACAATCCCAAGGACTGAAAAATAACGATATTTTAAAGAATCTTTTCCATTCAGACCGGCGATGGACTTTTCCAAACGTAAAAGAATCCTTTTCCAGCGTTCCAAGGTGGGGAGAAGAGAAGGATTACATCCTTCGAAATAAAGACCTTCTGCGGAGCTCACAATCACATCTTTCAAATTGCTCGGTAGCGCCGGAGAACCAAACAGGTCTCTTACTTTGACTAGGTCTTTTTCGACCTCGGACTCTGTTTGTCTTGGAATAGGAAGTATAGAACTGATCCCTAAGGAGACCGGAAGAGAAAGGCGGAATAAAAAGTCAGAAGCGACTATCGAATTCAGATATCTTCGAATTGTTTCGCCCAACGCGTCGGTATGATCCAGCTGTGAATCGCTTAGATCCTTTACGGTTTGGATAGTGTACTGGCTGAGCTTGATCTTTTCTGTCCAGAACAGGCCCAGTAATTCCGTTTCCATGTGGGTAAAGAGTACAATTTTTGTCCGGCCTTTTTTGGCAATCTCTATCTTGAGTCTTGAATTCTGTTCTTATAAACCACTTATGGGAAAGGTTTGGTACCCAAGGAATAAACCTTTATATAAAGATTAGGCTCTATTCCTCTTCACACATCAATTCAACCAAGTATCCATCCGGATCCTGGAAATTCAGAAAAAGTGTCTTAGAAGATTTACGAACCCCATATTCCAATCTTTGAGAGAATAATCTTTGTTCTATCTCACGGAAACTTTTCGGATCTACTTTAATTGCAAAATCACATCCGGACCCAAATACGGGAGAAGAAGGATCATCCTTCTCGCCATAGATCGCTATATTCGATTTTCCGATACCTAAAACTTTCGCTGCTTTCTCGGTCTCCTCCTCTTGGGGGAGACCGAAAATTTCACGATAAAAATTCGCACTTACTTCCGGATCACGGGAGGTGATACCGATATGATTTACTTCCATAAACATAATTTTACTCCCTTAATTCGCGATCGATTTGATCTAACTTCTGTTGAAGTTTGTGTCTCATCTTCTCTTTCATTCTACGTTTCCAATGTGCTCTTTCTCTATGACCATGATGATGGCCTTGACCAAACCAATGTCCGCCTTTAAACAATATATGCGAAAGAACGAACAAACCTAAAGCTTGCCAGTAACTGATCTGCTTGATCCCGAAAATATCAGGAAGCAACCAGTTCCAAAGTTGCCAAACCGCATAAGCCAAACCGAAAAAGAACAACGGCATAAAGAATATGATCAGAAAAAATTTCCCTAATCTATGTCTAAACTCGCCTGAACCGTGCATGGTTTTCCTCCAAAACTCAAAACTCTTCCAGAAAGAAAACCTTCAGGTCCTTCAAACGTTTTGCTAAAAAATCCTTAGCGTAAGATTTTCGTGCCGAGAGAGTTCCTTCTGGAATTCCGGTTGCTTCCGAAATTTCTCTGAAGGATTTTCCTTCGAACACGTTTTCAACAAACGCAGATTTTTGCTCTTCAGGAAGTTCTTCAATAGCGATCGCTAATTCCTGGAGCACAAGACTTCTGTAAAATTCCTTTTCAGGTCCTGCCGCTTTATCCAGCAATGCGTCCTCTAAGAAAAACTCCTGCTCTAAACGAGTGTTAGAATACTTCCCCGCTTTTTTAAATCTGTACCAGTCCCCGACTTTATTTCGAAGAACTGCGTACACATAAGCTAAAAGATATTCTATAGACCCAGCGGAATCCAGTTCAGTTACAGCGGTTAAAAAAGATTCCTGAAGAAGATCTTCTGCTTCTTCCGGATCCGCAACCCTGGAACGAACCCATGCTAGGATTCTATCTCTTTCCCGTCTGTATATCGTGTCCAAGGATCCCAATGTGTTTCTCTTTCCTTAAAGAGGTAGTTGTTGCTATGGGATTTTCCTTGGATTTTTTTTATTAAGAATTGGTTTGAAACGGAAAAAAAATGATCCAAAAAGGAAGAATTCCGGACCAGAACCCATTCGAATTTAAAATGCTCTGCATGAAAACTCCTGAAGTTCGATTCAAAGGTCCCATGTGAGAAAGGTAAGTGTATCCCTTAGGTCCCATTTTTTTCTAAAACTCTAAATTTTTTTTCAGCCATTTCCTTCGGCCAAAACCCGTTTCCCCGGAGGATTTTATGAAGGCGAGAAGGAACAAAGATATAGAGGAACATTTCGGTTGGATGAAATTGAAAACAGACCAATTGGGTTTTTTAGGAATTATACATTCCGTAAATAGATTCTATGATTCTCTCCAAGGTTCTCAATCCAATGAACTACGTTACTTCCGAAGAAAATTGGTAAGAACTGATTTTAGATATTCTAAAATTTTTATGAAGAAGTTCGGAGATTATGAATATCTGATCTATGCTCGTATAGAAACCGAAGGAAAATCAGAATCGGACTCTTGGATACATGTAGATGGGATTAGAATGGAAAGAGACGAAATGAAAGCAAAAGGAGTAAAGGATCATCCTTCTTACGAGATCAGATGTTTAAGTGATATTTTCGAATCCTCTTGTGTACCAGCTTCCAGATCGGAAGAGGATAAGATAGATTCGGACTGTAGTTGATCGAAAAAACAAGGGAATCCGTCGTTTCGGATATAAACAAAATTTTGAAAATTGATTTCATCCGGGCAAGAATTGCTTGCCGGAGAACAAAGCTAGGGTTAGGAATTGATCCCCATGTTTTTCTCATCCGAAAATCTTTCGGCGAACAAATGTTCTTTTAAACGATCTAAAACCATTCTTTCCAAATCCATTTTAGTATTCTTACTAATATTTTACTCTTTAGGAGAATGGAAACTTTCTGCCGAGGAGACAAAAATCCAGGCAAGAAAGACAAGCAAACATGAAATGGGATTTCATCCGTACGCCCAAGAAGGTTATTTTCAAGCCTGGAACTATTCCTTTACGGATGATAAAACCTGGATCTTTGCAACATTCATAGTGAGCAATTTAGGACCAGGCACCAAAAACTGCGGAGTAAGTTTAGTCGTTTACGACAAAGAGAATGGTACCCAATTTTCCACCAGAGAATATTCAAAAGAGGAGCTCAAAGCAGAGAGCGGAAATCTAGAATTAGAAATTTATGATAGTTCAGTTTATAAAGGAGAAGCTGGACCCGAGATCAAAATGATCACGGACACTGCTGAACTTGTTATTAGTTATAAAACAGGTTGGTCCAAAGCAGTTTCTCTTTCCGGAGGAAAGATACATCTACCGGAAAAAGATAGTTTTGTACAAGCGGATATGGCATTCTCCTCTGTTCCTGCAAAAGGATATTTGGTATTAAACGGCAATAGAATGGAGTTAAACGGAAGAGGCGGAATGGAACATCTTCTTACCAACTACGAAGTATATAAGTACAGCAGACGTTGGGAATTGTATCGCTCCATAAATAGTGCAGGAGAAAGATTATTCGCAGGCGGCTTTATTGGGAATGAAAACTTTCCCGGAGAAGAAGTTCGAACAGTAAGTGCATTAGATCCTTCCGGGAAAATGTTATTCTCTGCGAAAGTCTTGAAGTCAGAAGTTTTAGAATCGGAAACGGAACCTTTTTCAGGATACGATCTTCCAATCAAAGAAAAGTTTTACTTAGATGAAAATGGTTCCTGTAGTTTAACGGTTTCTCGAAAACATACGATTGGGCAGATCTACGTTCTTTCTAATATCTCCGCAGTGCTTAGATTCTTTGTTCGATTATTTTTTACAAAACCTTACCAGCTTTACTATATAACCGATTCTAAACTGGATTGCGCCCAAGTACCGGAAGGAAATCTCCCGAAAGATAAAAACTTCCGGGGGATTTTTTCCTACTATCTGATCAATCCTTAGGTTGCAAATTCGCGACTTAGGCTTCTGATTTTTTATTACGGAGCAGAAGATTTCCGTAATATATTCCAGTTAGAACGATCATAATCCAAGGGATCAGGTTCCCATAAAGAATATAAAATCCAGGAGGAGAATCTATCACTTGGATTTGTTGCCAACTGGTTTCCGCTTTCATAAGTGAAGTGGATTTACCTTCTATAAAGTTTCCTAGATGATCCACGTAACCTGAGATCCCGGAATTAGTAGAGCGGACTAGCCATCTTCTCCATTCAATCGCTCTTAATCTTCCTAACTCGAAATGTTGGTCACTTTCAGTAGTAGTCCCATACCATTTATCATTGGTAAGATTTGCTATAAACTGAGGATTTCCGGAATCTTTGAACTTTCTCACAAACTCCGGAACAATTACTTCATAACAGATCAAAGGAAGGAAAATACCCTCGTCTTTTAATTCAGTATGAGTTGGGGAATAATAATTTCTAACAAATTCTGCATCCAACCCCTCTGTCTTTTCCCAAGTAACCGGTAAAACTGTAGGAGGATTTTCTTTAGGGATATCAGAATAATAATGTAGAAGATCGAAAGATTCTCCCGGATCGAACCTTCCGGTCTGAGGACTTAGATCATACATGAATTCGAAAGGCATTGTCTCACCGAACATTACTAAATATTGTTTTTGGTAAGCTTGCCTTCTCACTCCATTCGGATCGTATACTACGTTATTATTAAAGTATCTGAGATATTCTCTTCCGGAACTTTTGGTTTTATAAGCCGCATCAATTTCGTTAAAGAATACTGTAGCCTTGTATCTGTTCGCAAAAGACACCATTAAGGAATCGAATCTAGGCCAATAGATACGATCTCCCATTTTGATCTTTAATAGTTCCCTATTTGCAGAAAAATATGGGATCCCTGCTTCCGGCAGAATAATCAGATCAGGATTTTTACCAGCTCTTTGGACAGCGTTCTCCACCATCTTGTCCATTCTGCCCATTAGATCTTCGATTACTTCTCGAGGAGATCTTCCCCTTTCATCACGAATACTCATAGGAGCATCCGGCTGGACTACGAGAACTTCGAGAGTTTTAGTTGGAGTTACATTCTTCCATTTCAAATACAAAGTGGAACCTACGATAACGAAAAGAAGAAGTAACGCAAAGGGTAAGGTCCAGAATTTTATAAAATGGGATCTTTTATCTTTGGATCTTAAAATTTCAGGAAGGTGTAATAGATTTGTTTCAAAGAGTGTATAAGAGACTACGAATACTAAGAACGAAAGTCCGTAAACTCCTGTGATCTCCACTGTTTGAGCGAGTATGATATTACCGGCTGCCAGGTTTCCCCAATACCAAGGAAATAGTTGATAGCCGATCATATCTGCGGCCATTCCGCAAACACCTGCTACCCAAACGCTATGTTTACCTGCCCTTCTAGAAAGAAAGGAGTAAGATACTAAGAAGATAGGGAATTTAGCTCCGAATAAAACTCCGGCTAAAAGAAGAATTATAAATGCAAGAGGCCAAGGAAAATTCCCGAAGACCATTGCCATATGATGGATCCAATGGAATGCAATTGCATAGAAGAATACCCCAAATAGGAAACCGTAACCTACCAATCTCCAATATCTTCCGGAATATTTATGAGTGATCCAAAATAGACCGAAAGGTGCGATCCAAACTAAATGGCTTAGATAAAAAGGAGCAAAGGATAAGAATGTGAACGCCCCCACCCAGAGAAAACAGAAGAAGTCGAAAAACAGTGTTTTTTGAAACTCTCTAAAACGATGTAAAAAAGAATCCATTTGTACCAACGTTGATCGGAAAAAAAACCTTTTGAGTCAATCTATTTCAGCTCTGATGAAGTGCTTGCCGTAGGAGAAGGAAGCATGAGTATACCAATAACACTGGTCGAATCATGAGCTCTCCATACTTCAAAATTGTCGGTAAAAATCCTCTTCATGGAACTGTAATGCCCCAAGGGAATAAAAACGAAGCCTTACCTATTTTAGGCGCCGTCTGTTTAGTTCCTGGCGAAGTAATTATCGAAAATATTCCCCAGATCTCAGACGTGCTAATGCTCATGGACGTTCTACGCCATTTAGGAATGGAAGTAGAAGATAAGGGAGAAGGAACGTTCTTATTTCGTAATAATGGAAATCTAAAGTCGGATCTTCCTGCAGAACTATGTTCCAAGATAAGAGGAGCTGTCACGCTTGCAGGTCCCATCCTCGCCAAAACAGGGCGAGTGTTTTTACCAAGACCGGGTGGAGATAAGATCGGGCGGAGAAGAATGGACACTCATCTTCTCGCACTAGAAGCGCTTGGCGCACAAATCGAAGTATTTCCGGACGGTTACGAAATTAAAGGTGATAGACTAAGAGGCACAGACCTTCTCATGGACGAAGCTTCTGTTACTGCTACCGAAAACGCAGTCATGGCAGCCGTACTTTCAGAAGGTGTTACTATCTTACGTCATGCCGCTAGCGAACCTCATGTGCAGAGACTTTGTAAATTTTTAGTTTCTGCCGGAGCAAAAATTTCAGGGATAGGTTCTAATATCCTAACTATCGAAGGTGTAAGCTCCTTAAAAACCCCTGAAAAACCGCATAGGATCGGATCAGATTATTTAGAGATCGGTAGTTTTATCAGCTTAGCTGCAGTTACTGGCGGCGAAATTTTTATCGGAGATGTGGAGCTGGAAGACATCCGCATGATCCGCATGGTATATTCTCGCTTAGGGATAGAAGTTCGCCCCCAAGATGGAGGCATATTAGTTCCTTCTGATCAAAAAATGGAAATCATTCCGGACTATCATGGAGCCACTCCTAAAATAGACGATTCTCCTTGGCCTGGTTTCCCTGCGGATATGACTTCTGTTGCCTTAGTCACTGCTACACAATGTAAAGGAACAGTTCTAATTCACGAAAAAATGTTCGAGTCTAGATTATTCTTCGTGGATAATATAATCTCGATGGGTGCTCAAATTATTCTCTGCGATCCGCATAGAGCAATAGTGATCGGACCAAATCGTCTTTATGGACAAAAAGTAGCGAGCCCTGATATCAGAGCAGGAATGGCAATGATTATCGCGGCGCTTTGCGCAGAAGGTACAAGCTCTATCCATAATATCGTTCAGATAGATAGAGGGTTTCAAGATATAGATACTAGACTAAGATCTCTAGGTGCTCATATTGAGAGGATAGGTGAAGAATGAACCGAAAAGACTTCTTCCGGAAAGGCTTAGCAAAAGCTTTTTCCGTAATGGAAGAAGGCGTTAATGAAATTTCGGAAACCTGGAAAACTGCTGTAGAGGAAGATAAAAAAGCAGAACCGGAAAAGATCCCGCCCAAAAAAACTCAGATCAAGGTCCCCAAACCTAAAACAGTTAAAAGTAAATTTAAAGGTTTTAGGAATTTACAATTTCCTCCCGGAGCAGATGCAAAAGGAAAACGATTCTTTTCCAAATGTACTGCATGCAGTGATTGTATCTATGCATGTCCTTACTCGGTTCTGTTCCCAGTTCCAGACGATAAGACTGGTAAACATTTTCCTCATATGGATGTGAATCTGAATGCATGTATGTTATGCAAAGATTATCCATGTATCTCCGCTTGCCAAACCGGTGCACTTTTACCTTATAAAGAAAATCAATCTCCTAAATTTGGAAAAGCAAAAGGTTTCTTCCAACATTGTATTAACTCCAGAACTGGAGAAAAAACCTGCGAGACCTGTGCGATCACCTGCCCAATCCCAAATGTAGTTCAGTTCAAAGGAAACAAACCCAATTTTTCGAATGACTGTGTAGGTTGCGGTTTATGCGTTTCTTCTTGCCCTACATTTCCTAAGGCAATCCAAGTACAATGAGCCGTTTTTCCAAACTTTCAGGTTTGGTGTTTTTATTTTTATTCTCTAATTCTTTAATTTCAGATCCTATTCCGAATAAGATAAAGATCGGGATCTTATCAAAATATTCTCCAGACTCAGTTCATATCATCGCAAAAAATTCCAGAATACAATATTCGGGAAAGAATAGTTTAGAAAAAGATAAAACGATTTTAATCCGAGCAGAAGAAGATCAAATCAGAATTATAGACGGAGCAAAAAATTCCAGATCGGAACATATCTTATTTTCGAGCGGAGAATACGAACTTGAAATTCCTAAAGACAAAGGCCCTAAAAAATATTCTGGAGATCTGGAAATCACATCCTCTAAAGGAAAACTTAGACTTATACTTACTGTTCCATTAGAAGAGTATGTAGGGATCGGAATGACTTCAGAATTCGGGGATCTATTTTATCCTAAGGACGAAAAGAATTTAAAGCCAAATTGGAAACAGGAATACACAATTGTCGCATCAGCAATGATCCGTTCCTATGCACTCGCTAACTTAGGAAGACATTCCAAAGAAGGCCACGATCTTTGCGATCTAACTCATTGCCTCCAATTTTCTGGAAAATTAAAAAAGGAGAATATAAACTTCTCTTCATCTAAAAAAATACTTCTGCAAGATAAAAGCGAAAAAGTTTTAGAGACATTCTTTCATTCTACTTGCGGAGGAAATTTATCTTCTCCTTCTGTTCTCTGGAAGAATTTTAAAAATCCACACTATTACAGATCCGGCTCTGATACAAACGGTGGGGATGTTCAATGTAAAAATTCTCCATACTTCTCTTGGGAAACTTTTATCACAAAAGAAGAAATGGAATCTGCCTTAGAAGTGAAACAAATCATTGAATTAGAGCCCAAATATTCCGAATCCAGGATAACATCTTTAGAATATAAGGATTATTCCGGAAAAAGGAATATCCAAGCATCTGAATTCTTATCTAAAATCGGTAAAAAACTGGGCTGGAATAAAACCAAGAGTAACGATTTTAAGATCGAAACAAGCTCTCGAGGATTTTATTTTAAAGGAAAAGGATTCGGACATGGGATCGGTCTTTGCCAATATGGAGCAAGAGAAATGGCGTTTCGAGGAACAAAATCGGAAGAGATACTTCGTTTTTATTTTCCTGGAGCAGAACTGAGGCAAATTCCTTGAAACCAATTCTTACTACATCTATTATATATTTACTTTTTATAATGTTATTTTTTGAAACATTGAATGCTCAATCTGCCAAAAGAAAAGTAGAAGGATTTGAATTTTACTTTTTAGATGACTGGAACAAACAAAAAAATCCGGAAAGACTACTCGAAATATTTGCGGAAAAATTCGTCATGGAGATCCGATCCGAATCGGAAAGACTAGAAAAAAGAATTCCTCAAAACACCCAAATCTTTATCTCAGAGAACTCCGATGTATTCAGAAAATACTCAGGCCAACCTGGAAGTTTGGCCGCATTCTATTCTCCAGGAAGTAACAAATTCTTTTTTCAAAATCCGGAAAGTTTAGCTAAAAAAGGAATTTTAGATACAGTGATCAAACATGAGATCTGTCATTTTTTAGCTCCCGAATCCAAATCTGAAACTTCCTTTTGGATGCAAGAATCTTATTGTGAATCTTTATATCCTACAAATCCGAAACCAACATCTGTAGATCTCAGATTTCCTTGGAGTTGGGAAAAATTCGACGAAGATTGTATTAAAGAAATCCAGGCAAGAAACGGATCCAAAAAGAAGATCTTATACCAGAAACTTTTTCTCTGGGGCTCCTGGCTTTTAAAAACAAAAGGAGAAGCGAGATTTAGAGCATTTTTAGAACTTCCAAATACTGAAATCCAGAACATATATTCACAATTTGTAAAGTCCAGGTATTAAAAGACCTTTAATTTTCCCCAATCTTCTCCTTCTTTTCCGGAACCGAAAGAGATCACCAATCGTTCAAAAACTTTTAGTTTGTCTAAGATAGGTTGTACATCTCTATCAATCGTTTTAGAAGTATACTCAGGAGATCCTTCTGCTCCGTATAAATAAAAACTTTTGAGATCATCCAAAATTCCAGGCACACGGACCACTAAATGATGCGGATAATACGCCAATTCTTTTGCAGGACCGGAAGAAAACAGATCGGCTTGATTTGGTCGATTTCCATTTCCGGAAGAAACAGTTTCTTCTGCACTTTTTCTATCGGAAGCTAAGTATTTCCAATTTCCTACTTTCAAAGAAGCAGGAGTATAGAAACCACCTTTTCGCAAAGGATAAGATTCTAAATTCGTATTCTGATAAGAAACCTTAACAGGGTTTCCAACTTTGAAAATCGCTTTTAAAAGTTTATCGTCCGGCACAGAAGCAGGTAAAGAAATCCCAAATCTCGGATAAACCATTCCTGATCTATATTCTAATCCATTAAAACTGAAAGCGACCCCTTTCTCGGAGCCAAAGTATTGTTCATGGATTCCTGCATTTTTACCGAATTCATTTAAACCCTCTCCGAATTGTTCCCATTCTCCACTAATGGATTCTAAAGATTTCCAAACTTCGGATGGTTTTAATTCTTCGGAATAAAATACTAAATTTGTTTCACGAGGTATTACTTTGGAGAGAGCAGGGCCGGAACTAACTACTTGGTTTTTGTCTCCACCTATCTTAAAAACTTTTCCATCCAGATTTCTTCCGGTTTCCCAACCCAAAAGTAAAGCAGCTCCTGAATTCCCGAAGGAAGGTTTAAGAAATGGAGCGATCAAAGAATCAGTTCCTGCATAAAACAGGACCTTTTTTTCTTTTTTAGAGGCTTCTTTTCTAAGAACATCAAAACCACTTTGGTTTCCTAAAGAATCATTATTTGCAGAAGAAGCCAGATCTAAAGATTTTTCTAATAGATCTTCTGAGTCTGTGAGAATGATAAAATCTCCTAGCACAATCGCTAAAATTTTTCCAGAACCGAATTCATATTTAAATGCTTCTAAGTTTCCGAATTTTTCGGAGCCTGCCGCAAATTGATCAGCGAAATCATCTGCAGAATGTGTGTTTTCAGAACCGGTAGGAGTATAATATCCTTCTTCTGTTTGCGGAGGAGTTTGTGGTTTTTCTTGTTTAGCAGTTTCTTTAATTACGACCTTTTCTCCCTTAAAAGCAGTGATCAAACTCACTCCTAACTTGGAACTTGCACTTGCCTTACCTACGAGTAAAAAATTGGATTTAGGAAAAGTCGCAGCTGCCACTGGCCCATCGAATAATGCTGCGAGCCTGGACGGCTTTGTCATTACTCCTGCTTTCGCTTCTAATAGATATAAAACTGAGCTGATCTTTCTGAGTTCAGGTAAAGTTAGGATTTTTTGGAAAGTACCGTCATCGGAAAGTTCTCTTCCCAAATTCGTCTTTTCCAGGTCCTCTACAAACTCTTCAGGACGATATACTTCCACAAGCATACTTGCTTTTTTAGGAATGAGAAGAGCAGGATCCTTAATTGCCGAGTCAATCGAATATCCTTTGAGAGAAAGATAAAAACCGATCGCCAAAAGTACAACTCCTGCGCCTGTAGGAGCTCCAACTTTAGGATCTTTTAATATATTTTCTCTGAACCCGGTTTTAAAATTTTCCAAAGATTCTTTAGAGAAAAGATCCTTGATCTTAGGAATTATTTTTGTTTTAAAAATTTGGATGCAAGTTCTCATTTTTATTTACCTGATTTTATTGCAGAATCATTACTTTTAGAATCGATCTTATTCAGGAGAATCCCAGCCAAAGATTTAGCCTGATTCCCTCCGGAGCCATTGTCCACAAAAACGGTCAGCACATATGATTTTCGATCTTTACGAAAAGATAATACTGTCCATCCATGGGTTTCATATTTATGCATAAATTTAGTGCCAGTCCCGGTTTTGCCGCCCAGGATCTCCAAGTTTCCGTTTTCGGAAACATTCAAATCTTTTAAAGTTCCAGTTTTCGGAACCTCGGAAAGAGTGGAAACAATCCATCTCAAATCCTTTCCATTATAAGGATTCTCTTCCGATCGAACAGGTTCTTGGTTGGTTCCCCAATAAGGAGAAAGTCTTGGTCCTTCTTTCCAAATGGAAGAATATAACTGAGAAATTTTTAAAGGACTTAGGAGAAGTCCACCTTCTCCAATAGAAGCGGAAACTTTTCGTAAAGAACTAATAGATATAAAATTTATATCAGAAGGTTCTATATAGGAATCTAATCTAGATCTTGTGGATTTTCCTAAACTCCAATCCTCATGTAGTTTAGAATAAAATAGATCAGGATCAGAAGAAGCACTCGTTAAAAAATATACGTTACAAGACTGAACTAAAGCGGATCGAAGATCCATTTCCCCATGACCTTTTGCCAAGGAACATCTCAGATATTCTTTTCCATTTTCATCCTGAGGAAGATGTAATGTGTTTAGGTCAGATTTAGTGGGAGTTATATTTTCCTTAGGGTAAAATCTACCTTTGCATAATATTTTCTTTTCCGGAGAAAATCCAAGTCTGTCTTTGTATTTTAGCAAAGTTAAAGCAGAGAAGGTCTTTACCAAAGAACCAGGTGGTAATTTTTTAGAAACAGCTATCTCCGGTCTGTATATATATTCTACTTTTCCGGAATCCATTTCCATTAAAACTACAGAGGATGTGGAATTTTTAGATTCGAATTCCCTTACAGCTTCATCCAGATAAGAATAAGAAAACTTAGGAGCAGCTTCTAACTGCAGTGCATATAGCAGGATTCCAATCGATATAATTCGGATTTTATAATATACTTTGGAATTCATTCTATCAATCCGGCTCTATCTCGAAATTTCCCAGATGATAGACTTGCTGAGCCCTAGTCATTGTGAATTGGTATTGTTTTCTCTTTTCTCTGGGAGTTCCTTCATATAGAACTACGTACACTTTGGCTCTTGTTACCTGTGCATTAAATGGGGCATAGTATTGTGCCTGCACCGCATAATTTCCAGGCAAAGCCTTGGACATGGTAAAAGTCTGAGGAGCAAAAGTAGAATCGTCATATACAAGATTGCCTCCGGACTTAGTGGAAGTATGGGCCCAGTAACACTTCTCTCCTGAAGGATCAATTACCCAAAGATCCGTATAACTCGCAGTATCCCAGGTTAAAACAACTTTGATATCGCGAGAAGGAACCTTTGCAAAAAAGCTGACCTTATCATAAGCCTTGCCAGCACGAACCTCTATCAAATTATCTCCGGGAGAAGCCACAGTGCTAAAAGAAAATTTACCTGCATACAATGGCACCATTTGAGGGATACCATTGATAACTACTGTGACTTTTTCAGGACTAATACCGGTCACAGTTCCTGAAATTTTCTGTATTCTTTCAGTAGTAAAACCACCATGAGGAGAATCTATAGACACAGTTTCCGCACCCAAATATATTATGGAAGTTGAATATATAACTACAATAGAAGTCAGGAAACGTGTCCCAAATCTCCTATTCAATTTTCCAAAAGATATACTTGGATCGGAAAAAAACATCTTAGGATTCCGGATCTATCTCAAAATTCGCGATATGATATACTTGTTGGGAACGGGTCATCACGAACTGGAATTGTTTTCTTTTTTCGTTCGGCTTTCCTTCATTTAAGACCACATATACGTTCACTCTGGTGACCGGTTTATCATAAGAGCCATAGTATTGCACCTGAACAGAATAATTCCCAGGTAGCGCCTTAGACATAGTAAACGTTTCTGGTCCATATCCATCCACAACGTCCACATCCAAATTCCCTCCAGATTTGGTGGAACGATTTGCATAAAAACATTTTTCTCCCGTAGGATCTAAAACCCAAAGATCCACATCAGTAGCCGTATCCCAGGTTAGAACAACTTTGATATCTCTAGGTGGAACAGCAGCAAAGAAGGAAACTCGATCACTCGCGTTGCCTGCTTTCACTTCTATCAGATTTGTTCCGGGAGCAACCACAGTGCTTAAGGAAAATTTTCCCCCATTCAAACGGATCATCTGAGGAATTCCGTTAATTACTATGGTTGCTTTTTCCAAATTTCCGCTAACGGAACCAGAAACAGTTTGGATCCTCTCCGTAGTGAAACCTCCATGAGGAGAATCTATAGTCACTGTCTGCGCAAATATTGCAGGTCCAAAAAGTAAAAGAGCGCTCAGGAGTAAATTATTGAACATTGATTTCATCATCTGAACTTGCTCCTGTTACTTCTGAATAATACATCAGGGAAGCTCTTGCTGGAATTACCTTATACTTCCCTCCTACTTCTGCCCGTATGAAATACCGGACCTTAAATTCTTTTGTAGGACCTCCTACAAAGAACACAGCTCTATCGTCATAGATCTGGCGACTTAGATATTCCATTTTCAGATCACCTGCGTAATACTCCGCATCCCTTTGTAAGAATGAGAATCCAGGTAATAGGGAATCTTCTACTTGGTAATAAGAATCTGCATCGCCTTCTTTCTGGACGGAAACTTCCACCATGACAAGATCTCCTGCTTGGAAAGTTTTGGATTCCACCGGAGTGATATCATTCGAATCCACTTTTAATTTATAGTATGTCCGTTTTACTTTGATACCATTGGAGTAAGATTGTATCTTTTTGCTTCGGTCCGTGTAATACAAGGAAGCGGTTGCATAAAGAACTGGCCCGTCCTTCTTCAGAACTTCTACCTTGTTTGATCCGGATCGTATCAACTCGGAAGGGATAGGGATCTTATACAATTCTCCCTGCTCCGACTTAGGAGGAAGAGTCACCGTTTTCAAACTGGTTCCGTTCAGAACGATCTCCACATTTGCAGGAGTTTCAGATTCACGAACAGAAGCTAAAAACTCTGACAGAGCCAAGACCGCAGCAGATGTATCTCTTGAGTTATTCCAAGCAAGTTCGATACGATTTGATAAAAGAGAAGAAGCTAGATTTGCAAGAATGACCTTGTCTTCTCCTAATCGAACTCCTGCGCTTAAGAGTGCGGAAATTGTTTCGATCCTATCTTCTTCCCAACGAGGATTTTTACCGTAAGAAGTAAGTTTTAAGAAAGCCTTTTTACCAAATCCACTGGACTCTATACCTTTTTTAAACCAGGTAGAAGCTTCTGCTTTCTTACCTTTATTAGCTAAAGTTAATGCAAGCAGTGCCTGTCCATATTGATTCAATTTGCCGGAAGATTTTACCAAACCGTCCACGATAGAATCTTCTACATTTCCTCCTTCACTTAAGGAGAAAATAATATATGCTTTTGCATTCGGAGAAAGGTCTCCTTTTCCTAAAACATCATACAAATAAGCTCTGGCTCTGTTTACTACCGGAGCAGAAACTTTGGTACCGTTTTTCTGACTAATAGCCAACCCTCTGTAAACATAAGCGGACATTAGGACGTCACTTTCCACCCCACCTTCGAACCAACCGAATCCACCGTCAGTTCGTTGGAGTTCCGACACTCTTTTCAGTCCTACATCTATCATCTTAGGAAGTTCTTTCTTAAGCCT
This sequence comes from Leptospira andrefontaineae, assembly GCF_004770105.1. Taxonomy (NCBI): domain Bacteria; kingdom Pseudomonadati; phylum Spirochaetota; class Leptospiria; order Leptospirales; family Leptospiraceae; genus Leptospira; species Leptospira andrefontaineae. The sequence goes on along the minus strand of NZ_RQEY01000016.1, from coordinate 108,458 downwards.
TTCGTTGATGAAGCCTGCTTTTTGGGCTGATAAAAGAGGATAGAACCTACTCATAGTTTGTTCCACACAACCGTAAGGATAATCCGCAAGATAATCCAAAGACTGTCTTAAAGCAGGCAAGGAAGCAGGGCTTAGTCGAATCTCCAAACGAGGATCTCCTAATTCTTTAGGCGCTTCTAAATTTAGAACTCCCGAATGTTCTCCTTCTTCCATTCCTAAACTATCAGAGATAGTTTTAGGCAATCCCCAAGTTTTAAGTGGAATTTCTGATTTAAGTAAATCTTGGTAACCCGCACCCGCAGCAAGAATGCTGATCTTTGCGGATTTGATCTTAGGATCTGCAAGAGTTTGCACATCGAAATGTAGAGATTGATTTTGGCCCGGTTCTAGATTGATCGTAGTTTCTGAGTTACCTAAAATTTTTGCACCTTCTGCCTTTACAGTAACTTTGATAGGAAGTTTGGTTGGAGATTGATTGGAAATCGTAGCGGAAACTTTTTGAGTTTCTCCCTTGATGATAAATCTTGGCATTCCACCTAAGATCATTAGATCTTTTTTAGCAACAAAACTGGTTTGTCCCCTTCCCACTTTTGTATCCGGAGTGATCGCGATCGCAGTCACTCTCCAAGAAGTCAAATTATCCGGAAGATTAAAACTAACTGTTGCAGTTCCATCAGGCCCAGTTTTTACTTTTGCATTCCAATAACTTGTATCTTTAAAACGATCCCGAGCCTGGTCCTCGTTTTTCATCGCTGAATAAACTGAATCTCCCTTTTTACCCAAGGCTAGTTTTAATCTTTTGTTCTCGGAATAACCGAAGAATTTATAGGCAGAAGCTAAAGTGGTCTGCACGTTATTTCTTCTTGGATGATAGAAGAATGTTCCTATATTAGGGGTCTTCTCTTCTTTGATCTGATAAATGGCCTCATCTACAATTGCGAGAGAAACTTCTGCAGAAACCCCAGCACCACCTAGGCCAGTAGTTTTCAAACGGATCTCCGCTTTATCACCTGGACGATATACCTTGCGTCCCGGTTCCAGAGCCACTTTCAAAAACTTCTGCTCCGGAGGAGCGACCACTCTTACCTGGCTTTTATAAACATCATTTCCTGAAAACTGAACTGCAGATAACGTGAAGTTCGGGCTCATCTCTGCAGAGATAGGGACCGCATATTTCAAAGCGTTCCCTTTCATCTTTACCACTTCTTTTTTGAAGATACGATTTCCTTCCAGGGTCAAGATCATATGCCCATTGGAAACAGGACTTAAAACCAGAATTTCCGCAGTGTCACCTACAGAATAAATATCTTTACCAGGCTTGAGAGTAATATCTTTGAAAGGAATTTCGATAGAATCGGAAACAGAAGAAGCCCAGAAGAAGGTTTCAGACTTTGTAGTATTTCCGTTCGGGTCCTTTGTTTCCGCGACTAAAACAAACTGCCCTCTTTTAGGAATTGTAAAAGAAGCAGTCCCGACTCCCGATGCGGAAGTCATCACGGACAAGGAAGAAATTTTAGAACGATTTGCTTCTCTTACGAATTGGATATCTCTATTATAAAGAATAAGGTCTACATTTCGATTTCCCACCATCTTCTGGCGTTCGACTTCACTCAAAGTTTTATCATAAGCTATCAAACTTACGGTTAACTTTGCGTCTTTACCAGGCTCGTAGACTGAATTGTCTTTAGAGATCCTAACAAAGAAAGCACTTCGATTCACGGAGAAGGAAGCGGATCCATCCAAGGTCATATCCTCGGACTGAACGGAAGCAATGATCGTATAAACAGAATCTGCATCCGATTTATCCGGTTTAAAGCTGATAGAATATTGCCCTTTGGAATCTAATTTTCCTTTTCCATCCAAAACCAATTCTTGTTTATCACTTTGGCCTGACTGTTCCAGATAATCGGAAGAAGCATCAAAGTTGATCGTTCCGACAGGAGAATAATCAAATTTAGGTCTGCGGAATACCCTATAAGCAACTTCTTGTCCAGCAACCGGTTGGCCGTAATAATATCTAGCCTTTACAAGAGCGTTTACTTCTTCCCTTTGCAAATAATTGGATTTAGGAACGGATACCGAAACTAAAAAAGTAGGTTTTTTATAAGCCTCTACGGCAAATTCGGTTTGGAAAGTTTTATCACGGAAATTTAATATAAGAGAATAATTTCCAAGAGTTGTATTCTCCGATTCCGGAACTACAAATTCCCCCGAAAAAGTTCCGTTGTCGCCTGAGATATTGATCGGAACACTTGGGATAGAAGTTTCTCCCTGTTCACTTGCAATAGCAATTACACCTGTACCTGAAATCGTTCTATAATCATCTTGGGAGAAGTTTCTAACTATTCCCTTGAAATAAACGGTATCTCCCGGTCTATACACTGGGCGATCCGTATACATATAGGCTCTTGGCCCACCTTCTCCATAAAAGGAACTGGAATAAAATTCAGGATCGGAAACAGAATATTCTCCGTTCTTATGAGCAAGAACCATTCCTTTTACAGGACTTCTTCCCTTATAAAAATAAGTTCCGTCCGAACTTGTTTTTCCTGTTTGAAATGCTTGGCCATTCTCCAAATTAAAAAGAGTGAGATCCACATCCGAAACTGGCTCTCCACTATCTTTGCGACCCACATATACGAATGTCTCTGCGTCAGATTGTTTTACTAAAAAGTTTAAACCCGATTTGATCAGGATGGTATAAGCCAGCTGAGATCCGGAAACTCCCTCCACAAGATAAACACCATTATCTCTGATCGGGACAGGAATCCTACGATATGCCCAAAAGGAAGTAACCGTCGGAATAGAGAATGTTGCGACCAATTCCTGGTCCTTTAATATGGCAGGGACAGCTAGAGGTTTATATTCATCAGGTTTTTCATAATCAATTCCTAATGTTTTTTTCAGTTCGGATCTAGTCTTAGAATTGAATTCCTTTCTTGCAACTTTACGAAAATCGTTTCTGAATTTATCAACAGTTCGTGTGAAAAGTGCGATCGGATTTCCAAAGGCACCGTCATTATTCTCTTGGACCAATCTTTCTTTTACTTTTTTGGTCAAGAATGCTTGAGGATCTGCAATCTTATATACTCTGAACTCGTAATTTACGGTTCCATTTCCTTCCAGATTTACATATGCGTTTTCACCTGAGCCGAAACTTCGATCCGTTCCGAGATAGAATGCAGAGGAACCGAACAAATTCGGTTTCACATAAAATAATCCTAATGCAGAGATCAAAATTGCGAGAAAAGAGAATATTATCTTTTTGCGATCCGATATACGAGTTCTCATTCTGAAATTCCTAGTCTAAAATCCGAAATCTATAAACCCCAAGAAAATTTCGGTTATTCTTTTCCGGGGAAAACAACACACTTCTTTCCAATTCTTTTGCTCGGATCAATTTGATCCCTCGATCCGAACCTGTATGATATAAAAGCTGAGGATTTTTACTTTCCCCTTCTACCAAGATCATAGAATGGAAATTTGTTCCAACACCACGATCCGATCTGAAAAAGAGAATATCTCCCGCTAGTCCCGACTCCAACTCTTTGGAAACAAAGGAAGAATGGAACTTTTCCAAACTTTCCGCGTCTGCAAATTCTCCGAATTTGCCCTCTCCGACCCGAAATAAATTTTTACCAATATAGGGTATATCCGGGTAATTAAATTCCCGGACATCCGGTAAATTTTTATCCAGCAAGATCCCAGTCCGAGTTTGCCAGTCCTGAGTATGAGCCTTCAGAGACTCCTTATATGCGAAACGAATCAATCCGCTGCAATCCCTTTCCTTCAAGTTCCAGGAGGAATTCTCTTTTAAATATTGTGACAAAGAGATCCTAACAAACCAGTCCCGAAATGCCTGGCGATCCGATTCTGTTCTAAGCTCCGCAGAATCAGGAAACCCATCCTGGTCAAAATCCCCATCTCGGCTGAACAGGGAAATTTGGACCGTTCTACCTTTTTCGGTTCGGATGATAATATTTGCGGGGACCTTCCCAGCTTGCACACGTAAGACGTCTTCTCTTTCATTTTTTTCGCTCGAGAGAAGTTTGAGTAATTCTGGATCTATGCCTTCCCAAATAAAATGATCTTTTACACCGAAGATCGGATTCGAAATTTTTAAAACGGCAACTGATTTACCGTCTGCAGGCATTCTTAATTCAGTTGGATCCAAAATGGATTCAAAATAAGAATTACATTGGAATAAAACGAATATTAGAAGATAAAAAACCCGAAACTTCAAGGATTGAATCCAAATCGCAGAGGGTCAGTAACCCAATGCCTTTCTGATCTTTTCCGGAATATCTTCGAACTTGGGATACTTATGCTTTTTGCCATCAGGGAAAATAACGTAGTAAGTCCCATTCAAAACTTCCATATAATAATTTCCCTTCTTCTTTTGCCCCACAGAAGACTTGTCCATCTCCTTTACCATTGCCTGATATCTGGAAGGAAGTTCCTGCCAAGAACCATAAACTTGGATCTCTCCTGCATGATTCACAGTGTACATTCCGTTCTCATGCATGATCTTAATCCCGTTGTAATCAAAAACTTCTAAAACATTTATTTTTGGTTCTTTCTTTTTGGGTTTTTCATTCGGATCGAAACTCATTGGTTCTTCCGAAGGAATATTATAATGAACTACTGATTTGGAATCGTGTCTTCTGTTTCGAGTGAGAAGTATATAAAGATAGGAGAGGCCGGACAAAGCCAGCGCAGCAAAAATCAGATAATCAAAATGTCTGGCTATCCATCCCATCACTTCAATCTATACTCGATCGCCTTGCATGCAAACGGGACAGGATCTCCGGCCTGGGTCCAAAAACTACACTTCTCGAAAGCGACCGAGGCAACACAATTGTCCACGTCCTTCTTCCTTTGTCTTCCCGGAACTAAAGATGTGATATTTCTGCTAGATCCGCATTCTGCATCTTTTGCGGCGTAAGCTACTATGATCTTAGTGCCTGCTTCCCCGAAAGTGTAAAAATCGTCGTCCACATTGGAACAATTCAACAAACCAAGAGTTAAGATTATAAGAAGGATTAGGCTCTTATTGGTAGTTCTAAAACTTAAAGAGTTAAATTTCATGCTCCGGCTTCTTAGGTGGTAATAATCGTATTTTTTCATCCAAAGGAAGATCTACTTCTCCTAAAACGGTTTTGTATCTCACTGATCCTTTCATTCTCAAATTCGGATCTTTTCCAGCGATTAAGTTTGTGACTACTAAAATTCCAAGTAATAGTTTATCCTGATTCTCTCTCTTTTCAAAGCTTGTTTCTATCCTGAGTTGGACAACAGTTTTGGAAAAGGCAGGAATATCTGTTTCTTCTTCCGAAATAACCCGAGCTAATTCAGCCTCTTTACCATCGGTGCCGGTAGTTATTACGCCAAGATCAAACTTATAAATTTTAACGGAAGAATCGTTCGGGTTCTCTATTTCCAATCGAGAGGTCATCAAGATTTTGGGAGAAGGTGGAAAAGGTAGAATTTCTACCTTCTCCGTTTTTGTTTCCAAGATCCGAAACTTACAAGCTTGTAGTTTTTTGACATTCTCCCTTAGATCTCCTAAGCAGGAGTTAAAAAGTAAGAAGGTCCCTAAAACCAAGACGAACGGCAGAAAACCTCTCTGCCCTTTAATATGCGGGGAAAATATTCCCATCAAAGCTCCCAACCATTGGAAATGAGAACCTTCCCTCTGGTCATATTATTTGCATATTCTTGGATAGCTTTGTCCGCCTCTTTGAGTGGATACTTAGCAGCGATCTGAGTTTGGAATTCTTTTCCTAAAAGAGAACGGATCTCTGAAGTGATCTTCCAGATTTTTAAAGGGTTTTGCTGAGGCATCCAAGAAGAAAGCCAATAACCTTCTATCTTTTTGTCCTGAAAAATACCAAGTCCTGCATGGTAAGAAATGGGCTCTTCTGATAATGCACCGTAAACCACACATTTACTCCCATAAGGCATTGCGGCTAATGCTCTTCCAGTGATCTCTCCCGCAACTGCATCCAACATAATCGTAGCATTCAGTTTATTGGAAAGAACCCTAAGTTCCCTATCAAAATTCGGAGAACTGGAATCCAATACATGTTCTGCACCGAGAGATTTAAGAAGATCAACCTGCTCCTTTCTTCTAACAACATGAATACCAGGGATTCCTTTCTTATTAGAAAGTCTTAATAACATTTTTCCCAATGCGGAAGCGGCTGCAGTTTGGACATATGCCTTATGTTTTTCTCGGATGACTTGGTCTAACAGCGCCCAAGCAGTGATAGGATTTACGAACAAACAAGCGCCTTGTTCCAAACTCACATCTTTACCTAAAGTAAAACAGGAATACGCATCAGTGATCATGTATTCTGCGTAAGGTCCGTCACCTTTATTCGGAGCCACACATGCGACCGGTTTACCCACAAGAGAATTTGCTCTCCAACCTCCGCCGCTTGCTATTACCAAACCGCTTCCTTCAAAACCGGGAACGACAGGAAGTTTTTTCTTAATTCCGTAAAGTCCTCTCATGAACATTAGATCAGATGGATTTATGGAACCGGAATGAACCTTAAGTAGAACCTCTCCCTTCTTTAAAGGTTTCAGTTCTTTTTCTACAATCTTAGCTCTTCCAGGTTCGTTGCTGTATTCTTTCAATTCGTATGCAAGATACGATTTTGGTAGTTCGAATTTTTTTGCCATTTGATTACCCTCTCACTCTTCGTCCTTTAATGTCAGATGCCGGATCGCTTCCGGTTTATTTTCTATTATATGATTTTGTATAAATGCTTCCGCGTCTTCTTGAGTTTTGATAGAAAACCAAAGACCTTCCGGATAAGAAACCTGCACTGGGCCCAGCTCGCATCGATCCAAACATCCTGATTTTTGGATACGGATCTTACCTTTTAATCCAAGTTCTTGTACTCTCTTTTTCATATAAGCGAGTAATTGAGGAGATCCTTTCGGACCACAAGAAGGCCTTTCTCCTTCTGCTCTGACATTCTCGCAGACAAAAACATGCTTATCAAAATACATTAGAGCCTTGCCTTTCCTCCTAATTTCCTATATAGGCAAAAGCTTTGAACCCATTTTTTCAGAGATTAGTTTGAAGCTCTAACGGTTGCCAGAACCTAAAAAAGATTTTTTTATGGTCTAAGAGGCTCGATTCCCGAGTATTTACTCATATTTGGAGAATAGGATGAAACGATTCGTTATACTAATTTTATTATCCTCATTATTACTTTCTCTTTCCTTCTGCAAAAAGGAAGAGAAGCCTGTATTAGAGACAGAAAAACCCCTATTCGAAAAAGTTTTGTCGGAAAACGATAAGATAATTCAATTTCTCTTAACAACGGAGAGTGTTTCTCCGGACGTAAGTGGATTAATTTCTTCCATAAATTCTTTGGTAGAAGCAAAAGGTGGCTTGGAATCTTCAGCGCTAGAAATGAAGAATGTATTGGAAGAGGTAAAATCTTCGGATGTGAAAATATCCTTTGAGGCCTATTCGAAGTTCAGCGAAGTTTTAGCGAGTACAATGAAAGCGCATGGACTACAGTCTGGAAGAAACCGTTTCTATTGTCCGATGGTCAAAAAGACATGGGTGTTTTCCGGCATGAAAATCCTAAATCCATACGCTCCGGATATGCGTGATTGCGGTGACCTTATTCCCTGAAAACAAAAGACAAGAAGAAAGAACCTGCCTAGCGGGAGTCTCTGAGTCCAAACCCTGTCCCGGAAATTGTAGGGATTTTTATAGGGAATCGAATTGGAATGACTCCGGTGAACAGGCTTGTTTTGCCTTCGAAAAATTAGAAAAGTTTTTAGAAGGGGTTAACTCTTTCTCAGTTGGAGCCACTGCATTCCAACAAGCACCCGCAGATATTTTAGAGAATTTTTCTACAAGATCAGAAATTGGTTTCGATCTAGTCCGATATTTTCTTTCTATCTCTTCTCCGGACCAAGTAATGTCCACAATTCTGGAGATGGACGATTCTTTACTGTATAGGATCGTAAAAGAAGATTTTAAAATATTCCAAAAACTTAAAAAAGAGAAGAAGGTCTTTGGAACAGAAAGTAATTTTCTGGATTCAAAAGCAGCACAATTCTGGAACGGACTTCCTCCGGAAAGAATTTCCAAATTTATTTTATTCTGTCTTAGAACCAAAAAAGATAATATATTCGCGGCAAGATTTTTAGGACTTATGCCTATCGAAACTCTGCTCATGCTTGGAGAATCTTTAGGATTAAATAAAGAAGAAGAAGCAGAACTCTACAGAGGGTTAGAAGATTCTCTCTACGAATTCCCGATCCGATTCCCGGGGATCTATCCTCATCTAATTGAATTATTTTCAGAAGATCCAGAGATTAATATTATACTCTCTACGATGGAAGGACTTGTAGAAAGAAAAGAATCCCTATTAAGAGCAAGAGAAGAAGTTCTCAAAATTATAGAAGAAGCTCATAAAAAGAACTCACACCAGGAAGTATTAAATTATCTGAATACTTTGGATAAGGATGCTGCTTTAGAAATATTAGGAATGTTAGAAGAGCAGAACCATATAGGATTTTCTGAAAAAAGCCTATTGTCCGCTTATATCAAAGGAGAAGAGTCGGACTTCATCACCTTCGGAAGAAGGCCTCAAGTTTTTAGAGTAAAATAAAGGTCTAAAACTCCGATGGAACGGAAATATTTAGACCCTTTCTTCTACCTCGTATTCCTTGAATAAACTCTTTTGATTTCCCATATCGCTTTGGAATTCCACAGGATAATCCGAGGTAAAACAAGCGTTGCAGAAACCTCCGCCCCTATGATCATTCACCGCTTTGTGCATAGAATCCACTGAAAGATAAGCAATAGAATCCACTCTCAAATACTTTCGGATCTCTTCGATCGTATGTGTAGCAGCGATCAATTCTTTATGGGTTGGAATGTCTATCCCGTAATAACAAGGGGAAACAGTAGGAGGAGCGGAAACTCTTAAGTGGATCTCGGTAGCACCTGCATTTCGGATCATCTTAATGATCTTACGGCTGGTGGTTCCTCTCATGATGGAATCGTCCACGATCACAACACGTTTTCCATCCACTACATTCTTCACTACATTGTATTTGATCTTAGCACCAAAATCTCGGATCTTTTGGTCCGGCTCGATGAAAGTCCTACCCACATAGTGAGAACGGATCAATCCCTGTTGGAAAGGAATTCCGGAAGCCTCTGAATATCCAAGCGCTGCTATATTTGCAGAATCCGGAACAGGGATCACAACATCGGCTTGCACAGGAAGTTCTTGAGCGAGTTGGTTTCCAAGTGCCTTGCGGACTTTGTAAACTGACTCACCAAAAATATTGGAATCTGGTCTCGCGAAATAAATGTATTCGAAAATACAAAGCGCAGGTTTTGCAGGTGGGAAAGGATAGAAGGAACGGGTTCCAGTTCTATCCACAACGATCATTTCACCAGGTTCCACATCTCTTTCGTAAGTGGTATCGGTGATATCGAATGCGCAGGTTTCGGATGCGAATACTATGGATCCGTCATCCCTTCTTCCCATAACCAAAGGACGGAAACCGTTCGGGTCACGAACAGCAATCAATTGGTTTTTGGTAAGAACAACAAGGGAATATGCCCCTCTCACTTTTTTCAGAGCAGAAGAAAGTGCGGAAAGTAGATCGGTTTCTCCGGAGCGAGCCATGAGATGGACGATCACTTCTGAGTCGATTGTAGTTTGGAAAATGGAACCTTCTTTTTCCAATTGAGAACGAACTTCCCAAGAATTTACAAGGTTTCCGTTGTGAGCCAGAGCGATCGGCCCTAAATGGGACTCAACCCTAAGAGGTTGAGCGTTCCTTAAGAAGCTCGCACCAGTGGTAGAATAACGATTATGCCCGATGGCCGCGGTTCCGGTTAGCTCCCGGATCTTGCCTTCGGTAAAAATATTGGCTACTAATCCCATTCCGGCGTAGCGGTAGAGATGTTCTCCATCGGAGGAAACGATCCCGCTCGATTCTTGGCCTCTATGCTGCATAGAATACAAGCCGAGGTAAGTGAAATTGGCCGCTTCGGGAGAATTAAAAATCCCAAAGATGGCACATTCTTCTTTTGGTTTGTCATCTCGGACTAGGGTCCGTAGACTGGACGTATTGGGAATCGAACTCATGGTCCCCCTTCCGACGCTAGTCTCCCAGGTCGCCTTTTAGATGCAAATACAATCCGATTATATTGTCGTAGACAACGTCCGAAGCCTACAGTTGGCATTGATTACTCTCTCTCAATCCGATTGCCTCTCTATTGATACGGAATCCAGCGGTTATTACACCTACTATTCCAAAGTTTGTCTCATCCAAATATCCTCTAAGGGTAAGAATTATATCTTTGACCCTATTCGTTTGGACGACCTCACCGGGTTAGGCCCTCTATTCGAGAATCCTAGCATTTTAAAAATATTTCATTCCGCTTCGGACGATATCAAAGCTCTGAAAAGAGACTTCGGTTTCAAGTTTATCAACATCGCAGATACGATGTTCAGCTCTCGTTTATTAGACTTAGAACAGAACTCTTTGTTGTATCTTGTGGAACATTACCACAAGGTCAAACTTTCGAAGAAGGAGCAAAAATCCAACTGGGAAAAGCGCCCTCTAGAAAAAAGTCAGCTCCAATATGCAGCCCTGGACACGGTTTATCTGGAATCCATTTGGACTAAAATGAGCGAGGAACTCGGAAAACGTAAATTGTTAGACGAAGCGGTTTCTGAGTTCGCAAAAATCGCGGAAGAGGAGCCTGAACCTTTCGAAGGATTCTCCATCAATCTGGAAAAATTTCCCAATGTTCTTGAGTTGGGTTCCGACGAAAGAAGGGCACTTCACGATACTCTAGGCTTCCGAGACGAAAAAGCAAAAAGAGTGAACAAGGCTCCTTTCAGAGTTTGGAATAACGATAAGGTTCTGGAATTAGTCAAGTCACGAGGTGAGTTGAACAAACTTATAGATATTTTAGGCAAAAAAGACGCCGAAAATTTATATCAGGTTTATAAAAATCCAAGCGGTCCTCCTATCCAAAAAAATGATCTATTCAAAAGATCCATTGAAGATTTGGCAGGGGAAGAAGCGGACAGATTTAAAAGATTAAGGCAGTGGAGAGAAACAATCATGTCCATTCGCCGGATGGGTCACAACTTGATGCCGTCTAATAAGAATATCGCGGAGATTGCGAAAAGAAATCCTAAATCTATCGAAGAGTTAAAAGAGCTAGGTATCTTTTCCAACTGGAAGGTAGAAAATTACGGACCTTCTATTATAGCTGCAATGCAATCTAAACCGTACGAGACCACCTTGTCCGGTTTGATCCCGATCAAAAAGAAATTTGATTAGATTAGAATTAGATAAACTAAAAAAGGAACTTCCCTTTCTACCGGAAGGAGAACCAAATCTACCGGAAGATGTAGCACATTCTTCCGTAGTCATGCCTGTATTCCAAAAGAACGGACAAGACGGCTTCCTTCTTCAAAAAAGAAATCCGAATCTTGCCTCACATCCTGGACAGATCTCTTTTCCAGGTGGAGTCAAAGATCCAGAGGATAAGGACCTTCTATTCACAGCTCTCAGAGAATGGGAAGAAGAGATGGGAGCTCCAGACAAAGAATTATCCGTGATCGGAAATTACAGAGGGCAACTCACTCATACTGGATTTCACATCACTCCATTCTTAGCTAAATATTCAGGAGATTTCAAATTCGAATTCAATCCGGAAGAAGTAGAAAGAGTCATCGTGCTGGAGCTGGACAGACTTTGGGAGGCCCCATTCTACAGTATTAAGGGAAGAAGGAAGCCTGACTCACCTTTATTAGAAGTATTTTACTTTGATATAGAGGAAGGGCTTTTATGGGGAGCCACTGCAAGGATCATTGTGGACTTCTTAAGAGAACATGCAGGGTTCGATCGTTCTCCCATTTTAAGAACTCCTAACCTAAATTCAGCGCCGTTCTTGGACGTGAAAAAGTCCGAATAGTTTCCGCATAAAACGAAAGATCCAAGGTTTTTGATTTTTCTTTCTTTCTATTTTTTTGTCTCATCTCCCAATTTTTCTTCTAACCCTTACGTCTCTAAAAAATGTAGTCCTACGAGGTTTTCCACTTTAGGGATTCCAAAAGTGGACCGAAATTATATACGACATAATTTAAAACCCTTTTTCCGGGAGTTTTAAAGTTCGTATTCGAACTTCGAAAGGCATTTTACATAGGAGCATTCCAATGAGCAAAATTAAGGATCTATTTAATTCCGACATCCGCACTAGTTATCTAAAAGAAAGCTGGAAAGAAGAAGACTGGTATGAGTCTCTCGCCGGCAGACCTGGCATTGAACAAAAAATCCCTTACTTTAAAAAGGGAGAAACTTCTTCACTTAAGGTGGCGGTTCTTAGCAGATGACTCCGGAAGAAAAGGAAGCCCTCTTTCGCAGTCTAGAAGAGATCAAGTTCGCCATCCAAGCAAGTCAGCCTGGTGGAGAATACAAAGCGATCCTGTATAGTATTCCGATCGTAGGCATCATCTTCGGATGGTTATTATTATTCTTCCTATTCTTTTGGTGGTATCGTCAGAGAATGGCGATCATCAAAGCAGGCCTTTATCAAAAAGAAAAATTTGATCTGCGTCTTTATTCCTTCTTCTTAGGACTGATACTTACCTTTGTTGGTGTAGCTCTTTCCGTTACTTTCATTTTAGTATTAGGAAAATCTTTAGCGATGCTAGGAGGATTGATCCCCCTTGGTACAGGCTTAGGTCTTCTCTGTTATTATAAATGGTCTCCTAGGAAGTGAATCGGTCCTACTGAAATCCGATCCTTCCATAAAATAGGTTTATTATTACTCCCATGAAACCGGAAGAACCAATCCTATGCGATCCGGAGGATTGGGCCAATATTCAAAAAGTTCTAGCCGGAGATTTTGAATCATTCGAACAACTCGTATTAAAGTATGAGGCGATGGTTTATTCTCAGGCAAAAAAAGCGTTCCGAAACGAAGCGGAAGCAGAGGACTTTACACAGGATGTTTTTCTGAAAGCATTCGAAGGATTGTCCACATTCAGAGGAAAGTCCAAATTCTCCACTTGGGTCTTCTCCATTGCAAGAAATGAGATCATCCGCAGATACCGTAAAGAGCACCCGGAGATAGATGCTCCAATAGATACGTTATCCAGCGAGAAGCTGGGAGACAATTTCTCCTCTCAAGAATCCGAAGTATTAGAAAAAGAAACCACGGAAAAGATCAGATCCCTGGTAGACAAGTTACCCGAGCTATATAGGAAACCTATATCGTTACACTACTTCGAGAATATGTCCTATAAAGATATCTCCGAAAATTTAAACTTGAAAATGAATACTTTAAAGAGTTATATTTTTCGAGGGAAAGAAATCCTACGCGATTGGCTGAAGAAAGACGATGAGCACGGAAAAAGATAAACTTCCCGACGAGTTGCGGGAGCAATTGGATTTTTTTGTAAAACCTCCGGAAGGCAGGGTGAACGACGATGTACCACCTATGCTTAAGAAAAAAGTAATGCTTCATTTGATCCATCTGAGGCATATCCGGCTGATCTTGATCACAATCCTGATCTTGGCTTTTTCTCCTTTAACCGTTCTTTTGTTTACGGATTGGAATTTTCTCTTCCAAACAGGGATTTTACATGCGATTTTAGCTACTAGCGGCTTTTTGTTCCTGCTTTTTACGGTTCTAATAGGGATTTATCTTGTGCAAAATAAGAGTCCTTATACCAAGGAATGGAAAAACAAGTTAGGATTCGACGAATGAAATATTTCAGTTTTGGGATCGCCTTATCTTTATTGCTTACCTTCGGAAACCAAATCTCCGCACAAGAAAAACAACCTGAGACCAAATTAACTGCAAAAGAATTCTTAGAAATGAAGTTAGACTCTGTCTTCCCACTCATCCAAAACATGAGTAAACAAGAAGCGGATGTTCTGATCACCCAGATCAGGGAAGAAGCCAGAAAATCCTGGGCCCAATCCGATAATTACTTTTTCTTAGTCGAACACCTAACTACAATCAAAGCGATCGAAGAAGAACAGAGCAGATTAAAAGGTCTACTCTGGGTTTACGTTTTGGGTTTGGTTTTATTTTCAGGATTTGTTCTTTATGTCCTTTTCCGCCAAAGAAAACTAATCAGCGAGTTAAACGAAATTATTAAGGATAGGGATTGAGTAACCCCTCGTCTAATATAGAACTCAAAAAGGAACATATTCCTTTTTGTTTACTGGTTGTCATAAGAAGAAGCCCAGAATAATCTTTTTCCGGCGATTGTAATATTGGTGTAAACCTTTTGTAACGATTTTCTGACAATCTGAAGGGATGGAACCTATCCAAATCCAAGGATCCTCCACCCCGACGACTAACGATAAAAATCCTCCGAGGCGTAGGAGAAAGAGCTTCAGCGAATTTATGAAAAATGCTTCCGGCAGCCCAGGCCAAAAAATCCTCGTAGTAGATGACGAAGAGGATATCGCAGAACTGATCAAATTTCATTTAGAAGAGAATGGCTACCAAGTTGACACCTGCCAAAACGGTTTAGAGGTGCTTCCTAGGATCGAAAAAAATCTGCCCGACTTGGTGGTATTGGATCTAATGCTTCCAGGTATCGGGGGAATGGATCTTTGCAAAAGGATCAAAGAAAAATATTCTCTTCCAATCATTATGGTGACCGCAAAGTCCGGAGAGACCGACGCAGTTTTAGGACTGGAGCTTGGTGCGGACGATTATGTTAGAAAACCATTCTCCACCAGAGAACTCATCGCAAGAGTTCGTTCCGTATTAAGAAGATCGGGAGAAGGAGAAGATGAGCAAGACCAAGAAGGAAACATCACGGTCGGCAAAATTTTCTTAAACCCAAAAGCTCACAAAGTATTCATTAATAATGAAGAAATCGATCTTACATTGATCGAGTATAAAATTCTTTATCTATTTATGACCAATACAGGCGTTGCATTTACCAGAGACAAACTTCTAGATAAGGTTTGGGGCAAAGATATTTACGTGACGGATCGCGCTGTTGATGTTAATATTAAAAGACTCCGGGATAAACTAGGAGAAGAGAAGGAGAGGTTAGAAACCATTCGCGGGATTGGTTACAGATTCAATGAGGCGTAGCTTATTTTCTAAACTACTCTTAAGTAACTGGCTTCTACTCGTTTTCCTTATGGCTGTCGCGGGGATCGTCCTCTTTTTAGAGGACTTGATCAACCCTGACCTGAAAATACTTTTATTCTCTGCTTATATCCTTCTCGCAATGTTTGGGACTTTTTATATGTCCTTCTCCATTGCTAGAAGCGTAACACAAACTCTCAACCAGATCGAGATGAAAACTGGAGAGATCAACGCTGGAGATTTCGGCTCCGAGCTAAGTCTTCCTGAGATCCAAGAGTTAGCTGATCTTGCTGTCTCCATCAATCTAATGTCCGGACGTTTGAAACACCAATTCGTGGATCTTACCATCGAAAAGGAAAAGTTCGATTCAGTATTACAAAACTTGAAAGAAGGTGTATTCTCGGTCGATCTGGAAGGCTCTATCGTTTTTCAAAACAGAAGTATTCCCGGTTCCTTGATCGAACCTAATTCAGGTTCTAGAAAGGTAGAAGATGCAGTCAAAGATCCGAGACTTCTAGACTTTATAAAAAGAAATCTTTCCGGAAAGAGTGAACCTAAAACAGAGCTGGATCTAAGCCAAAATTTTTACGCAATCAAAATGTATCCGCTTCGAACGAACGGAAATCTATTGATGTTTATCGGAGTGATTCGAAACATCACGGAAGAAAAACAATCTTATCTGATAAGAGAACAGTTCGTACAAAATGCTTCTCATGAATTAAAAACACCGATCACTTCTATCAAAGGTTACACGGAAACATTACTAGGCCGTTTAAAACTTTTGGAAGATAGCCATGAGAAAAGGTTTTTAGACGCAATCTCTAGAAACACAGACAGAATGGTACGCATCGTAGAAGACATGCTTACGATCACTAGAATTGAAAACCAATCTGCAATCGCTCAACCTGAAGAATTCACGTTAAAGTCCCTGGTAGAAAATCTTTCTTTCACTGTGGACGGAGTAATTTCTCCGAAAGGACAAAAGTTAGTAGTGGATATGCCTTCTCCTCTGACTATTTCTGCCGACTGGGTTCTTCTAGAGCATATGCTTTTAAATTTAATTTCGAATGCTTCTTCTTATTCTCCGGATGATAAAACAATCACTTTGAAAATTGCAAAGGTGGAACCTGACTCGGTGAATTTTCAGGTCATTGACCAAGGGATCGGGATCAAGGACGAGGATAAAGAAAGGATTTTTGAAAGATTCTTCCGAGTGGATAAGAACAGATCCAGGAAAGAAGGCGGAACAGGCTTAGGTCTTTCTATCGTGAAACATATTGTTAGGTTACATCACGGTTCTGTCAAAGTTTTCGATAATCCGGAAGGCGGAACTATCTTCTCTGTGACAATTCCGTTAGAGTATTCCGAAATTTCGGAAGTTTGAAATCCGAGCATTTACTCGTAATACGCTTTTCCTAAAACAGCCCCAACGCGAATATAGAGATTCAATATAAAAAACGGTGATGCGCTACGCGTTACCGAGATCCCGGACCCTCCGGTCGAGGTTAGAACATGGATTATCCCAAGGGTTTTTTTTCATTTGGTACAAATATAGGTATCAAAGACAAAACCAAAGATTTCGGAGTTATCTACTCTGAAAAACCCTGCAAGGCTGCTGCGGTATTTACTAAAAATAATTTCCCGGGAGCTCCAGTCATCGTAGGCAAAGAACATATACAAGATGGAGTTCTACAAGCCGTAGTTATCAATTCTAAAAACTCAAATGTTGCCACAGGAGAAAAAGGGATCTCAAATTCCAGACAGATCTGTTCCGAGATCGCAAAGTCTCTTGGCATTGCGGAAACTTCCGTACTACCTTCTTCTACCGGAGTAATTGGAGTTCCTCTGCCTATGCAGGTAATTCTCCCCGCATGTGCTCAGGCAAAATCGAATTTAAAACCGGGTAATCTGGATGAAGTAGCAGAAGCTATCATGACCACCGACACTCGTAGAAAAATTTCCGTGAGAAAGATAAAATCTTCGAATGGAGAAGCAGTTATCTTTGGCATGGCGAAGGGTGCAGGAATGATAGAGCCGAATATGGCAACTATGCTTTCTTATATTCTTACTGATGCTCAGATCGAAGGAGAAGTTTATCCGATCTTAAAAGACTGCGTGGACTTAAGTTTTAATTGTATCACCATAGACTCGGATACTTCTACATCCGATACTGTTGCCTTGCTCAGTAATGGTCTTGCGGGTTCCGTAGATGCGAACGAATTCAAATCGGCACTTTTAGGAATATGCACCGATCTTGCCAAAGAAGTAGCAAGAGATGGAGAAGGCGCCACTAAATTGATCGAAGTTCGTATCAAAAAATCCAAGGATGAGTCCCAGGCCAGAAAGATCGGTAAATCCATTCTAAATTCACCATTGATCAAAACTGCAATTTACGGAGGAGATCCGAATTGGGGAAGATTGGTCATGGCAGTTGGCAAAGTTTTTGATGAACCTATCCCTTTTGACTCTTTGGAAATTTATTTCGGAGGACTTCCGGTCAAAGGTGCAGATTCGGAAACCCTCAAAAAATTGTCGGAGTATCTAAAAAAGAATTCCGAGATCTTCGTCGATGTGGTATTGAATACCGGAAACAAAGAGATGGTGTTCTGGGGATGCGACCTGACCGAAGGTTACGTGAAGGAAAACGCATACTACACAACCTAAGTTTGTCGAATCCGTATCGAATCCCTGAAACGTGAAGACCTATTTTTCTGATCTACGACTTATCTCTTCAGCTATTACTGTAGCTGTACGATTACTTTCCGTATTCGTTATCCTAGGTCTATACGAACTTAGTATTTATCTTCTTCCTAAAGAAATAGAATTCGTAAGTGAGATCGCAGTACTTACCTGTTTGGTCTTCGGAGTTTTCGGGATATTACCTATACAGGAAAAAATTTCAGGATTCTTAAAGTCTACATTCGTTTCAGAATATCTAAGCGATGATCCGGGTTCTTCCAGACTAGCTCATAGAAGATTTGATTCAGAAGGATTGATCAAGAACGTATTCCCGGAATTAGTAAGACTAACCAATAGTAATTTCGGAAAGTTAGCGATCTTAAAGAATGACTTAGTCCATTATGAGTTATACACGTACGCTCATAAAAAACAAAGAAAAGTTAATACATTAGAAGGGATTAATCCTAGAGCGGCACTTCTCACTTACATCTTGAACAAAAGATCCGGTGCCATGATAGGAGAACCGGATCAAAATAAAATTATTAACGAAGACTTTGTAAGTTTGAGAGCAAACTTCATCCTTCCTTTCGTATTTAGAGAAAAACTTTTTGGATTTTTAGCGGTTTCTAATATTCCAAAGGACAATGTAAGACATGAGTTAGGCTTCTTAGCAGGGAAATGTGCTCTGGCTGTTCATAATCAGATCCTTTCTTCTCAAATCGCAGAAAATAAAAAATACAGAAAAGAATTGGAGAATGCAGGAAAGATCCGCAAGTTTTTGGAATCCCCGGAACCTCCAATGGTAGGAGATATCAAAATAGATTTATTGTCCAGAGAACCAGGAGAACTTCTGGAATTCTTCCAAAGTCCTTCCGGAGATTTTTATTTTGTATTCTTACGTTTGAGCGTAACTAATGCAGTATCTGTTTTAGCTCTCTGTTATATATTAGGAACTCTATATTCTTCTCGATTGAACGGAGAATTAAAAAATATTCTTCAAATCAAATCTTTAGTGGAAGATAACTTAAAAGAGATTTCTTGGACAGAGAGATACGACCTCGCAGTAGGAATGGTCCAAAAAGAAACAGGTAAGATCTCTCTTAGATTCATAGGGAAAAATTTCAAATTATTCGATGCTTCTAAGCCTGATAGGAACTTAGCATCTATCGGTTGGGAGAATATAGAAACTCCAGGAAAAGACGCACTCTTCTTAACTTGGAATGATCGTAATATTATTTCCTTTCAACATTTGGGGATACAGCCGTGAGAAATATTCTGATCGTATTTCTTTCAGTAATCCTTTTCAGTTTGATCCTGTTTTCGGGATTATTGAATTCTTATTCTAAAGAAGCAAGGTTTCCTTTTTACTTTTATCCTAACGGAAAGATCGCTGTTGCGAGCACTTCCCATTCGAATCTTGTCGGAATGAAAATAGACCTAATCGAATATGAGATCGTTCGAAAGTTAGGAGCAGATTACGGACTATCCGGACACTCATTCCATTTTTTTGCAAAAGAAGGAAGTATAGTTAAAAGTCTCTCATTGGATATGAGATCCTCGTTTGAAGTTTTGAAGGATTTCTTACCGGATATATTTTTATCCTTATTATATTTCTTAGTAGCGATTTGGTTTTTCTTTTATACCAGAGATTTATACATTTTCTTATTATTCGGGTCTTTATCATCCTTATTCTTATTTAATTTCTTCTTATTAGCGTTTCACGACTTCCTTTTTCCGTTTTTCTTTTTCTTATATTTCACAGGATTTTTGATCTTAGATGTTTCCTTTAGATTAAGAGGAAAAGAAATACCTTCCAGATGGTTTGCGCCACAGGTAATATTTTCCTTGGTCGCAGGATTTGTAGGCCTTTCCCAAAAAGGAAATCCGGATCTATTCCAGTTCTTATCTGTGAATGGAATGTATTTCAATCTGTTCTCCGCAGGAATTTGTATCTTGCAATTGGTATTTCATACATTCAGGAACAAAGGGACTTTTCAGGAAGTTTCCAAGAAGTTAAGTATCGTTTTAGCATTCTTCTTAATTACGGTCGTTCCATTCTTAATGGCCGAGTTAGGATCCACTAAAAGTTTTTTCATGATCCGTCCTTATTTGATGACGGCTTTGATCCTGTTTCCAGTTCTAATTGTGTTCGGGACTTACACTTATTCATTGGTCCCAGTTCAGATCGCTTTCAGCTCTTCTTTAACTTCTATTTATTCTATCTTGATCTTAACTTTCGGATATTTATTCGGTCTTGAATTTTTTGTAAGATGGAATCCCGGATTTTTAGGAAAACACCAAAGAGAGTGGAATTTATTCTATGTAGTGGCCGCTGCTTACTTTTTAGGTTCGTTGAACAATAAATTGTATAAGTGGATAGATTATTGGAGTTTTAGGAATAATCCGAAACTTCACACAGCACTTGAAGAATTATCCGTAATGATCGGCGCTCCAATCTCTATGAGGGCGACAATCAATAGTTTGATCCGCAGACTTGTTGATGCCCTAGAAGTGAAAAAACTCCAAATATTGATCCCAGCGGATAAATTTTCAGGCACAGACCTTAGAAATCTAAACTTCATTCGAATTCCTTATGGATCCGAGATCTGGACCTATTTCGAAAATCATACTGAAGTTACGATTACTTCTCACCTAGCGTATGGATTAGGGATTAGAGAGTCTGTGTTTAAATTTTTAAACCAGATGGAAGTCCAACTAGCATATCCTTTATTCAATTTTGAAAAAGGAAAAGAGGTAATCGCAGTATTTTTGGTTGGAGAGAAGATCAATCGTAAGAATTTCACACTAGGTGAGCTAAGATTCTTAAAAGAATGTACTAGATTAGCATCCTTACTCATACGCAACTACTCCCTTCTAGTAGATGAAGTAGAGAAAAAAAGGATCGTTAGAGATCTAAATATGGCGGCGGTCTTGGATAAAACTCTTCATTTACCTGAGTTAGAGACCATAAAATCGGTTCAATTAGGCTATTTTACTCTTCCTGCAGTAGGAATTTCAGGAGATTATCTAGATATTCTCAAACTTTCTCCTAAGAGACAGTTATTATTCTTAGGAGATGTATCAGGACATGGACTTGGGTCAGGTTATCTAGTTTCTGCAGTAAGAGGAATTATTCGCCGTCAATTGGGCAATTCTTCTTCTCTTCCTGATATTTTTAGAGCGATTAACTTGTTTTTGATCGAGAGATATAGAGGAAGCGAGTTCATGACATCCATCGCAGGGATATATAACGCTAGCGATGGAGCATTTTCATTCGTAAATGCAGGTCATACTCCGCCGATTTGTATTCGAAAAGGTGGAAGAATAGAACTTAGAAACGAAACTCAAAGAGTATTAGGTGTTCTACCAACTGATTATAGAATCTTAACTATTCATTTAAATCCAGGTGATAAATTAGTTTTGTTCACCGACGGAGTGACTGAA
Organism: Leptospira andrefontaineae; assembly: GCF_004770105.1. Taxonomy (NCBI): domain Bacteria; kingdom Pseudomonadati; phylum Spirochaetota; class Leptospiria; order Leptospirales; family Leptospiraceae; genus Leptospira; species Leptospira andrefontaineae. Next base: position 87,199 of record NZ_RQEY01000016.1, on the reverse strand, counting down.
ACGTTCGATGATAACGAAGAAATCTTCGGAGAAGAGAATCTTTTACGAATATTATCCTTAAATCATGATAAAGATGCTCAATCACTAGCTGATCTTATCAAAAAAACGCTAGAAGAGTTTAGAAATTACAAAGAACCTAGCGATGATATCTCTTTTGTTTGTCTAGAAGTCTCCGAGTAAGTATCACTTTGTGATAAATCAACTTCTTAAAATTTTTTTCCTAAAATTAATTAAAATACTTTACAATGAAAAGTAAATTGCTTAATTATGTCACTATCCAAGACCTTTCTTGATCTTTCATATTATATGAAGGGCAATAAAGTTCTAATACATGGAGGACGTCAATGGTTGCAAAAAAGAAAGCAGTCAAGAAAGCAGCTAAGAAAAAAGTAGCTAAGAAAAAAGCTGCTAAGAAGAAAGTTGCGAAAAAGAAATAACTAACTTCAACAACATCTCTTCCGTACTTGATACGGAAGAAATGAAGCTTAAAACCCGCTTCTTTGAGGCGGGTTTTTTCTTTTATAGCCCTTCTTTATTAGTATTTTCCGATTTTCTAACGGATACTGTTGTAAAAATACAACACTTTAGGTAAGATCACTTAAAGATTTAGATATTTAATCACATCTTTCATCTCATCTCTGAAATCCGGCAGTGTATTTCCGTAACTTTTAACTAGTTTTGCTTCTCCTTCTTCCGAAATTTCGAATAATCTATACTCTTTTTCGGTTTTAGGAGAGTTCTCTAACTTAAAAAACTTAATAGCATGCTTACTATAGCGGTTATATGCAGTGAATTTATGATAATAGAAGCCTTCTTTCTTAGCATTTACAGGATAAGGAAGGTAATATTCCGCTCCTAATACTAAAATATTCGGTGTAACTACTGCCATTCTAGTCCAAGTAGCAAGATTTAAGGGATAATTCTCTTCTAGATAAGCCTTTTTATGGTTCTTTTCCCAAACGTTTAGGATCTTTTTACGACTTTCATCCGCTTGTTTATATCTTTCGAGGCCATTCAAACAGATTTCCATCAAGGAAAGAAGCTGCAATGACTCTGAATTAGAAGATTGAAGTTCTTTTTGTACTAGTTTTTTAGCAGAGACGAAGTCTTGAGAGTAAATATTCTCCCAAATTTTTTCTATTGAAGCTGTAGAAGTTTTATCTTGAGCATTTAAACTTAGATTTAAAAAACTAAATGCTAAGAATAAGTTTAGAAGAATTAGACATCGCTTAGAGATAAAAGTCTTCATTCCGCGATCAGATTGTAGATTGTCTCTCTGGATTATGGATCCACTTAGATTGAGTGGAATCTAATAGAGAAAAGAACTCTTCAGCGCCTTTTTCTTCAATAAAGACCCTTTCTTCCTCTGAAACAGGGATCATAGCCAGAAATTTGATCGGATTTCCTCTTTCAGACTTTAGATCTGTTAATTCAGGGAATCCTTCTTCTTTTCCGATCTCTCTGATAACAAAAGAGCTAAAACTTAAGTACAAAGCTTCCGGATCTCTTCTGTTCATCGCGATAGAATGTCCATGTCCAAACCATTTACCGATGACCCAAGGATAACGAATGATCTCCCCGATTTGGTGTGGGACCCAACTTTCGGATCTATCCTCGTCTGAAACTTTTACTGCACAGACTAACTCTATTCTCGCATAATTTTCGTAATCTTTTCTGTATAATTCAACAGAAGGAAGATTTTGTGCGCTCATTCCTACAGTAGAATATACATAAACGCCAGGCATATTCTTAGGAGCGAATCTTACGATACCTAGTTGTGGATATTTTCCACCATCAGCAGACCAATACTTATCATGTTTACCAAACACATATTCTAGATAAGCAAGTCTGGATTCTTGTATATTCTTCCAAACCCCTTTAGTAGATCTATATTCCCAAAAATTTCTGTCTTGGTTGATACGATCAGGAATCACTCCGAATTCCGTGTTACCTAATGGATATGCAGTGATTGTATCCATTTTCGCAAATTTAGAATATCCATGAAATCCTTTGATACCTGACCAAGGAGGAAGATATGCGATCAGTTCTTCTTTATAGAATAAAGAGACTCCGTTTCCTTCTTCTGACCAAATGAAATGGATCTCTTTGGGATCGAACTCAGGTTGGCCTTTTGGATCAGCAACTTCTTCTTCTGTTAAGAATGGTGCAAGGCCTGATCTTAGATCTTGATCTGTTCTTGTTTTAGGCGCATCGATTCGATTACATACCCAAACGGATTTGATCGCAAAGTCGGGGCTTTCTTCCGCTTGTAGATAAAGATAAACGGTTCTTCCGTCGTCTTCTAAATACGCGGTTAAGGATCCGTAAGGATTTGCTTCTTGGTATAAAATATTAGGTTCAGCAGTTTGATTCATTTAATAGGAATGTCCACGATCCTGGAATTAAATTCGTCCAGACGTTGCTGGATCTTCTTCTCCATATCTTTTTCAAAAAGAATATCAGGAAAATAGGCGCTAGCGTTTAGAAGTCCTGTTAACTCCACCTGATTCCATCTTTGGTAGGTCCTTAAACTGTCCCAAACCAGAATGGGAATACGCTCCCCTTCTTTTTTGCATTTAACGAAGGTATCTATCGCTTTGATAGGTGTGAGTAATTTGTTCTTCATAGAAGTTGAAATCCGCCCAAGGCCATTATCCCTGGTATCCGGAAGGATTCAAGTCGGTTCCAACATTAACGAGGCGAGAAAAACGAAGGCCGGGGCATCCTTTCGCCCGGCGCTTGGACCGTAGGTTAACGGTGAAGGAAGTTACGTAAAGGTTCTACAAATACCTTCTCTCGGGTCTTTCTTTCCTTATATTGTTCGAAAAGAATCAAGAAAAGGGCTGTTGCTAAAAACATCGTTTCCATAATAATTTCGACGGACATAAATACGGAATCCCACCTCGTTTGAGCGAGGTTTTTGGAAAAAAATTTCTGAAAAATTGAAAATCTATCCCTGGAGGCAGGGTAGAATCTGTTCAGGATAACGCTTCTTTTGCAGCATCCTTGAGTTTTTTGATCAGTCTGGATCTGAGCTTGTCCGGAATTTTAGCTGAGATCTCTAATGTCTGAACGAATATCTCGGCGGCCAAATCCACCATTTCGCTCATCTTAACGTCGTTATCTCTTGGGATACGTACGCTTTTTGTCCCGGTAGAAGAGGATTTTGCCCGTTTAACTACCTTCTTTTTAGGTGATGGTTTCTTTTTCTTTTTTTGGACCATTGTTAGTGAATCGCGTCGGGTCCGTACCTTATCTTCTCCCAATTCGTATTCTACTCGGATTTTATTCCTTTTCTAAAAAAATTCCTAGTACTCTGTAGCTATCTACGTGATCCATTGAGAGGCTTTTACTTCCTGGTCTGTCTGAAATAGGTCTTTCGGTGGAGATTAAAACTTCTTCTCCCCTTTGCCATCTGCCTTCCGTTTCGGAGACATAGAAAAATTTGGAATATTTACGTAAGTCTAAACATTCTTCTACCGTTTCCCAATGTGCTGAAAGGGAAGGTGCTAACTCAGTATGTTTGGAATCAGGCACTAAAATCCTTTCTTTTCCAAGAAAGGTCCTGACTTCTCCAGTTCGAATGTTCTCCGCAGTGATAAACAAGAATATCGTCCCCTTTACAAAGATCAAATCACGGAAAGGGTTCTCGCATTTTCTTTTCAGATATCCGGTTTTATCCGGGGCTAGCCATACTCATGTATTAGACTGAAATTTTGACTGCCTTGTTTTCAGATCATTCAAATCCGATAACGCTTTTCCTTTCCGAGAAAAAATCTGACGGAAAGGATTTAGAGCGTACTTCAAGTTCGGAAATTTTTTTCCAAAAACAAAGCAAAAGTATTTCTTCTTAAAACAATTCTAATCAATTTTTTTTTAGATTTCTGCGAAGAATATTAGAAAAAATCTATTTAGTTTTGCAAGACGAACGATCGGTTTATAAAAGTACGGCCTTCCATCTTCGGCCTTCTTTTTCGATCTTTACCCGAGTTCTGTCGTATTGCAATTCGTCCCCAGACTTGCGCATCGTCCCATCCTTCTCGTGGATGTTTGCAAGAACGAAACGATTTTCTGCCAACTTGATCAGAGCTAAAGAATAAGGAGGCTTCCAAGAGAATCCTGGATTCATGTTAACTGTTGTAGAAGACCAAACGACACCTTCTTCACCAATATCTGCACCTGGTTTGTTTAAAGTAAGAGGAGAAATTACCGGAGACCTGGACTTTCTATCGCTTGAAGGACGTTCCGATGAGAATAACGCAATAGAATTGATACTATCTATTCCACCATTCCCTCCCAAAAGAGCTAAACTCGGAGAATATGCCTGAACTTTTCCTATATCTGCAGACTGTGCATATAGACCGTATTGGACAGCGATATCTACTAGCCCTGTGGCCGCAGAAATAGACATAGCTGCTTGGTAATTTAGAATACCGCCCATCTGATTGATAGGGATTTGCTTTCCATTAGAAAGTTTTAATGAAGAAGTTTTGAGAGCATTCACGACTTCCTTTTTACCCAATTTAAAATATTGAGCGGACTGTTGGATCACTTGTCCAGGAAAACAATCATAGATCCAAGCGTAGTCCACTTCTTCTCTTTGATAACCTGATTGGGCAAAAAGTCTTTCAGCAGAATTTCCAGAAGGAGAATCAAATCCACCTTTTAAAATGAAATATTCGCTATGGGCTGCGTGAGAAGCTCCCACAAGATGTAAAGGTTTTAGATCTTTTCGGATCAGACCTTTTGATTTCCATTCCTCTGCTTTTTTTTCGGAAACTAAGATTGTAGCAAATCCATGATCTGTTACGATTGCGATCATTGGAGTTGGATATGGATCGGAGATAGGACGAGACATTTGTTTTTCAGTGATCTCTTGTCCATAATAGAAGGCTCTTGGGTTTCCGATCGCATTGGATCTGAATTTTTGAGTGATCTCTTTTAGATCATCTAAGCTGATCCCATCTTCGAACATCATTCTTTTCATCATGAGTCCGTACATTGCGATTAGGGTGGCACCATTATCTAATTCGAATTCAGGATGACATACTGTTTCGTTTACCATCTTTAGATCGGAAACTTGACGGAATGCCGATTTAGGAATATCTGCAGCAGCTACAAGTACAACTGCATCCGGATTATCTACTAAGATGGTCCTCGCTTGTCCGATGGCTCCGGTAACACTCGCGCCTCCCAAGTCTATCACATGGGCTTTCATTCCGGTGTATCCGAGCTCGTTAGCGATACGAACCGTATGTCCATAACCACCCTTTCCCAAAGAAGCTGCTTCTATACTCACGAAGTCGGTGATCTCAGAAGATAGTGTTTCATTCTTCATTCCAAGAAAATCCAAAAGTGTGTTTATGGATTTTCTATAATGTTGAAAAACTTTTTGAGACCCGCTCCACGATTTGTATTCATCTTCCAAAAAATCTTTGGTCGTACTGTCAGCGACTCCTAATAGAACGGGAAAACTCATTTATAACTCCTGAAAATCCTAAGCTTGGGCAGAAGGAGGCAGAACTTTACATTCTCCCTTGCCGATTGTTTCTTTTTTTTGATTGGTCCACTCTATGTTCATGGAGACAGCTTTCAGTCTTGGGATTTTTTCTTTCACCGTGACTGTACAAGTAATCGTATCTCCAGGATACACAGGTTTGCGGAACTTTGTTAATGTTTCTAATGCGACTGTGCCTAACCCGGGAAGTTTCATCCCGAGTACAGGAGCTAGTAAAGAAGCTGCAAGTCCACCGTGAGCGATCCTTGTCCCAAACGCGGTGGTCTTTGCATATTCTTCGTCCACATGCAGAGGATTAAAATCTCCGCTGATCCCTGCGAACAGATAGATATCTGTTTCAGTAATCGTTTTTGTGAAACTTCCCTTATCTCCTATTTGTATTTCGTCGTAAGTCTTGCCTCTTTCGTACATTCCTGTTTCCTTATTCTTTTTTGTGGATTAAGCTAGTTGCGCGCCTAAGACCCCGTTTTTCAGGAACTCTACGCAATCAGCCACTTCTTTTTCCACAGAAGGAAGTTCGGAGAAAAGTCTCATCAGGTTTTTAGTTTTTTCTGCATCCAGTTCTTTTAAGAAATGTACACTTTTGAAAAATCTACATCCAGCATAGAAGGTAAGTATTTTTAGATCTCTTTGTCTATCTTCCGATTTATATTCGGAAGTTGAATTTGCTGTGTCCCAGAATCCTAATTGAACTGTGGTGACGAATACTGCAAGATCAGCAAATCCGAATTCTAATGCTTGTTTTTTCTTTCTGTCAGAATGTTCTCCCGCTGCTTTTAAGAGTTCTTTTGCCGCAGTAAGAACTTTTTCTTCAGGAGTGTTTGCTAAAATTTTCTCAGCCTTAACTCTGATCTCTTCCGGCTGAGATTGTTCTAAAACTCCCATCAACTTTTCAAAACCTTTGTAGGTAGAAGATATAATACTTTTTTGAACTTCAGTGGTTCCCCCACCGATTGTGCCAAGTCTTACGTCTCTATATTGGCGGCTTACATGACATTCTCTCATATAACCCATTCCGCCATGGATCTGAACTGCATCGCTTGCTAGCTCCTCTGCAGTTTCCGTAACAAAAACTTTTAATGCGGAGCTTTCGAATGGAAGACTCGCAGTTGGATCTTGGTCCTTCTTATTTGCCACGAAATAGATCAATCTTCTGGAAGCACATAGATATGCCCAGTTACGTGCAATCTTCTCCTGTACTCCGAAGAAGGATAAGATCGGTTTTCCGAATTGGTGACGCTTCCAAGCGTAATCCAAACAAAGTTCTAATCCGAATTCCATTCCACCTGGAACCGCAGCAACAAGAACTGTTCTTTCCCATTCCAAGGTTCCTTTTCCGATTCGAACGAAGCCTGAGTTTAGCGGGCCTAAAAGATTTTCATCAGGCACAAACATATCTTGGAAAGAAAGTTCTGCAGTCATGGAAGTGTTGTGTCCTAACTTCTTAAGAACCTTACTTACATGAAAACCTTTCATATGAGATTCCACTATGAATGCGGAAACTCCCATTGGTCCTCTAGATTTGGTCGTTCTAGCCATTACGATGAATACTTGTCCGTTAGGTCCATTGGTGATAAACAGTTTGCTTCCATTTAGAATGAAACCGCCATCTACTTTGGTTGCGAATGTGTTCATTGCAGCTGCATCTGAACCTGAATCAGGCTCAGTTAATGCAAGACCGGCTATCCATTCTCCTGATGCAAGTTTAGGAAGGTATTTTTTCTTTTGGGCTTCTGTTCCTTGGAAAAGAATAGGAAGTGTCCCAATGATCATATGAGCTCCCCAAGAAAGTCCGAATCCTCCGTCGAGAGAACCTGCGTTAAACGCTTCTTGAGCAATACAACATTGGAGGCAGGTTCCACCTTGGCCGCCGAATTCTTCCGGAACAGGAATACCGAGTAAGCCCATATTACCCATTTCCTTCCAGATATCGTCCCCCCATACGCCGTGTTCGTCTCGATCTTCTACAGAAGGTAATACTCTTTCTTTGGCAAAGTCCTTTACGGTTTCGTAAAACTCCAGATCGGAGGACGTTAAATACGGATTCAAAAACATAATTTTTCTCCCAATCCCGTTCTAATTTTTGGTTAGATCGGAAACTTCTTTTTTAAAACTTTCTAATATTTCGTTTCTTTTTATTTTTAAGGTTCTGGTCATTTCCTTGTCCGGGTCAAAAGGTCTTGGGATGACATAGAACGCATTTTGAGGGATCAATTCGAAAGATTTGAATCCTGTTTTACGGGATATTCTATCCGAAACTTCCTTCTTAAAGATCTCTCTAATTTTAGGATGAGAATTCCAAACATTCGCATCATCCGGCAGATCGGAAAACTCAGCCTTCAATCTTTCGAAATCCGGAACGATTAGAACCACCAAATGTTTTGCCTCATGACCTGTTACCATCACTTGGTTCACATAAGGAGAATTTAAAAGCTGATCCTCGATAGGAACAGGCTCCACATTTTCTCCTCCAGCAAGCACTATAGTATCTTTTGCTCTTCCCGCAAATACCAATTCGCCTCTATAATTGAAACGCATGATGTCTCCTGTATCAAAGAAACCGTTTTTATCAAAAACAACATCATTCAACTCAGGGCGTTTATAATATCCCATAAGAACCTGTTTGGATTTTACCCAAAGGCTTCCTTTTCCACCTTGGGGGACCAACTTACCGTGTTCGTCCTTTAGAATACATTCATACCCTTGTATTGGAGTTCCCACAGTTCCAGGAGAAGGTTGTTTAGGTTTACGAATGGAAAGTACTGCGGAAGTTTCAGTCATCCCATATCCTTCCAAAACGATTAATCCTATAGAAGATAAAAATTTATCCACTACGGAAGGAAGTGCACTTCCCGCAGAAACGGAAACTCTTAACTTCCCACCAAGAGCACTGTGGATCGGTTTAAATACCAAAAGTGCAAGTAACTTGAGAGGAGATAATAGGATCAGAAAAAGCAAAGAGGATAATTTGGAAAAGGTCCAAACAATAAAATTAGGCTTTTCTATCCTGAAATCGTAACCGAATAGAACTCCTTTTTGAACAGCCCAAAGATTTCCGATCTTCAAACAGAAATTGAATACTCCTCTTTTTAAACCGGATTCCTTAGAGACCTTATTCATAATTCCATTATATAAGGATTCCCAAATCCTTGGAACAGAAGGGAATAATGTAGGTTGGAATTCCTTCAAATCCTCTTTCAAATTGCTGATATTGGAAACAAGAAACCCGGCACCCAATTCAAGAATACAATATTCGATCGCTCTTTCGAACGCATGCCAAGGTGGGAGAAGGCTCACACCTGAATCTGCAGAAGTCAATTGAACAAATCCAATTACTTTCTCTACTGCGGAAATCCAACCAGTTTGAGTGAGCATTACTCCTTTAGGAGCACCCGTAGTTCCGGATGTATAGATCAAAGTAGCAAGTTCATTCGGAGATTTTTCTTTGAGTCTTTTACGAACAATATCAGGATCTTTTGAAAGATTTGATTTTCCTTTTTCGATCAGACCTTGGATCGTATCGGCTCCCGATTTCAGATCGCCTATATCATCTTCGATCACAAAAACTTTTTTCAAGCTTGGAAGTTTAGAACCGAGATTTACTAATCTTTGTTTATCTTTTTCTTTTTGGACGATCGCGTATTTGCTTTCGGAATGATTAACAATATATAATATATCTTCGTCTACCACATCCGTTCCCCTTGGAACAGAAACGGCACCCGCAGAAATGATTGCAATATCACCTATGATCCAGTTCTGACTAGAGTCACAGAGATATAAGATCTTATCGTCTTTTTGAACTCCTTCTTCGATCAATCCTGCGATTAAAGAATCTGTTAAGGACTTCATTTCTGAAAATGTCCTTCCTTTAATTCCGTCTTTGGTTCTACGGGAAAAACTTTCCTTATTCGGAAATTTAGATGCCGTCTTCTCCAGCATATCGTAAAAATATTTTTGATCAGTTTCCAAGAACTCCCCCTGAGAACACTATAAACTAGGATTTTTTCCCTACGGCGGAAACACTATGTTGAAGGACCTATGCTTCAATCGATTTTTATTTAGATTAAAAAAACTGAAATGTGTTGAACAAACGTTCACATATTATACGGGCGTTATTCAAATTTTTTGATTAACTACGTTCGTTTCAAAACGTGCTAAACAATCTTTACATAAGCAGTCTTCATACATTTCTCTTATATTTTTCAAAGCTTCCGGATCTAAACGAATATCAAAACACCAGCAGGCCTCTTGGTCCACCCCACATTCTAAAATGCTGGAACATTGAGGGCATTTCTTTTGTGTCATAGTTATATAGTAATGAAAGTAGAGAATTTTCAATCCTTTAGCGATAAGGATGAAAGAATAGAGAAGATTATAAAACTATACGCGAAGTATAATTTTATAAGAGTCCATTTAGATCTTGATTGCGTTTTGTTTTAGAATTTTTAAAAACTCATCCTCAGAGACTACTTGTACTCCTAACTCTTGCGCCTTATCCAATTTAGAACCGGCGCCTGGCCCTGCCAAAAGGTGAGTTGTTTTAGAGGAGATAGATCCTACTTTTTTACCACCGTAATAAACAACCAGATCCATCGCCTTATCTCTAGGCTGGAAGTTTTCAAAGGAACCGGATACACACCAGCTTTGTCCTGCAAATGGCTGTTTATCCGATTTCTCGATTGGGTCAGCCTTCATCTTGAGTCCGGCTTTTTTCAAACGATCGATAAGAGAAAGAATTCGTTTATCGGTAAAATTCTCCTGAATCGCTTCTACAGTAGAAGGGCCAATGCCTGGAATTTCTAAGACGTTTTCCAGCTTCTTAGGATTTTTAGCTGCAGCGATAATAGAATCGATCGTATCATACCCATTCTCCGTCAGAAGTTCAGCAACTTTAGGACCGATCTCTCTCAAACCCAAAGAAGAGAGTACAAATCTAAAATCCTTCTTCTTGGATTCTTCAATCCCGTTTAGGATGATGGATACGCTCTTTTCTCCGTATCCTTCCTCTTCCATTAACTTTTCTTTATGTTTATTTAGAGAATAAAGATCTGCTATATCCTTGATATACTTTTGATCATATAAAAATTCTACCTGTTTCTCTCCCAGACCTTCTATATCCATTTGTTTGCGTGAACAATAGAATATGATACCATTCTTAACTCGATCAGGGCATTCGGGGTTCGGACAAAAATAATCTACGGAGTCTTGTTTCTTTTCGGTCTTAGTACCGCAGCAAGGGCAACGAAGTGGGATTTTGAAAACTTCCTTTCCCGGAGTGACAACTTCCTCCACTGCAGGAATGATCTCCCCTCTTTTGGAAATTCTTACGATTGCTCCAATCCCTACTCCTAGCTCATCAATATAATCTTGGTTATGTAATGTTGCAAATGTAACCGTAGTTCCGGCTAAACTGATAGGCTCGATTTCTGCTCTTGGAGTGATCTTTCCTGTTCGTCCTACTGCGTAATCAATTCCTACAATCTTACTTTCTTTCATCAAAGCATCGAACTTATAAGCACGAGCCCAACGAGGAGAATGAGACGTATAACCTAAGGCTTCTCTTTTAGAAAGATCGTTGAGTTTGATAACTAATCCGTCCGTAGGAAATCCGACTTTCTCTTTCTTCTTTTTAAAGTCTTTGATCGCAGCAGGGATCTCAGAACCTTTCAGCAATTTAGTATCAGGAGGAAGAGGAAATTTTAGGTCTTCTGCCTTCTTCATTACCTCTTGGTGAGTTTTAAATTTTGCCTTAGAACCCGGAAAAAATGCATCATAAGTAAATATTCTGAGAGGTCGTTTTGCAACGTCTGAAGAATTTTTCTGCTTCAAAGAACCTGAGGATAAATTTCTAGGATTGGCATACCTTCCTTCAGAAGCCTCGTTAAATTCTTCAAAGTCGGAGAATGTCATATAAACCTCTCCTCTTAAATAAATGGAAACAGTTTCAGATAACCTAAGCGGAATGGATCGAATGGTCCGGATGTTTTCAGTAACATCATCTCCGATCCCTCCTGTGCCTCTGGTCACTCCGTTAGCAAGAATTCCATTTTCATAATATAACATGAGAGAAGCGCCATCTATCTTCCATTCCACAGAATATAGCTCATCCGGCCCAGTTTTCTGGATCCATTCCATTAGTTCTTCTTCGTTATAGGTGTTTTCTAGTGAGAGAACAGGGAGTTTATGAGTGAATTTCTCGAAATCTTTGTCCAGATCGGAACCAACGCTCAAGGTGGGACTGGCAGGATCTGCTAATTTTGGAAATGTTTCTTCGAAAGCTTGGAGCCTTTTGAACATCTGATCGAAATCATAATCAGATATTTTGGGAGTGTTCTTAACGTAATATAAGTATTGATGATAGCGGAGCTGCTCTTCCAAAGAGCGCATTTCTTTTTCCGCCTGCTTTGGATCCTTTGGCAGATCTATGGAAACTTTTTTAGATACTTCGGTTGGCTCCGCTTTTTTAGAGGAGGTCTTTTTAGCCGGGACTTTTTTAGGCATAGTTGATTATATAAAATTAATATTGGCCGAAACCTACTTTCATATAATCCATAGGATCGGTACGATTTGATTCTCCGATCCATACTTCATAATGAAGGTGGGGACCAGTTACGTTCCCTGTGGCTCCCACAGTAGCGATCCTCTGTCCCTTATGAACATATTCACCTTCTCTTACTTTTAAAGAAGTACAGTGACCATACAAACTATAATATCCGTTTGCATGAGCGATCACTATATGATTTCCATATCCTCTATTAGAGTAAATAGCTCTATAAACTCTTCCGTCTCCGGTCGCAGCAATATCAGTACCTGGAACGTTTGCTAAGTCTACCCCGTCATGGAATTCCATATATCCGAAAGTAGGAGATCTTCTCATTCCATAATAAGAAGTTAAATTATAAGATAATAATGGCTCTCCGAATGGAAGAGAATTCATAATACCATATCTTGAATCTAAGAAGCTAAACACTGAATCCACGAGAGCCTTGTTCTTCTCCATGGAGACTCTTACAGAACGATATCCGTAAATTTCAGAAAGATAAGATCTTCCGAGCATAAGATCCTTATCTACCGCTTCTTCTACCTTTAATTCTGTAGCAGCTAAATCTTCTGAGTCTGACTCATCAGGAAGTTTAAGCAATTCATCGGACTCGCCATCGATCAACGAATGAACTTCCTGTAAATTTTCGTTCAGACTCGCGAAATCGTCTCGGATATCTCCTAACTTTTCGCTATATTCGATATATTCGTCGAAGTACTTTCCGTAAACGGATGCAAGTGCGTTGATCTGGATCCTGGTATTATTATAACGAACGATTCCTAAAACTGCGATCCCAACGATCGCAAACAATAATCCTACTAAGAAGAAGATAGTGAAGATAGAAATTTGGAAGTGGAAGGACTTATCGAACCCATGCGGAATTAAAAGAACCGTCAACCTTTGGTGACCTTTTTCTTTTACCTGGTCGATGCGTTTTTTTATCATCTTTTCCATGGTCGAAATCCCTCTGGTAGAAGGATTCCGGCCGGGAAAGATAGGGTCAAGTGGAAACTATGTTTAATAAAATTCCATACTTCGGTCTTAATGTGACTAAAGGTTCCATAACGACTGGATGATTTGAATCCGTTTGGAATTTGTAGTTTTTGACCAACATTGCAAGTATCAGTGTAGCTTCGGTTAATGCAAAAATATTACCGATACAGATCCTTGGTCCTCCCCCAAAAGGAAGATATGCATACTTAGGCCTATCCGCAGATCTTTCTTCATCAAAACGATCCGGATCAAACTTGTCAGGATTTTCCCAAAAATTCGGATTTCGATGAATATTAAAAATACAGATGGAGATATTCGTGCCGGTCTCCACATCATAACCGCCCACTTGATCCGGTCCCATTGCAGTCCTTTCAATCACCCAGGCAGGAGGATATAATCTCAAAACTTCATCCAATACTTTGCGAGTGTATGTCAATTTTTGAACATCTTCCAAAGTTGGAGTCTTATCACCTAAAACTCTATTTGCTTCTTCTCTTACTTTTTCGCAGATCTCAGGATGTTTAGATAAAAGATAGAATCCCCAAGACAATGCGTTTGCAGTTGTTTCATGTCCTGCAAGAAGAAGTGTGATTGCCTCGTCCCTTACCTGGCTTTCGCTCATAGTCTCGCCAGTTTCTTCATCTCGAACTTCCAGAAGCATCGAGATCAAATCGTTAGAAGGATTTTTTTTACGTTCCGCAATCAACTCGTCGACTACGGAATGCATATCTTTCAATGCACGTTTGAGTTTTAAATTTTCAGGCGTAGGCCAACTGAATGGAAATGGAAAAATACGAGTGATCCTTTTTGTGACCAACTCCAGCGCGATCTTTAAAGAATGTTCGATTCTTGCAGCATAACTTTCTACTTCCGTTCTGAATAAAGTCCTGCCGACAATTGCAAACGTTAGTCGCATCATCTCTTTAGAAATGTCTAAACTGGAGATCTTCTTCCAATTTTCGGAAGTTTTTTCGGTTTCCTGAGCCATGATCTCTACGAACTCGGAAATCCTTTGTTTATGGAAAGAAGGTTGGATAAGCTTTCTTTGTTTCTTCCAAAATTCTCCTTCGCTATTTAACAAACCTTTACCTAAAATTCTTCCGAGTTCTTTGTAAAAAACTCCCTTATGATAGTTCTGGTTATTCTCTTGAAGGACTCTTTTGATATCTTCCGGCTGAGTAATTAAATGAAAAACGATCGATCTCAAACCAAATCGGGCTGAATTTCCGAATTTGGATTGCATCAATTGGAAAAAGCCAATCGGATCTTTTGCCAATTTCGAAACGTAAGGAAGTGCCCGGATACCGAAAACCCCAGGAGGAAGATTCGGTTTATTTTTTTTGGTGCGACTCGAAGTCGGTTCGTGCAAGGAAAACAAGAGTGTACTCCTAGTCCAAGAAGGACATTTGGATTAGTTTCACCCAACCAATCCTTGCCGCAATTCTATGTAACAACCGCTATATTAGCAAGCCGAGTTTGTATTTATTTTTAAAAACCTATCTACGTTCGAAAGAAGTTTCGATCAACGCATCCATATCCATCAAAGAAGAAGAAGGTACGGTAGAAGAACTAGTATCTTCCTGATTCAAATCAGGAGTTTGCATACTAGTCTCCGCTTCCTCGAAAGTTCCTTCAATTTGTTCTTCTATCAAGACCTGCCAATCTCCGGATTCGGAGTCTCCTTCAGGCTGAAAGTAAAAAGAAGATAAACCAAGACCCACAATAATAAGTCCGCTAAATGAAAAGATGAAAAATCGCTTAAAGCTAGCGATCTTACGCCTTCTCATTATCTTTGCAGAGATATTATCACTCCATTCGTAACTTTCTAAACGACGGAAAATCTCTTGGTCTAACTTTTCTCTGTTTTTATCTTCCATTTCCGATTATCTCTAGGTCTCTTGAAAAAAAAGTTTCTTCAACATTTGTTTGCCTCGGAATGATCGGGATTTAACTGTTCCTTCCGGAATTCCCAACTTCTCCGCAATCTGTTGTTCTTTGTATCCTTCGGAAACTAATGCAAGTACTGACTTATATTTCCAAGGAAGATTGGAGATCAAATCTTGGAGTTCAATGTCCATTCCAGAATCTGAATATTCTTCTCTTGGGTTTAAGATGGAATCTTGAGTTGCTTTTTCCTTCAGCTTCATCGCAAGGTTTGCCTGGCGCATACGCTTTTGGTTCATTCTCAAGGATTCGTTTCTTGCGATTGTATACAACCAAGTACTATGGGAAGATTCTCCCCTGAACTTATTGGCTGCTAAACTTTTATAAGCACGGATATAAGTCTCTTGTACAACATCATCGATGGTGTCGTAAAACTCTTCGTATAAATTCTTTTTAATCGCGGAGAGCACGATATGTTTCGTACTGTCTATCAATCCGGCAAATTCTCTTTGGTCCATTTTAGTTTCCTTATCTCAGGATGCCCGGCACAGGCAAAATTATTCTCTCGGGAACAAACAGATTCAAGGGGAACCCTGGAGCTTCCCTATGCTCCTCGGGTAGGGTAACTAATTCCCTTTCCTTTCCCCTCTTTTTTTGCTCAGAGGATAAAACCCTTTCGATCGCGAGCCGATGCGCGATTTGATTCATCCGGATTTCGGATGTATATCTTGCAATCGCGTTAACGAGAAGTCGAACTTTGACTAGATCTGGATTTTCATCCATCAATACCAGTTCGAGTTCGACTTGTTTCGGAGATAATCTACGAAGCCATCTTTCATGCTCGTTCTTATATCTCCGGTTCAGCTCAGCGATACGTTCGAGTTGTGTGTCTGTAAGAATATAACGATTTTTAAATGAATCTAGGTCACCGAAAACTACTCCGGCTGCTCTTTCATTACGATAGAAGGAGATAGTACGAATAGGTCGGGCAGTATGAAAACTGGTTTTGGAATCTTGCGAGAAAAGATACGCCGGCGTGAGGAACACACCGGCCAGAGCAACTCTGACGAATGAATTCAGGAGATTCATGAGTCTTACTCGGTTCATAACCTAGTGTATCCTAAGACCCCAAGGTAGCCGCCATGTTTCCAAATATCGATCTAAATTTTTGTTCCGGGAAAAAAAGAAATCCGGTCTTCTTAAAGAGAACATAATTTGGGACAAAACCTGAATTTCGGGGAAAATTCCTTTTCCAGAACCGGTTCTTTGGCGTATTCTCCCCTTAAAGTAATATGGACTTTGGACTAAAAAACAAGGAAATCCAGAAAACTCCCGGAGCCCGTTTCCGGGGAAAGCTTAGGCTTGCAGTTTTACTCGCTGCCGCAATCTGCATTGGGATTCCGGCTTCGATAGATCTTTCCATCGAATGGGATTACGAAAACCGAAGTGCTCATGCAGGAAATTATCGTTCTCTTAAGCCGGCAACAGTTGCAATCGTTCCGGGTGCTTCCGTTTACAAAGGAATTCCTTCTCCCGTTTTGCAAGATCGTCTAGATTGTGCGATAGAACTTTATAAACAGGGGAAGGTCCGAAAAATTCTTCTCTCGGGTGATAATGGTACTAGCTACTATAATGAAGTGAAGCCGATGCTTTTGTACGTTTTAGAAAGAGGAGTGAATGAGAAAGATGTGTTCGTAGATCATGCAGGTTTTAGAACATTAGATACTTTAGTAAGAGCAAAAGAAATTTTCCAAGTCAAAGATGCGATCTTTGTAAGCCAAAAATTCCACCAACCAAGGGCTGCGTTCATTTCTAAAAAGATAGGATTAGATCTACAATCTTATGAATCGGATAGAAGGATCTATATTAGCGGACCTACAAGCAGGTTCAGAGAATTTTTTGCAAGAACCTTGGCTTGGATCGATATGAACCTTGCGAACACCGCACCAAAATATTTAGGAAAACCGTTTCCAATAGAAGGAAGCGGAGTTAAAACCTGGAAGGGTTCCGTAATTTAAGAAGAATATTCTGTTTTTCGAATATGTTCGAAAATTTCTCGGACTGCTTCCTTTACAGATATGGCTGGGGACCAACCTAAGGATCTTAGTTTAGAATTATTTCCCAAAGATCTTTTCATTTCCGCAGGTCTCAGTCTTGAAGGATCTTGTTTGGAAACTAATTTAGAATCCGCAAATTCTAAGATCCATTCCAAAACTTGAGAGATAGATGTTTCAGATCCCGAACAAATATTATAAACTTCTCCGCTTATTCCTTTATTTGCTAAAAGAAGATAAGCTTTCACTACATCAGTCACATGCAAGAAATCACGCGTAGGAGTCAGATCTCCGACTAAAATTTCAGAAGAAACGTTTTTGGAAATATTTTCCAATACCTGTTTGCAAAAATTCGGAACCACAAAGTTTGGATTTTGCCCGATACCAATATGATTAAAAGGCCTTGCAATTACGGTTTCTATATTTTGGTAAGAACGAGAATATTGAAGGCAATACGTTTCAGCTGCGAGCTTGGAAGAAGCGTAAGGATTTACAGGACTTGGAAGAAGGCTCTCTGAAACTGGAAGTTGTTCTTCCTTTATATTTCCATATACTTCAGAAGAAGATACATATACTAATTTAACTTTTTTACCAGATCGTTTAAAACATTCTAAAATATTTAATGTGCCGGCCACATTAATAAGTAATGTTTCCTCAGGATTTTCGATAGATCTTGGAACGAATGTTTGGCCAGCTAAATGGAACAATACATCAGGCGAATAGGACTCGAATACTTGTTGGAGTGATTGGATATCTCGGATATCACAAACCTTGTAAGGAAATGGGAACTCAGTATTTTTGGGATTCATTCCCAGGCCCAGAAGTTCGGACCCAGATCCTCGTGTAAGTTCTCGGACCAGATAAGATCCGACAAAACCTTCCGCTCCTGTGATCATGTATTTCATGTTTGTTATGGTCAATCGAAGTAAAAATACGATTGTTTTGTCGAATAAGAAAAAAACAATCGAATAAAAGTCCGGGCTCCCATGGAAGAAAGATCTTCAGATATTATAGAAATCAAGGACAGCTCGGTTAATGTCCGCGAGCTCATGGAAGAGATAGAATCCAGGCTTGCCAGAAGACCGGTTTCCAAGGAAGAATTGGAACGTCTTTCTCGTTGGAAGTTTTCTCCCCAATCCCCTGAAGGATACAGGGAATTTGATGCTGCAGAAACAGCTCATTTATTCGAAAAAGGGATCTCTCCTCCTAAATTCACTAATCCAAAATTTAAGTACATCCGCGGCCCGATCCGTTGGCTGTTTATCAAATTGATTGAGCTTTATGCCTTTCTAGATAAAAAACTTTCTGAAAACAGAACTCGAGCATTTTACAGTGTTTTGAATGAATTGATCCTCTTAAGAGGAGATCATGAAAAGTTAAAACGTAAATTCGAGAAGTTCTACAGCGAGTTTGTAGAATTGAATTATACTCTTAAAAAAGAGATCAGCCCTGAATTTGTTTGGTCCAACGAGTTTTTATATGAAGAAGAAACTCTAGAAGAAAGTGAAACTCTTATCCTTTCCAGATTAAACCCTGGAGATTCAGTTCTCGCGATCAATCCTGAATGGGGAAAATTCCTCAAACAACTCTTAAAAGCGCAGATAGAATTTAAAGCAGTCACTTGGAATAAATCCCAATATTCTTATATCAAAGAAAATATTACGAATTCAGTCTCCCTTCTATCTTTTGAAGAAGTTCTTCCTGAATCCCCTCTTCCTTCTAAAATTATTTCAAACGCAAATCTATGCCTTTTGCCAAATTGGGTTCTGGAAAAACTTTTCAAATCCCTGGCTTCTAAAACTTCCGGTGGGACAGAATTCATCTTTAGATATTCCAATTATTCAAATAGAATGGTCTCACCTTTCCAACCAATCCTCTTGACTCAGATCAGCGAGTCCGCATTTAGAGAGTTCTTACAAAAATTAGGTTTTAAGAATATAGTGGATACCAAGGCCGGAGACGGTTTCTCGGTGTTTAGTTTCAGAAAATGAATGCCTATCTCCATATTTCCGAATTTAGGGATAAGGACGGGATCGGAAACGATATCAAGGGTTTAAGAGAAGTTTTAAATTCTTCCGGCATCAAAACAGAAATCGTTTGCCAAAATGATCTGAGTGATGGTTCGATCAAAACCTTATTAACGGAAGAACTGCACAATGAGAATAATCTATCCTCAAGTTCCATGCATATTTTGGAATACGGTGGCTCCGGGTATCCGATCGATTCTTTTCTTTCCTTTCCCGGCAGAAAATTTGTTCGTTATCAGAACATAACTCCTCCTAAGTTTTTTAAACCTTTCGTTTCTCAGGATATATTCAGAAGTTTCGAAATGGATTATAAAAAATCCATATTAGAATTACATAAACTGAAAAGATCTATAGAGCGCTTTCTTCCGAGTTCCAAATACAGCGCATCCAATTTGGAAGACCTGAACATAATAAACTCCAGTGTCCTACCGATTGTTAGAAAGTACGGATGGAAGGGAGAAAAACGGAATCGTAAGAACGGCTACACTCTCGGCTATGTGGGAAGATTAGTCCCAAGCAAAAAGATAGAAGATATCCTATTTCTTTCCTATTTTTTGAATAGAATAGAACCTAAATATAGGATCTTGTTGATCGGAAATGTTCCTAGCATTTTCGAAGAATATTTTTCCAACTTAAAGCAGATGACAAGAGAACTTGGAATCGGTGGAAATGTTCAATTCAGAATGGGGGTCCAAGATTCAGAGCTACCTAGATTTTGGGAAGAGATGGACGCCTATATCAGCATGAGTGAACACGAAGGTTTTGGCATTCCTCTTGTGGAAGCATTGAGTTATGATATTCCAGTTTTTGCATATGCCTGCACTGCCGTTCCGGAAACATTAAAGGACGCAGGATATCTTTTCCGAAAAAAAGATCTAAGCAGTTTGGAAAAATTAGCTGAGTGGATCCATTTTATATTAGAATCTCAATCTTCCTCACGACCAGTGGATGGTCCTCATGCTTCTTCCAAAAGAAGAGAAGTGTGTATGGATTATGATTCCATGCCTTACGGAAGAGTTTTAAAACAGATATTCACGTTTAAAGAAGCGGCTGCCTCATGATCTTCAGAAGGAGAGGAGTTCATCAATTCGCAGCCGGTTTTAATTTAGGGGATGCAATTTCTAATGAGATGAATTCCTTAAAATCTGTTTTCAAAAAGATAGGATATTCCTCCGAAATATATGCAGAAAATACAGGCCCAGGAACGGATGCTTTTGTAAAAAAGTATAAGGCATATTCCTCCAATAGTAAAGATATTATAATATATCATCACTCCATCCATTCGGATGTTTTGGAAACAGTATTAAAACCGAAGAATTCTAAAATCCTAATATATCATAACGTAACGCCGGGTCATTTTTTCGAAAAATACGATCTAAAACTTACTTATCTTCTGCGTAAAGGAAGAGAAGAATTAGAATCCTTAAGAAACAAATTCGATAAGGTGTTCGCAGTTTCCGAATACAATAAATCGGAACTTATGGATCTGGGTTTCGAAAATGTAGATGTTCTACCGATCACTTACCAGCTTCCGCAAGGAAGACAGACTTTTAAGGAAAATTTCCCCAAGAATAGACCCAATATTCCACGCTTCTTATTTGTAGGAAGAATTGCACCGAACAAAAAGCAGGATGACCTGATCCGATTTGCATTTCATTATCTAAAAGCCTACGGCCCTGAGTTCCAACTTTTTATGGTAGGATTCAGCTCCAAAGAATTGTATTTATACAGAGAAGAATTGGAACGAATGCTCGATTTTTATAAATTGAGAAAGAATGTGATCATCACTGATTTTTTATCCGATGAAGAATTAAAATCGATGTACTTAAACTGCGATCTTTTTTTATCGATGAGCGAGCATGAAGGGTTTTGTGTTCCGTTATTGGAAGCGATGGTGCATAATATTCCGATCCTTGCATTCGATGGAGGCGCTGTAGGCGAAACTCTTTCAGGTGCTGGGATCTTATTCAAAGAAAAAAGAATGGATATGATCGTGGAACTTGCCCACAAAATGGTAACGGATCGAAGTTGGAAAGACTTAATCCTTGAAACCCAACAAAGACGTTTATCTTCGTTCTCCCAAATCAACGCAGAAACAGTATTGAGGCCAGTCCTTGCTAGACTCACGTAGAAGATTAGCCGTAGTTACTCCTATTTTTTCGGATCATATTTCAGGTGGTTCCGAAAAACTAATCTATCAATATACTCTAATATTATCCAAGTTCTATGAGGTAACGGTTCTTGCGAGCCGCTCCTTGGATTATATCACTTGGAAAAATCAAATCCCAATCACCGACTTGGAACCCGTACTTCTTGGAAAAGATCTAGAGAAGAAGGTCAGTAGAGAATGGATAGAACCAGAACCAGGAAACCGGATCAGAGTTTTAAGATTCTCCGTAGATAAAGAAAGAAATATTTCTAAGTTCAATAGATTTTCAGATAAACTATTCAGAAATTCTGAATCAGGAAAAAGTATCAGCTCCCAAGAGGAAAAAGAAAGGATCTGGGTGGATATGCAGGGCCCTTATTGTCCTGATCTGATCCAATACATAGAAACAAATGAAAGAGATTATGATGTATTCGTTTTTGTTTCTTATCTATATTATCCGATGGTTTATGGACTTCCCTTAGTTGCAAAGAAGTCTGTTGTGATTCCTACATTGCATGACGAGCCTCCTGCAAAATTATCCGTATATTCCAATCTTTTCAAAGACGACTCAGCATATTGTTTTAATACTCCCGAAGAAAAAGCACTCTTTCATAAATTATACGGATATGAGCCCAGCCTAGGAAATGTGATCGGAATGCATTTAGCTATTCCGGAAGAAACGGAGAAAAAAACTTCAGAGAAAAAAAATCCCCAGGACTCCTTTCAGTTTTTGTACGTTGGAAGAATAGACGAAGGAAAAGGTGTCTTGGAAATGGCCCAATACTTTTCCGAGTGGCAGAAAAGAAGCGGCAGGAACGATAAACTACTTCTGGCAGGAAGAGGAGATTCCAAACTCCTACAAAGAATATCAAAATTTTCTCATGTATCTCCTTTAGGTTTCGTAAGCGAAGAAGCAAAGGATGAAATTATCCGTTCTTCGGATATTTTGATCAACCCTTCTCCTATGGAAAGTTTTTCCATTATTATTATGGAAGCTTGGATCCGTAAAAAAGCTGTCCTAGTTAATGGAAGATCAGATGTTCTGAAAGGACATTGTTTGAGAAGTAATGGCGGTTTATATTATTCAGATCTAGACAGCTTTTGTGCAGTCGCAGAATATTTAGTAAACCATAGTAGGGAAAGAGAAGAAATGGGGCTGAATGGCAAGAGATACGTTCAGGCGAACTTCAATCCTGATATCGTGGAAAAAAAGATCGCCCATATCGTAGAAAGATGTATCAGAAGAAGATACTCTGAGTAAAATTACTCCCCGCCTAAAAACTTTAATCCAATCACTGATAATATCAAAGTAGAAAGAAAGAAGATCCTCCAAGTATTGATAGAATCTCCAAAGGAAAGAATTCCGATAATCGCAGTTCCTGCGGCGCCTATTCCAGTCCAAACAGCATAAGCTGTTCCAAGAGAAATATTCTGAGTCGCCTTGTTCAAAAAGTAAAAGCTCAAGGAAGCAAACACGAAAAATCCGAGGCCGTATCTCCAGTCCTTAAAACCGTCGGATAATTTCATACAAGTAGTAAATCCTACTTCGAAAAGTCCTGCTAATACCAATAAAACCCAACTCATATATCTAAATACTCCTGCAAGGTCTCTACCATTTTCTCATGCAATACTCCGTTAGACGCAATCAGACTGGTCACGTATGGATGAAATGTATTGTTAGCAAAGGTACTTAACTTTCCACCAGCTTCCTGAAGGATTGCGGCGGCGGCAGTCATATCCCAAGGTTTCAGATCTTCTTCCCAGAATGCGTCGAATTTACCTTCTGCTACCCAGCAAATATCTAAACCAGCGGACCCTGTCCTTCTCACACCACGAGATCTTAAGATAAATTTTTTCAGATTGAACATAAGTTGTTCAATCTTCTCTTCTCTATCATAAGGAAAACCAGTGCATAATAGAGCCTTTTTGATTTCTTTAGTTTGAGTAACTTTAATGGGAGTTTTATCTTTGAATGCACCTTCTCCCAACATTGCATGATATACATGCCCTAGAGCAGGCATTGGAACGATCCCCATCACTGCTGATCTATTTTCTAAATCTTCCAATCCGATACAGCAGCAATAAAGGGGAATACGATGAGAATAATTTACAGTTCCATCTAAAGGATCTATGATCCATTTAAACTGAGAATTTCCTTCGTAGTTACTTCCTTCTTCCCCTAAGATATGATCGTTAGGAAATGCTTTTCTGATCTCGGAGACGATCAATTCTTCGGAACCCTTGTCTGCAATCGTGACTAAGTCAGATTCAATATTTCCTTTAAAGGAAATTTGCAGATCTTCTCTTTCGTGAGTTTTTTTTAGGAACTCAGAGATTGTCGGGGCAAAGTTTAGGAAGTGTTGGTATCTTATCTTGATTTCGTTTTGGTAGCTCATTGGAGAAGTTTTTCAATTCTCCAGGGTACCCTCTGGATTGGAATCTAAAAAATCCGCCGCCTTCTTCTTATGTTCTTCTTTTACGTACATGGATGCAGCTGCTAAAACTGCAGCAACCACACCTGCATCGTCTATATAACCTGCACCGAATAGAATATCCGGGATCGCATCAAAAGGTGTAAGAAAATAAGCAAGTGCACCTGCGATCGTAAGTTTTGCTTTTAGGGGGGTAGAAGGATCCAACATCGCATAGTATAAAGCGATTGCATCCGCAAGAAAAGGAACCTTCCCCGCGACCTTCTTCACCTTAGGCCAAAAACCTTGTTTGATCTTTTCTATTTTATCTTCTTCCATAAGCGTTAGTACGTACAAGTATCTGATGTATAATTCGTAATCATCCAGCAAAAAATTTCCTTAATTTTATATTGAAAAGGATAACATTTAATCTAAAATTTCGTCCCAACCTTAGACTTAGTAAATTAAATCAGGAGCTTTGAATGAAACTCGTTCGAATTGCGGCCGTTTTAGTGCTTTTATTTGCGGCATCTGGAACTTGGGCAAAGGATCTTTGTGAAGGAAAGAAAAAAGGTACAGTTTACTTTTTTGATAAAGAAATTTCAAGGGACTCCGCTTTACCTGCAGAAGTTTCCAAATGGAATTTTTCAGGAGAAATGTGGGCTCTACTTTGTTTGGCAGATCCTGTAGGTCCTCAAGAAGCGAACGGTAAAAAGTTCCGAATCGTTCTATATGCAAAACAAACTTCGAATCCTGAAGGAAAATATTCTTCTTGGTCGAGCTCAAAACAAGCAGGAGTTTTTAGACCGGAACTATCTGCCGCACGCAAAGAAATCATTTTATATTTTAATGAAGACTTCGATTATAGCGGACTAAAAGCTAAATTAGATCCGGGAGAATATGAGTTTAGATTCCAAGCCGCTACAGAAAAAGGAACCGGAAAATTGGATATAACCATTGATCTGAAAAACGAAGTCGCTTATCTGCAAGAGTTAAGAAAGGCAGGTTATGTTGCTGACGGAAAAATTTCCGTTTCCTTCCAATAACTTATCTATAGATCCGAAGACCTTTTATCACACAAGGTCTTCGGGTTAAAAATTCTCCAAATTATTTTCGAAATTTTCAAATCTTTGGGGAGGATCCAAAATGACCTGCACTTCTTCTCCTGTAAAAGGATCCTTGAATTCTAACCAATATGAAAGAAGTAAAAGTCCATAATTCTCGAAAAGTGCCGCATTCCTGGAGTAGAGTAGGTCTCCAACCACAGGGCATCTTAAACTCTGAAAATGGACTCTGATCTGATGAGTTCTTCCTGTTTCTAGATCTGCTTCGATAAGTGAGAACTTTCTACCGTTTTTGGAAACCGCAGTTTTCAAGATCCTGTAATGAGTAACTGAGGCTCTACCCTTGGTGGTCACAGTCATTTTCAATCTTTCAATAGGATGTCTTCCAATAGGCCTGTCTATCGTACCTTCTCCTTCCGGAAGTGTGCCCTGGACCCAAGCAAGATATTTCTTGGTAATATTCCTTCTTCTAAACAACTCTGAAAGTTTTGCATGTGCTTGATCATTCTTAGCTACGATCATGATCCCTTCCGTTGGTTTATCCAAACGATGCACGATACCCGGCCTTGATTCTCCCCCGATACTCGAAAGTTCCTTAAATTTGTAGAGTAGTCCGTTAACCAAGGTAGCGGATCTATCTCCAGGCCCACTATGAGATGCGATACCTGCCGGTTTACGAATGATCAAATACTGTGGAGTCTCTTTTAAAACTTCAATATCCATTTTTACTGGAGTTAAGTTCAATGGAGGTTTAGGAGGAACTGATATATGGAAATTTTCTCCAGGACTTACCTTGTAGGATGATTTCAGTAAAATTTTTCCTGATCCATCTTTGACCCAACCTGAATCGATCCAATGTTGGATGGAAGCTCTGGAGATCTCATCTCCCAGATAATCCTTTAAAAATCGATCGAGTCTGGATCCCTCAGAGTCGGCGTTAACTTCGGCATGAAGTTCCAGATTCATAATAGTTCTCCTAAGAAATATATAAGCAGGGAAAACGTGTCCCTTTCGCACAGAGGTCTAAAAAAGATTTCCCATTTTGCGAGAATAGGTATATTTTGGATAAATTCATCGAAATAAACCCCTACCCTAATCAAGGAAGGAATACAACATGGTAAAAAAAATTCTCAATATCCTGCTCATCGGTGCAACGGTTTTTTCCTTAGCTCTTTGCTCTTCTGCAGACAACAAAGACCAAGCGGCTCCTGAGCCTGGAGAACAAAATTCCGCAGCTTCTCGTAACGTCAACGTAGACTCTCCTGCAGACGCTATCAATAATCAAATTAAAGACTTCCGCTATCCAGACGGGATCACTCGTCCAGGATTCAGCTACAAAAAAGCTGATGTTAGCGCGGGAGATTTCAGCGAGTGGGCAAAAGTTAATATTTCTGTTCTTAAAGACGGAATTTCTAAACTTCCTGATTCTTGGGCATTAGAGATCACTGGTCACACTGACCAAGTAGGACCTGAAGAAGCAGAAGGCGATAAAAAAGGAAACGTTTTCTACGGAGAAATTCGTGCAAAAGCGGTTAAACAATCCTTAGTTAAACAAGGAATTCCCGCAGCACGTATTGTTACTAAGAGTGCTGGTTCTTCTTCTCCAGTTTCCGGATTGGATGCAAAAGATCCTAAAAACCGCAGAGTAACCTTCAAATTTGTTCAACAACAATAATCAGTAGGGTTTCGATCCGATAAAAAAGGCAGTGTTTTTACACTGCCTTTTTTTATACCCTCAGGTCATTTGAGATCTTTCAGATTGAATCAATCTACACTTGGGGAGATCATTTTTTCTGGAAGAACCCATTGGTCAAATTGCTCAGAAGTCAATAAGCCAAGTTCAATCCCGGATTCTTTCAGGCTAGTTCCTTTTTTGTGAGCGTTTTTAGCGATCTTAGCAGCATTATCATAACCGATATGCGGATTTAACGCAGTCACAAGCATCAAACTATTCTTCAAATGTTCTTTGATGTTTTCCTTATTCGGCTCGATCCCTCTTGCACAATGTTCTTCGAAAGAAACTGCAGAATCTGCCAATAGTCGGATAGAATTCAGAACATTATGAATGATCAGGGGCTTGAAAACATTCAGTTCGAAATTCCCGGAAGCACCACCAATATTCACAGCAACATCGTTAGCGATTACTTGAGAAGCTACCATGGTCATTTGTTCCGACTGAGTAGGGTTCACCTTTCCAGGCATAATAGAAGACCCCGGCTCATTCTCAGGAATAGAGATCTCACCAATTCCACATCTAGGACCGGAAGATAACCATCTCACATCGTTTGCGATCTTCATAAAAGAAGCAGCGATTGTTTTTAGAACCCCATGAGTTTCTACTAATGAATCATGAGCAGCTAATGCTTCGAATTTATTCTCTGCAGAAGTAAAAGGAAGCCCAGTTTCCTTAGCGATTTGAGCCGCAGCTTTTATTGCAAACTCAGGGTGAGTGTTCAATCCAGTTCCAACTGCAGTTCCGCCAAGAGCCAATCTGTAAACAGAAGGAAGAACAGATTTCACTCTTTCGATATTGTACTCTAATTGTTTTACATAACCGGAGAATTCTTGGCCAAGAGTTAAAGGAGTCGCGTCCTGTAAGTGAGTTCTTCCGATCTTGATGATGTCTTTGAACTCATCAGACTTCTTCTTTAGAGTATTCTTTAACTGCTCTAATGCAGGCAAAAGTTTATTCACTAATTGCTCGGCAGCAGCGATATGCATAGCTGTCGGGAAAGTATCGTTAGAAGATTGAGCCTTATTTACATCGTCATTAGGATGGACCGGTTTTTTAGAACCTTTAACTCCGCCTGCAATCTCAATCGCACGATTAGAGATCACTTCGTTTGAGTTCATATTAGTTTGGGTTCCGGAACCTGTTTGCCAAACGCTTAAAGGAAAATGTTCGTCCAATTTTCCAGAGATCACCTCATCTGCAGCTTGAACGATCAGATTTTTTTTCTCATCAGTCAAAAGACCAAGCTGAGCATTTACGATAGCCGCTGATTTTTTAAGAACTCCAAGAGCACGGATCATTTCCCTTGGGAAACGATCGTTCCCGATATGAAAGTGATGAAGAGACCTTTCGGTTTGAGCGCCCCAGTATTTGGAATCGTCTACCTGGATTTCTCCCATGGAGTCGGTTTCGATTCTAGTTTTCATGAATCCTCCGTTCAATAGTAATGAATTGATCGGGTTGGATTTTCCGGGATCGGAACGAATGTCCTAATCAGAACTTGAAGTGATCACTCGTCTCGGAATTTGCGAAGAGTATCCGCTAGGGCTGCAAACTCCGGTTTTTTGGCGGTGACATTCTCCAAATATTCCAAGGTAGAATCCAACCAGGCGGAATCGGATTCTAATTCTTTTCGGATAAATACATGCCGAATAGAATTCATGGAGCGAATCTCGATATATCTCCGCTTCTGGTCATAATACATAAGGTCGGCTACTTTGTCTTTTCCGAATTCCGGAGAAGAACTAGCATTCACTACTTCATCCAACCAGATTATTCCGTTATTTTTACGGTCCACGTAATCTATCGCTTTCTGGACCTTTGCTGGGATCAAAGTGGATTTTTCCTTAGGACCTACGAGTACTCCCAAAGACTTTTTCTTTTTAGGAGCTTCTTTCTCTGGCTCCGCAGAAGGTCCGCTAGTTTGGGACTTCTTACTTTGTTTGGAAGATTGGAATTCGTCAGCCGGCTCAATGTCCTTTTTTGAAGAAGGAGCAGGAGAAAGATTCACACCGAACAAACTAAGGATCCATTCCAAAAGTTTTACCAAGATAGATTTTGAATCTTGGATCGCTTTCAATCTTTGTTTTTCAGTTTCTTTTTCCCAATCTGCGATTGCTTTAGAAAGACGGATCTGATCATCTATCACAAGTTCAGAATCCACACCTTCTACTACATCTTTTAGAAAAGCATAAATTCCTTTTGGCTGTCCATTCTTACGGATCAAAGTATGGATTGAGGTCCTTCTTTCTTTATTGGTTAGAAATGAAGAAACCACATTTTCTAAAGCAAGAGCAACAATCCCTGGACCGGCACCCGTTACTTTTTCTCTGGTTAGAATATCATTTCTAGTTTTAAATCTTTCTAACACCTGGTCCAAAACTTCCGTTTTAGTCAGACCTGCTGCTTGGATGGATGAGTCTTTGATCTTTAAGGCATTTGAATCCACAACGAGCGGTTCTTTGGATTCTCTGATCCGAATTACTATATCACTAAAAGCTAAATTGATTAGGGACTCTTTTCTCAAGCTGGAAAGAGAAGACATGGAACTTAATAATATGTCGAAAGCTTGTAGGAATATATCGGAACCTTCCCAAGTTTTACCGGATGTGAACGCAGGGTGTTTTGACAATTCCCTTAAATAGTCCGCACCCTGTTCTGTTCCGGAGGGTTTAATCCATCCGGCTTGCTCTCCGGGAAGAAGCGAAATTAAGATCTTTCTAGACAAACCGATGAATAATTCGAAAATGATCTCTAATTCAGTCTCTTCATTTGCATTCGGTTTTTTAGTGTCTAGAGAAGTTTCACCTACAAGTTCTTCTAAGGAAGGTTGGATAACATGAAATTCTAAATGAAGTCTTAATAAAGGAGGACGATTTCCTCTTTTTTCTAATGCAAGTAACGCATCCGGAACTGCTTTGATTTGAGATAAGAAGCCGACGATCTCATTCGGTTTTTTGCTCAAAAGAGAAATTAAAGAAGTCAGTATGTCTTCTCTGATCTTAAAATTCCTTTGTAGAAAGGATTCTACAGAAAGAGTTTTAACATTCCTCATTGAATAAGGAAGATTTCTGGAATCTTGGAAATCCAAAAGATTTCCCTTCTCATCAGTGTTGAGGTATTGCCTTATTACCCAGTCCCTCAATTCTCCAGCGGACCTTCTATCCGCCAAATTGATATCTCTTCGGACAATGAATTGTAAAAAAGCTGCCGCAGATTGAGCCAAACAAGCGGATTTGATCTTTTGGATTTGGTCCGCTCTCCTGGAAGCTGGACGGATCGCAACATTAGCTAATCCTAATTCTTTTGTTTCTTCCGAAACGAATAGATATTGGTAGAGAACAAATCCATTCTTATCTTCGAAATATTTTAGATCAGCGGGCTTTAAGAATTGTAACTGCTCGAATTTTGCGAGGGCGAAAGGAGAATAATTGAATAAGAAGAAGTTCTCCACTCCCTTCTCAATCATATCTAAATCCCTCATCGCTTTGGGAGTTGTTTGGAGAAGAAGGTTACGAAGTTCCTCTTCCGGGATCAGATCTACACGATCAACCGGAATGACTCCATCTTCCGAGAGCGGATTCGAAGCTGGGGGCGTGGAATTACTTTCCATTTCGGGCATAAATCTTCCCTTTTGCTCCGATCTTGATTTGGCTTTTTGTTAGAGCCGAGCTAGTATATTATTTTCGGAAACAAATACATGCTTTCTTGAGCAAGTTCTAAGGGTTTAGACGTTAAATTCTAAAGATTCCCGAAGAAGGTCTTACGACCTCATCAAACCTTCTAAGAAAGAAACGTAATTTTCCCGTCCAGGATAAGGTCTTCTTGCGGTTCCGCTTTGGACTGCCGCTTCTGCAACGGCCGGAGCAACATGATACAAAACCCTTTGATCAAAAGGTTTTGGGATCAGATAATCAGGACCGAATACGAATTTTTCTCCGCCGTAAGCAAGACTCACTGCATCCGGAACTTCCATCCTAGCGAGCTCTGCCAAAGCACGGGCTGCAGCTAATTTCATTTCCAGAGTGATATGTTTCGCTCTTACGTCCAAAGCTCCTCTGAAAATAAACGGGAAACCTAACACGTTATTCACTTGGTTCGGCATATCGCTTCTTCCAGTTCCCATAATAATATCTGGGCGGACCTTTTTTGCTACCGCATAAGGAATTTCAGGATCTGGGTTTGCTAAAGCGAAGATAACCGGATTCGGAGCCATAGATTTTACCATGTCTTCGGTTACCATATCGGCTACGGAAACACCCACGAAAATATCTGCATCTTGCATAACGTCTGCAAGAGTTCGAGCATTGGTCTTTTGGACGTATTTCTGTTTGGTAGAATTTAGATCGGTTCTTTCAGTATGGATCACACCTTTTGTATCCACTAAGAAGATATGTTCTTTTCTGATACCGATATGTTGGACGAGTTCCGCAATCGCAATCCCCGCAGCTCCCGCCCCACAAACTACCATCTTCACATCGCTTGGACGTTTTTTATTGATCTCGAATGCGTTCAGCAATCCTGCAACTGTAATGATCGCTGTCCCGTGCTGGTCATCATGGAAGACCGGGATATTCATTCCTTTGATGAGTTCTTCTTCTATATAAAAACTTTCAGGGGCCTTGATATCTTCTAGGTTGATCCCACCAAAAGTTGGCTCAAGCATTTTGACTGCTTTTATAAAATCATCCGGATCTTTGGCATCTACTTCTATATCAAATACGTCGATCCCAGCGAATTTTTTGAAAAGTACCGCCTTACCTTCCATCACAGGTTTTCCTGCGGCAGGTCCGATATCTCCCAGACCTAAGATTGCGGTTCCGTTAGTAATAATTCCTACCAGATTCCCTTTATTTGTGTATTCATACACCAGATCCGGATTTTCTTTAATTTCCAGACAAGGATAAGCAACTCCCGGTGAGTATGCTAAGGATAAGTCGAAGGAATCTCTAGTCGGCTTTGTTGGAACAACTTGTATTTTTCCCTTTGGATGAAGGGAATGATATTCGAGGGATTTTTCTCTCATAACGATAAAACCAATTTTTCGACGATCGGGCCTAGGTTCTATTCTATTTCTGAAAGAGCTTATTTCCCAACGCAGAATTTACTAAAAATTCTTCCTAAAATTTCTTCGGTGTCCACTCTTCCATTTACTTCCCCGATTTGTTCCAAAGCGGAATCTATTTCTTTGATGTAAATCTCAGCTGGAGCGCCTTCTTCCATTAAAGTCAGACAGTTTTCCAGGCTTCGAGTGATAGAAGAAAAATGAAATCTGTTCCTTTCTTCCAAAAGGACATAATCTTCTGAACTTTCCAAACCTTGTAGTTTGAAGGAAATTTCAGAGACCAAGGTATCCAGTCCTTGTCTGGACTTGCAGGAAACTTCGACCAAAACAGTGCCGGGATAATTTTTCTTTAAGATATATTGAGGATCCCAGCTTGGGTCTCTTATATCTGATTTATTTGCTGCTACAATGGCGCCTTCTAACTTAGATCTGTTCTCTTCCGCAAATTTGTTCCAATCGTTCTTCTGAGAAACATCTATCACGAAAAGTCTTACATCTGCTTGGGAGAATTCTTTCTCACTTCTTTCAATCCCCATCTTCTCGATCTTATCACCGGTTTCTCGAACACCTGCGGTATCTATGAGTCTGATAGGAACTCCTGAGAGTAAAAAATCTTCGCTGATATAATCTCGAGTAGTTCCAGGAATTTCGGAGATAATAGAACGATCTCTTCCTAGGATCAGGTTCATCAAACTAGACTTGCCTGTATTCGGTTCTCCATACAATACAACTCTACTTCTTTCCAAAAGAGTTTCTGTCTCACTGGATCGTTTGAGAAGGTTGGAACAAATATCTGAAATAGAACGAATTCTTTTTTTTCTTTCTTCAAGGGATTCGAATGTAAGATCTTCTGTGGAAAAATCGATCTCAGCTTCGCATTCCGCTTTTAGAGAGATCAGTTGGCTTCTGAGATTGGAAGCAAGTCTGGAAATTTCTCCGAATGCATTTTTTTGGGCCAGCTCTAATTCAAATCTAGAACGAGCACCTATAATTCTTCCTATAGCTTCTGCTTCGTTTAGATCTATTTTACCATTTAAGAATGCTCTTTTAGTAAACTCTCCTTGTTTGGCCGGTCTTGCTCCGGAACGAAACAAACATTCTAAAGCTTCTCGTAGTAAGATTGGATTTCCATGAGTATGTATCTCGCATAGATCTTCTCCCGTAAAAGAATTCGGGCCTGCGAAATAGATAAAAACTACTTGGTCTAATTTTTTTTCCCCATCTACAAAACGACAAGTATATGCATTACGAGGTTTGATGGAAGAAAGAGGAAGGGCTCCCTCAAAAAAGGATAAATGCCTGTAGGCGATAGGAAGTGCTTCCGGTCCGGATAACCGAAGAATGCCTATGGCACCGGCCCCGGAAGCTGTGGAGATAGCTGCTATCGTATCAGCCACGACTGATCAGTAGTCGTTTACTTCCTCGAGCAAGTCCCCGTTAGGACTTTTTTCGACGACGTCTTTGTACTTGTGTCTGTCTTTCATCGGAATGATACGAACTTTTTTATAAGTTCCATTTCCTTCCGATCTGGTGAAAACTTTTTCGTTCTCTTGTAGAGCCATGTGAACGATCCTTCTTTCGAAAGGATTCATTGGCTCAAGTAATTTGGACTTACCTGATTTCGCAACAGAAGAAGCTACTGACTTGCTCAATCTGATCAAGGACAGTTCTCTTTTGTCTCTGTAAGATTCTGTATCCAATACGATCTTACGACCGTGACGGATCTTAGAATCTACCATCAAGTTTACCAAAAATTGAAGAGCGTCTAAAGTAGCTCCTCTCTTTCCGATAATCAGTCCGGATTCGCGGCTGGTAAGTTCAATATAGATCTTTCCATCCACATCCCCCATTCCGACAACATCCGCTTCTACTCCCATCTTGCGAAGAAGTGTAAGCACTACTCCGTGGATGATCTTTTCAGCCGGAATATCGAAGTTCGAAACGAATGCTCGAACTACTGCCGGTTTTTTTTGTGTTAAACCTAAAAATCCAGACTTACCGGATTCGACAGTTTCGAAACGAATGTCTCCGGGTTCTAGTCTTAAGGTTTCTAACGCGATCTCTTCAGCCTCGGCTTTTGTTTTTCCTTCGGCTTCGAAAATATAGTTTTCCATATCGTATCCTCGATATATGAATTCACACTTTTACAGGGGTTTCGTCTTTCTTACGAATATTTGTTACCCACTGTTGAGCAATGGAAAGGACGTTAGTCACAGTCCAATACAATGTCAGTCCGGACGGCATACTCCAAAGGAAGAACACCATCATCACCGGCATTAAATACATCATCATTTTTTGGTTCGGGTCAGTCTGCACTGAAGTCAGTTTCATAGAAAGGAACTGAGTTCCGACCATCAATAATACCAATAAGTTAATAGAAAGTCCGGTCGCAGCGAGATAAGGAATCGCCGGAGAAGTCCAGATAAAATCAGGCTCGCTCAAGTCCGAGATCCAAAGGAATGGAGACTTCCAAAGATCGATCGTATCTGCAAACGCAACATATAATGCGAAGAAGATAGGAAGTTGGATCAACATAGGAAGACATCCGCCCAGCTGAGAGAGCGGATTCATATTATGTTTTTTGTATAACTCCAACATCTTCTCTTGTTTTTTTGCCGGATCATTTGCATACTTCTCGTTTAACTTTTTAAGTTCAGGAGAAAGTGCGCTCATCTTCTTCATTGCCTCTGCTTGTTTCTGGTTCAGAGGATAGAAGACTAATTTGAATACCAATGCAAAGAGTAGAATACCGAAACCATAACTTGGAATGGTATATTTATAGGACTGTTGTAAGAACCAAACGATACCGTTTCGGATCGGGGTGAAGATACCTTGGTTGAACGATTTGTTCAGGTCGGCACTTAAACCTATAAAAGTGGACTTAGGATTTTTGAAAGGATCCAATTTAGGATCTCTGAATAACATCCCGTCCCATTCTCTGATCCCGACATAGTTTGCGAATTCTAGAGTTTCTTCTTTTCCAGGATCTAAAGTGATATTAGAATAAGCTAAGATAGTTCCTGTTTCGTTTTTCTTTCTATTATCTAAAAGAATTCCTTCTGCAGGATGATTCAAAGTGTCAGATGCTGCTAAGAAGTAGCGGCTACCGGAACCGATATAATCGACACCTTCTCCGCTGCTCCAAACTTCTTTATAGAATTCGTTTCCGTTCGGATGCCCGAAGATAAAATTGCGAATTCCTTCCCAGAATCCCCAAGCGTCCCCGCCGTCAGCGAAATCTTTTTCGCTTCCATCCATTCTGTATACACGGAAGAATTTGGATAACTCCTGAGTATTTGCCTCTCTATTTAAAGGAAGAGGACCTAAACTTCCGAAAGTCCTTAAGTAAGCAGGCTTATTACGATCTCCAAAATAGAGTTTGTCTTTTCCAAGGTTAGTGATCGAGATCTCTGTTTTGAAATAATTTTCGCGAGGGAAGAATCTAAATACTTTTTTAAGAAGAACACCTTTCTCTGTGGCAGTGAATGTAACACTTTGATCTTCTTTGTTTTCTTCTGCTTTGAAATTCAGATGATTCCATTCTGAAGTGGCTACATCTTCTTTTCTATGAGAGAAGTTGAAGTCGAAACCTTTTCCTCTGGAAAGTTCGATCGCCTTGATCTTCTCACCTTCTACTTCGATTTCTTGGAAGTCGGCTCTGGTAATATTGATCTCGTTTCCTTCAACATCCTTGTAGTTTTTAATATAAAATTTTTCGATCCTTCCGCCTAAGCTGGAAAGAACGATTACGTGAGATTCAGTCTTAAAGGTAAAAGTTTTTACGTCCTTAGGATTCGTAATTGTCGTAACAGGTTTAGGTTCAACCTTAGTTTCCTGTTTTACGTTTTCCTTATTTTCAACAGGAGTTTGTTCGGTCTTCTGTTGCTGTTTCGGTTTTCCTGATTCCGGGTTGAAGTAATAGGTTACTAAAAACCAAACTCCCATGGATAAAATTAACGCGAGAAAAAGTCTGTTTTGTCTATCTTCCATTCCTAATTCCTTCTAGGGTTGGGTGGTAAAGGGTCTTCGCCAGCTGCGAACAGTGGGTTACATTTTAAAATTCGTTTAGTGCTTAGATAAGTCGCCGACAAGAAATCATATTCTTGGAAAGCCTGCATTGCATATTCTGAACAGCTAGGATGAAATCTGCAGGAAGGCGGAAGAATAGGTGAGATCCAACGTTTATATAATCGGATCAGGAAGATGGCGAATCGGTTCATTTTAATCTACGAGCTAATTGACCCAAACAAGCCAGAAGTTCGGTATGATCTTTTTCGAATAGGCTCGGTTTCGCAAGTATCGCGATATCGAAACCCTTTGGAAAAAAGCCGACCGTTTCGGCCACGGCGGCTCTTAATCTTCTCCGTATCCGGTTTCTGCGAACGGCCTTTCCGACCGAACGTTCAGGGCAGTATAAAAACCTGTTTTGTTCCAGGCCATTTCCCCGATAAATCACCGTGAGAGGAGGATTGGTTACCCGTTTTCCGGAAGCAAAAAGCTCCCGAATATCCTTCTTGGATGTAAGTGTCTCTTCTATATGGGTTCGTTAGAATTTTTTACCAGTTCTTTCGTCAGAAACGGTCAGCTTATAACGGCCTTTAGCTCTTCTGCGGGAAAGGACTTTTCTTCCGCCGGCAGTCGCCATTCTGGCGCGGAATCCGTGGGTACGGGCACGTTTAATCCGGCTGGGTTGGTATGTTCTTCTCATATGGTTCCCTGTATCTCTAAGATTGCACTTTCAGACCCTGGGTAAGTCTTACCGGTTTACATTTTTTCCGGAGAACCAAGGGTCAATCCGTTTCTTGGACGGAATCTCACTACTAAATATAATGGAATAAATAATGGCAACCCGGCAACGTCCTACTCTCCCACACAGCGAACCATGCAGTACCATCAGCGATGAGAGGCTTAACTTCCGTGTTCGGGATGGGAACGGGTGTGACCCTCTCTCTATAATCACCGAGAATCTATGGACAGTTTGAAAAATTTGCTTGTACTGTCAAGCGCGATTTATTCCTGGTTCAGAGAGTTTTATTCCAATCTATAAACTGTTCTCCAGGCACCCTTTGGCAATTGGGACAGAAGAAGGAATCATGACCCAAAACGTTTGCCCTGCGGATCGTGGTTCCGCAACGGGGACAGGGTTCGTTCTTTCTGTTTCGAACCTTCACATGGTCTCTAACCTTAAAATCCAAAGGCGCCTGTTTCTTACGGATATAATCTATAGCGTCCTTTAAGACGGATTTGATACTTTGATAGAGTTGGATCTTTTCTTCTTCAGAAAGTTTAGTACATGGAGTTTTGGGATGGATCTTAGAATCGAAAAGCACCTCGTCCGCATAAGCATTCCCAAGTGCACTGAGTTTGGTCTGGTCCATGAGAAAGACGCGGGCTTGCTGGCGATTCTTCTCTATTCTTTTTAGAAATTCTTCCTGGGTAAAGTTTTCGGAAAGAAGATCCACTCCTTGGTCGGAAAACTTTGGGATCTGGGGAAAGTATTCAGGTTCCGTAAAATATACCTTCCCCATATGAACATCATCTGCATAGTTCAAGATCTTGTTTTGGAATTTGATCCGAACCGCCAGGTCCTTCTTCTTATATTTTGGATCTAAGGAGAAGCGGCCGGCAAGCATTGGATGAATGACTATATTTCTAGGCCCGAATTTAAAATTTAGAAATGGTCCTGTTCTTTCCAAACTTTCGAATGTGGAACCTATGAACGAAGTTTCCGATTTCCCACCGCTAAGGTTTCGGACCACAAGAGGATCTAAGATCTCTATCTCTTGGATTATCTCGCCTGGAAGTTCTTTTAAAAGACGTTCGCGAATGATAACCAGGTCCGGAAGTTCGGGCATAGTAATTCCCTATTTCTTTTTGCGACTAGGAAGATATTTATAATATTCTACTTCTATCGTGTTAATTAAGAAAGTATAATATTTAACGAGTTTTTTATCGTATTTTTTCTTTTGGGCTTCATTCCTTAAGAACTCGGAGATTTGATCCCTGATCAAAGGAGCCTTTAAATCAGTGTGACTTAGAATGATAGTACTTGGCATTCCGACCGGAACAATCTCATCCGGTATCGCAATCGTCGCAGAGTTTTGAAGAAGTGCATATTCTACTGTGGATGCTACTTTATCATCGTCGGATTCAGTTCTAAGATGGGCCACTGATTGACGGATATTATCTATATTATCCCAGATCTTTTTGCGCATAGATTTGGAATCATGTATCTTATCCTGGATCTTAGTGAACCTGTTCGGGAAAACAAAACGTTCTGCACCTTTTGCGATCAGGCTTACTTTCTTTTCTTTAGGGCTTTCTGCCTTTCCGAAATGTTCATCTGCATCGTCATCATCACCGCTTGGATAATAATCACTAACTGTGGAGATCCCGGAATAACTTGCAGCAAATCCGCCGCCACCGGAAGATTTTGGAACTCCGCCGGGACCAATATCCGATTTCTCTTTGTCTCTGAAGAATACTGCAAGTAGTCCACCGATCACAAGTGCTACAGGAAGTCCAACCAGGATAACGCCGGCCGCATTAAAATGAACACTTGCGATTAGGAAGAATAACATGGTTCCCACAAAACCCAAAAGTCCCATGGAAAGATTGAATTTCTTAGCAAGCGCCTCGCTTTTCTGGCGATCCTCTACTTCTCTTTCCATGAGAGCCGCGTCTTGTTGTAACTTTACTATATAATCCGCTTTGAGCATCGAATTGAGTGCAGGGTTCTTGGAACTGAGTAAAGAAGCATGGATCTCTTTTGCGATCGTAAGCTCCTTTTCTGCGGCCGGGCTTATTTTTGCATCAGAAGTTAATTTATGCAAAACCGCCGCCATATAACCTGGATCGACCACATAGACTTCGGTGGTACCGTCTTCTCTCTTGATTTCTTTCAAACCAAATTTAGTTTTTAGATCCGCGATGATGTCATTTGTATATTTGGAAACAAGTTCAGGATCTGTGATACCAACAGCATCTAAACGTTTTTCAGGTATGAATCTATATAAGGTCAGATTATTTTGAGAATGATCTTTAACTTGGATATTCAGACGGTTCTTCAAACTTTTGAATGCGCCTTCTATCTTTCTTTCGCTCAATAGCGCTTTTTCTTGGATCAGCTTTCTGATAACTCGAACGGATTGTTGGCAGGTCTCTGCTACCCTTTTTCCAAGATCGTCTTTTTCCTTATCAAAAGGAAAATCTTCTACAAGCTGAATGAGTGCTTCTATCTTTTCGCTGTTTTGTTTTTTGCCAGGCTCTGCATTTCCATGTAGAGTTTCAAAGTCTTGGATACGAGCTCGGAATAAATTGTATCCAGCTCTTTCCGCAAGTTGTTTGAGATAAGTGAGAGCGAATACTTCCAAAGCATCACTTTGTGCCCTATAATGTGCGATCACTTCCGGTTGGTTTACATAAGTTCCATCCGGGTTGAGTTGAAGATCATCCAAGATCAAATGATAATCAGGAAGAATTTCGACCACTGCACCTTTGTTCTTAGCATAGTTTGCAAAGTCCGCGAGAAAATCATTCATCGGAATATAACTATAAGGTTGAAAACCTCTTCGGAGAAGGCTCGCCATCTCTGATTGTAAAGAAGCAAGTTTGGGATATAACCAGATCTGTCCGCTTTTGTTTTTATGAAGAAGCATCGCTCCTGGACGATCTTCTTCCAAAGCTCTAGGTTTTTTTGCTCTATTATTTAAGATAAGATCAATTGTTTCTTCTGAAAAAGAAAAACATGCCTTTCTATAAGGAGTAACGTCTGTCTTCGCTTCCTTTTGCGGAGACGCGATTGAGATCCTCGCCAAAACCTTGTTCCCGTTTCGGACCAAGAATGGATAGATCAGAGCGGATTTGTTCCTTCCCCTCTTTTCTAGATCTATCAATTGGCGAAGAGCCATATCTACAGAAGGAGGAGATTTTGCCTGCTCACTTAAGTTCCTGAATTTGTTGAGAAGTTCCCCTAGTTTATCAAGGGTAAGAAGATAAGATGGATGAACACTTTTAGAGCCGTGTTTTTCGGTCTTTTTATGCCAGTCTCGAAGTTCGTCCAGGATACAACGGGCAGTGGCAGAAAGTCCAACGGCTCCATCATTTAAGAAGATATAATCCGGTGCCAGGGCCTCCAAGTCCGGGGCCTTGTTTTGATTGGAAGCTAGCTCCTCAAAGGATATTTCCTGCTCCAAGGTTTCCATGTTTTGCACCGTATCGGAACAACAATCCGAGTTAGGAAATTTTCTATCGTTTCCTTCCAACCAAGATCTATAAAAGAAAGAGA
Organism: Leptospira andrefontaineae; assembly: GCF_004770105.1. Taxonomy (NCBI): domain Bacteria; kingdom Pseudomonadati; phylum Spirochaetota; class Leptospiria; order Leptospirales; family Leptospiraceae; genus Leptospira; species Leptospira andrefontaineae. The sequence goes on along the minus strand of NZ_RQEY01000016.1, from coordinate 47,474 downwards.
GAATGAAACAATTTTATTCCACTCGGAATCAGCTGAAATTAGATCGAATTAATCCGCATAAGTACTTAGAATTTCGCCTATTTTTCGTATTCCTTCTTGGATTTCCGAATCTTCTCTGGCAAAACTCATACGGATAGAATCTTCACCGTAACTATCTCCACTTTTAGTAACCGGATAGAAATATTTACCTGGTACGATAATGACCCCTTTTTCTTTTAATAAGGGATAAATTTCGCAAATTTTTTTGCGAAGTCCTGCAAATTGGACCCAAAGAAAGAAAGCCCCCTCACTTTCATGGATCCTATATTTTAACTTCCCCTTCCATTCTCTTCGGATCGAGGAAATTGCGAGTTCCCTTTTCTTGAGGTAATACGGTTTTACTATGTCTCGAGAAAGTTTAAACCATTCTCCTGATTTTACGAATTCCAAAGCAATATATTGGCCAAGATTTCCACCTGCCAAATTCAGAACTGCATTCGCTTTATTTAATGCTTTTATGATTTCGGGATCTCCTAAAACAAAACCCGTCCTGACACCAGGCAGACCTATTTTAGAAAAACTAAAACTTTGAACCATACCTTCGGAATGAAAAAGTTTCTCGTCCGAAAATACGATTCCTGGAAAAGGAAAACCATATGCGTTATCTAATAGGAAAGGGATCTTGCGGCTTCTCGCAAACTTAAGGATCAGTTGTAATTCTTCTTTTTTGGCTACTCTTCCTGTTGGATTTGTAGGACGGGAGAGAACTACACATCCAAGATCCTCCTGTATCTGATCAAAAGAAGAAGGGTCCAACTCGTAACGAAATCCATCCTCTGACGTAACAACTTCTTTCCCGAAAGAATAAGCAAATGAATCCGGATCTATAGGTTGGTCCAGGTAACCGATGTATTCGGGCAAAACAGGTAAGAATATTTTTTTGAATGTTCCGTCTTCGAATTTTCCTGAGTAAAAATTAAGCAAAAGATAGAATGCGTTTTGAGAACCGTTAGTGATAGCGATCTGATCTTTAGAGACCGAAGTTCCTGTTTCCGAACTTAATAAGGAAGCAAGTGTTTCTAATGTTTCCTCTTTGCCTGTGGGAGTTTCATATTTACCTAAAATAGAATCCCAGGCCCCGGATACGGAGAATTTGTTTAGGATCTTTCTCCAAACTTCTTCCACCTCAGGGATTAAGGAAGGGCTTCCACCGCCCAACATAGAGACCCCAGGAGAAAGATTACCCAGGTCCTCCATCAATTGGCCGATCCCAGTTTGGTTACGGAATTTGGCTCCAAATTTGGAAAAAATGAAATCTTCGCCCATAAGGTTATTCCACTTTTCTTTTTGCAAAACTGCCGAAAAGATAATCTAAGAGAGGAAGGAATTTTTTTATTCTTCTACCCTTTCCGGAGAAACCGATGCAAACGATCGATTCCATCGAAGACAATGATATGTTAGATCCGAATACCTTGGATCTGCAGACCTATTTGGAAAAATATCCTTGGGAGGAAAAATGGACCTCTTTAGGAGAGCCGATTGAAAAACTTTGGAAATTCGACTTGGATGTTTCTCCCCAAGAAGTATGGCCTTGGTTAATAGACACTTCTTCTTTTAATAAAAGGATAGATATTCCTGAAATGAAATTTCAGGAGATCAACGGACGACTCTTCGGTAAGTCCAAAAACGCAGGTATCGTTTCAGAATGGGAAGAAGTTCCATGGGAATGGGAATATTGCAAACAACTCAATAATGCCAGGATCTATTCCAAAGGATTCGCTTACTACGTAAGAACAAGATACCTTGTTTATCCATTGGGAGAAGGTTCCACAAGATTATTCGTATACTTCGGTTGGATCCCTAAAGGTTGGCTCGGAAAAAACCTGTTAAAGATCGTAATGGTACAACTCGAAAAAGCCTATGAAAAAGGATTAAAAGGCGTAGTAGAAGACTTAATCAAAACAAGATCCTATAGTTGGTTAGGACCAAGTGCATTAAGTGTAATCAAAGAATCCAAATCGGAAAAAAATCCTGTCTTCCCTGCAAGAATGCAACAGATACGAGTTGGATATATTCGAGAAGGCCAACCTAGAGAACTAGTCGATAAAGTTTTAAATTATATTTTAGATGCTGACGAATCGGACCTTTATCGGATCAGGATCAAGTCGCTATCCAAAGCCTGGAAAATCCCGGAAAAAGAACTGCTGCTTGTATTCTTACACGGATGTAGATTGGGATTATTCACGATGAGCTGGGATGTGGTTTGCCCACATTGCAGAGGAGTTAGAACAGAAGCACAACATTTAGGAGATCTTCCTACAAGAGATAACTGCGAAGTTTGCGATATACAATTCGAAGCGAATCAATTGAATTCTATCGAGATCACTTTTCATGTACATCCTTCTATCCGAGAAGTGCAAAAGAGAATGTTCTGTGCTGCGGAACCTGCTACCAAAAGCCATATCCGATTCCAAAAATATTTGGAATCAGGAGAAACATATAATTCTAAACTACTACTTTCTCCTGGAGTCTACCGCCTTAGAGTAAACGGAGAAAAAAACTATTCTCTATTAGAAATTAAAGAAGAAGTCCCAAATGAAACCTTAGTTTGGAAAACAGACGAGGTTCCGGAACAGATAGAGATCGCGGATCATCCTAAACTAATCTTAGAAAACCTTTCTTCTTCCCGGAAAGGTTTTGTGATCGAAGAAAGAAAAGAAGACCAAGATTGTCTCAGGCCTACTGACTTATTCAATTTCCAAGACTTCAGAGATCTATTTTCCCAAGAAGCTCTTTCCACCGATCTGCAATTGGATATTGGAATGCAGACTATCTTATTCACTGATATCGTGGGTTCTACAAAATTCTATTATAATAAGGGAGACTCAGGTGCATTCTCCGAAGTCAGATATCATTTCGTAGAAGTTTATAAAGTGGTAAGAGAATTCCAAGGCGCTGTAGTTAAAACAATCGGAGACGCTGTGATGGCTGCTTTCCCTTCTCCCAGCGCAGCGGTAGAAGCTTCCGTAAGGCTCCAAGAATTTTTCTCTGAGGAGAATACTGAGACTCCTATCCGAATTCGGATCAGTTTACATACAGGACCCTGTTTAGCCGTAAACCTAAATAGCAATATAGATTATTTCGGAAATACTGTAAACTTTGCAGCAAAGTTGCAAGCAATCGCTGATGGAGGAGAAATTGCATTCTCCGAAGCAGTTTTCAGAGACAAACAAATACGCCAGTTGATGACTGAAAAAGGTTGGAAAGTAAAAAGAGTAAAATTCCACCAAAGTTGGATCAATGAAGAAACTCCAGCATATAAATTGGTATTTAGCGGTTTGCCTTCAACGGAAGAAAACAAATAAAAACCGATTTGCAAGAACGACAAGCAAATCGAATAATACCCGAATCATAGGGCAATAATATGATCTTTAAAATAGTTTCTCTTCTTTTAGCAGCTTATTTTATTTTTGCAGGTGCAGTTCAGTATAATGATCCGGATCCATTGCATTGGATGTTATTGTATTTCACTTCTTCTCTAGCTTGTATACTTGCAGCATTCGATAAGGACAAACTTCCTTTATTGTATGCTATCATCGGTATGGCTGGGATTGAGATCGCAGCTACGATCGATGGGTTCTTTGATTGGCTGAGAACTGGAAACGAAAATCTAATCACCGCAAAAATGACTGATGAAAAACCTTATATTGAACTCGGAAGAGAATTTTTAGGAGCATTGATCAGTCTTGTAGTCATTCTATGGCTTTGGTACAGAAAACGTCCTAATAATTCTAAATAGTTTATCCAATGTCATTCCTACCTAAGTTTACCAAAAAGAAAAAAGGCAAAGCGCTAATTATAGAAGGTGGAGGAATGAGAGGTTCCTTCGCAGGTGGAGTTCTTTCTTCCATGGCTCCAACTTATCCGCCTAGCAAATTCGATCTGATCGTTGCAGTCTCTTCCGGTTCTTGCTCTTCCGCATATTATGTTACGGAGCCGAATCCTTCTACTGAAGATATTGAAAGGGCCTTGGATATTTGGAGAAAAGAATTAGCAGGAAATCATCTGATTTCTTTTTGGAATCTTTTCAGAGGAAAAAGAATATTAGATCAAGATTATCTAATAGATCATATTTTCCAAGAGAAGGTACCGATCAAAGTAGATGTGCTAAAACAAAAGAAAACTGTTCCTTTTTATATTGTAGTTAGTAATTTCAAAACTTTACAGCCGGAATATATAAGAGCTACTTCTCAGAATCTTTTTCCACTTTTAAGAGCCGCTACTTCTTTGCCAATCGCAACTAAAGGATATGGTCTTTTAGAAAACTCAAAGTATACCGATGGTGGAGTCTTAGATCCTATCCCTGTTGAAGCGGTATTATCCGCAGGTTATAAAGATATTACAGTCATTCTTACGAAACCTATGGATTTTAGATTAACTCCTACAAGTCCTTTGTTAGGAAGTCTTGCATTTCCTAAATTTCCGGAAATGGGAAAAGCATTTATAGAACAAAGATACAATCGTTATAACCGAGCTATGGAAATACTAAACGATCCACCGAAAGGGGTTCGCTTTGAAATTATAGCTCCAGAAAAAACGCTTCCTGCAGGAAGAATGACCACAAATGCAAGCCTACTGACAGAAAATGTTCGATTAGGAATAGAGCTTGGAAAAAAGGTTTTTCCTAAGTAAAAATTCTCCCTGACTGTCCAATTTCCAAAACCTCGATTGATATAAGGATAGAAAACGAGGTTTTATGAAACGTATCTTATTATGGTCTATCCTGACTATCATTCTACTCATCCCAATCTTTATGAGCTTCGGGATTTGGTCCGCAAGCAATCAGTTATTATTCCCTGTTTGGAGAAATAACCAAGACTTCTCCGCATGTAGCGCTGAAACAGAAAAACATTGGGGACCATCTTGTGGAGACTTAAGAAATTCTAATGAGTTTAAATTCGAAGAACTAAAGATACCATCAACAAATGGATTTGATCTTCCAACTTGGAAAATCGGCACGCTCGAAAATGGAAAAGGAAAATCGAAAGGTGCGATCTTTTTAGTACATGGAGGAGGAAGTGATAAAAGAGAAATGACAAAACATATCCGCTTCTTTTTGAAAAGAGGGTTGGACGTTTTTAGTTTCGATTTCGCTTGTCATGGAGAAGCAAGTTGTGTAATACCAGGCCTTAGTTACGGTTATAGAGAATCCAAGGATGTCCTATCTATATATCAATATCTTTCAGAAAGATACGATCATATTTACGCGTTAGGAAGTTCTGTGGGAGCATCTTCCATACTGATCTCTTTGCCGGAGATGCCCAAACTTTCCGGAGTGATCGCAGAAAATCCAATGTATAATTTTGAAAGATTGATCTTAGAATTCCCCGGTACGGCAAAAGATATTCCAGCTTTGTTTTCTCATCTTTTGATTAAACTCACTCAGATAAGAGGAAAATTTGAAACTTCTCCAAGCCCTGCCAGTTCTTTGGCAAACGTCAACATTGTGCCAATCTTATTCATTCATAGCAAAGAAGATCAGGTAGTTCCTTTTCAACAGACTTTGGATTTAGCGGATTTGTATTTGGGTCCAAAACAAGTCTGGATTTTAGAAAAAGGAGAACATGGCTCTGCTCGGGAAATAAATCCCAAAGAGTATGAGAAAAGAGTCAGCGCCTTTTTGGACGGATTGAAATAATTTAAAAGATTACATTGGAGACGCCGGGGTTCGAACCCGGGTCCTATTGCGCCTTAATGGGGCCTCTACATGTTTGTCTTATGTTTTAAATCTCGAAAGGCCTTAGCCCACAAGCAGGCGTGTCCTTCCTATTCGATCCAAATACTCTTTAAATCGTGAACCGAAAACCGATCTAAAAAGTCTCCCGTTTAAGGCAGAAGAAAAACCACCGGGAGAGTAAGCCTTTCTTCCGTAGTAGCGATTAAGCTGCTAGTGCTAATTCGTTGTTAGCGTTTAAAGTTTTGAAGGTTTTTAAGAGGCCCCTCACCCCTACATGCCACCACATCTTAACTACAACAGTCGAAACCTAATTCGTCCCCGTAGATTTAATGATTAGACTAAAAATCCGTTGAGCTAGTCAGGAAATCAAGAAAAAGTAGATCAGTTGGTGCTTCTATTTTGAAAATTTTCATTTTATTGGTCTCGGTTTTATTGTTCTATTGCGGAACTTCTTCCCCAAAAATCAAAAATCGAAACAAGGAAGTTTCCGGTTCCAAATTATCTCCTAATGAATTGCAAGATGGTTTGTATGCAATTTTACTTGGAAAATCTTTTTATCCTAATCGACTTACAAATTCAGACAAACAGGAAGGTGAGTCTGAGATCGTATTCTTATTTTATCTAATAAAATTAGATAAACGTTATATTTTAATCGATACCGGAACTTCTTCCATAGCAACTCCTGAAATTACTGTCCATAATTGGATCTCTCCGGATAAAATTTTAAAGTCTGCCGGGATCAAATCTGAAATGATCGGAGAGATTATTCTCACTCATTTTCATTCGGATCATTCGGGAGGGGTTGCCCTTTTTCCAAATGCAAAAGTTTATATTACTCCGGAAGACTGGAATTCGCTGAAAAATACAAATAGATCTGTAGCACCTAAACTTCTTGCTAAAGAAAGATCAGGAAAAGTTCAATTTGTAAATTCCAGCCTGGAAATTTTTCAAAATTTTAGGATCTTATTAACTAGAGGACATACCCAAGGTTCAGTCGCTATAGAATGGTTAATATCTCCGGGTAAAAAATTCCTGATTACAGGAGATGAATGTTATTGGATAGAATTTTGTAAACAAGGCCAGGTCCTTTCTTCGGAAAGGACCTTCTCGCTTTCCAATAATAAAGAATTTTTGGATTATGTTTCCGTTCTATCGTCGAACGGGACTAAAATTTTAACAATGCATGATCCTGCTGTTTTATCTTTAGGTGAAGAGATCCTTCCGAGGATTTATAAATTAGATTAAAAAAAATCCCCCGGGTTTAGTCCGAGGGATTTTCTAAAGCACTGATTAGAATGTAAGTTCTTATTTATAAACTTTATCGATTCTCTTCTGATATTTTTCAGTGATCACGTGCCTTTTCATTTTGAGTAGGTTAGTTAATTCATCTCCTATCTCAAAAGGTTTTTGTGCAAGTACCACATGTTGGATCAATTCAAAAGACTTAAATCCGTGTTTAGTACTATTGTATTCTCTGATCTCTTTTTTGTAGAAATCGATCACCTTTGCATTGTCGATCAAATCCTTAATGTCCTTAGCTTGGATACCGTTCTGAGATAACCAAGGTTGAAGAACTTCTAGATCCGGAACGATGATCGCTCCCAGAACTTTTTGGTCCTGACCGAATACCATAGATTGTTTGATATAAGGAGATTCGTCCATACGGTTTTCTATTGGAACCGGCTCTACGTTTTCTCCGCCCAAAAGAACCACAGTTTCTTTCGCTCTTCCTGTAAGTGTCAGAGTATGTTTATAGTTGATGAACCCGATATCTCCGGTGTTCAACCATCCGTCTACAATGGTCTTCTTAGTGGTTTCAGGATTTTTGTAATATCCCTTCATCACTTGTGGCCCTTTGATATGAACGATACCTTTTACTCCAAGCTTACCAGCAAGAATCTGCCTTTGATCGTTGATATGAGTGAGCACGTTTCCATGATCATCTCTCAACTGAAGTTCCGTTTTTGGAACGATATATCCTACCGAACCGATGATCGGATGATCATAATGACGAACTGAGATCACAGGAGCACTTTCGGTCATTCCATAACCTTCTAATACCAGAAGCCCGATATCGTTGAAGAAATTATCTACGTGACGTTGTAAAGCTCCACCACCGGATAAGGTTCCTCTCAAACGCCCACCAGTAGCTTGGCGGATCTTGGAAAGAACGATAGTGTCCAAAGTTTTGAAATTAAAGATAAGCCCTAAAATCGCGATTGTAAGAAGAACCGGCGCTAAGAATGCCAATTCAGGCTTATACATCTTGATATAAGAATATCCAACAGCACTGATCAAAGAAACTGTGAATGGCCCAAATAATATCACCTTGGCAATCGCCTTAACCGCAAGTGCCAAAGATTGGAAGATATTACGGTTTTCGTAATCCACTTCTTTTCCGGTCAGGAAACGAACCCCTGCGTTATAGTTCTTAGAGAACAGATACGCAGTATTGAATAGGAATTTACGAACTGGAGGAGTTTGTTTAGGATCATTGATCTTATTGTAAATCCCAGTATAAATACTTTCCCAAACCCTTGGAGCAGAAGCCATGAAAGAAGGTCTGGCTTTTGCCAGGTCATTTCTTAGGTCAGCAACCTTAGTATAGAAAGTAGAGATCCCAAGAGAGATCGCAGAGTATTCTACCACTCTTTCAAAGATATGCCATACAGGTAGAATCGACAACATACTGTCGTCGTCTCGGATAATTGATTTTTTTAGGATCAAAGGAACAACATATTCCATCTGGTGCGCCATGTTGGAATGCATTAGCATTACACCTTTAGGCATTCCAGTTGTTCCGGAAGTATAGATCAGAGTGAATAGATCATCCGGTTTGATACCTTCGATTCTTTTTTCAGTCTTATGTCCGCCTTTGGATCTTAACTCTTTGCCAGTTTCGATCAGATCATAAAGATGCAAAACGCCTTTCGCTTTTGTTTTGCTGTCTTTATCCATGATGATGACGGTTTCAACGCCTTTCAGTTTGGCTTTGTTCTTAACAAACTTCTCGTACATTTTATCGTTTTCTAAGAAAACTACGGAAGCTTCCGAGTGAGTTAAGATATATTCCATCTCGGAATCGGTTACGTCAGTCCCTCTTGGAACGTTTGCACAACCGGAGAGTAAAACTCCCGCATCAACAATGATCCATTCCAAACGGTTATCGGCTAACACTCCGATATGTTCGCGGGCCTTCACACCTAGATCTATTAATGCCTCTGATAAACAGAGACCTAGATCTACTAATTGTTTAAAGCTAGTCGATTGATATTCTTTATTTTCATCCTTCGACCAAAACGCTGGTCTGTCCCCATAAGACTCAGCGGCCTTAAGGTACATGTCTGCTAAATTCTTGTACATTGGAGTTATTCCTTTGAAGAAGGGATATATTACGCTTATCTCAATAAAGCGCGTTTACGTTAATGTGAGAAGTCGACCCGTCAACTAAATTTTAGAAGTAGTTAGAGCGTAGGTGCAGTGCAAAATCAAAGGAGAGGAGATTAAAAAGAGAAAACTCCGTCCGAGAGGACCTCGAACGGAGTGATAAAGGAAAAATATTACTGTTGTTCTTCGCCAGCGCCTTCTTCAGCAGGAGCAGGGGTAGAGTCAGATTTGGTTCCTTCTTCTTTTCCTTTTTTGGAATCTTTCTTATGCTTCTTGTGGTGTTTTTTCTTACCTTTTTTCTTCTTAGCTTTCTTTTCTTTTTTCTCAGCTTTAGAAGCACCAGCATCTTCAGTCTTTGCAGGAGCATCGCCGGTAGTCTCTTGTGCACTAACTCCGGTGAAACCGAAAAGAGCGATTGCAGACACAAGAAGGGTAACAAGAATTTTTTTGAATAGGTTCATTATGATCTTCCTATAGAAACTTTGGTTTGTGTCGTAATTTTATTATTATGCGAGACAAATCAAATGCATTTTACATAAAAATCAGATTTCATCCACAGGAGGGACCCATTTATTCGGGATTGCTACAGCGAGTGACAAACGGTCCAAAAATTTATCTTTCGGGATCTCATAAGCTCCCAGATTCAAAGTGACTGGGTTCATCTGCTGGGTATCGAATAATGTGAAACCGTCCTTCTTCAGTGCTTCAAATAGAAAATAGAGTCCGATCTTACCAAAATCAGGTAAAAAGGAGAACATCGACTCTCCGGCAAAAAATTTACCGATTGCGACACCATACACTCCCCCACCTAACCGTCCATTTTCGTCCCAGACCTCGACACTATGAGCATAACCTTCCTTATGAAAGTTGGTAAAACCCTGTAGAAAGTTCTCTGTTATCCAAGTTTGTTCTTCCGTTCGGAATGCGCAGCAACGCATAACTTGTTCAAATGCGCGATTAAACGTAACAGTAAACTTTTTTTGGCGAATTCTTCGGTGAACTCTGGAACTAATATGAAGAACATTTAGGTCAAAGATAGCCCTCGGATCCAAAGAAAACCAAAGTAGAGGTTTATCCGCCCAAGGAAAAATCCCTCGAGTATAAGCATACAGAAGACGATCCGGTTTTAAATCTCCACCAATGCCAACGACCTCTTCTGCGGAATGTCTAGGATCCGCGAAAAAATCGGAAAAATCCCGGATAGGAGAATATTGATTTTGTCTGGGGTTTTCCATTTATTCCAAGAGAAGAGGATATGATTCTTCGACCGAGTATATCTGACCGTTCGCTCCGCTGCGACTAGAAAATAAATGGAATTCCGACACTGGAACTATGTCGGTTTGGAATTGGGAAAATTCATTTAAATACAGATCCAAACGTTTTTCAGGAGTTCTTTTGAATCTTCCAATCGTTATATGAGGCCTATAATCCCTTTTATCAATAGAGAAACCTTCTCTTCTAAGAGTAGATTCTAAAACCTTTTGGAGTCTTTTCAGCTCTTCTGAAAGTGTTACACCTGCATAGAGGATCTCTGGAAATTTATTACCAAAGAAGCCTACTCCCTTGATCTCCAAAGAAAAACTTTTTTCCGATACTTGACCGCAGATCTCTGAAACCTTTTCGATCTCTTCCGGTTTTAACTCTCCCAGAAAGACCAGGGTGGCATGAAAATTTTCCGGAGAAACCCAGCGGATCTCTTCCAGCCCGAAACAAATTTTTTCCAGATCCGATTTTATGGGATCCGGAAGAACCAATCCTAAAAAACTTCTCATTCGAAATCTACTCCAGAAACCCTTCTAATTCCTCTAAGCGAATTTACTAAAATGATCTTGGACGCGAGACTTAGATCATCTTTAGAAATTTTCTTTTCCTTAGCTTTTAATTTTCGAACCAATTGTTTTCGGGCAACTCCAGGAAGAATTCCTTCTTCTAAAGAGGGAGTGACCCATTCTTCATTTAAGAAAAGAAAAATAGAATGAATTGCTCCTTCCGTCAGATAACCTTCTTTGTTTGTGTAAATTTGATCCAGATAACCTTTCGAAACTGCAGATTCATAACCGGTTGAAAAGAGTTCCCTGATATTTGTCTTATGATAAAAAAACCGATTTTTTTTATTGGTAGAAGTTCCGCTGAAAAGAACCTTCCCTTCTTTGGGGCCTGGATGAAATTCGGAAACTTCTGATTGGAATTCTCCATTTCGCGAAAGAATAATTTTCACTCTATACTTTTTGTCGGAAGAAATATTAGTCTCAATATCCTTAACTGCGGATTCCCATCCTTCTTCCTTCCAAACGAACCCGAATTCTTTTGCGGATGTTCTCATTCTTTCTTTATGATCTTCTAAAAAATAAATCTTTCTTCTTTTACAAATTGCAGTCGTGAACAAGTGAAAGTTCTCTTTTGTATCGTTCAGAAACTTTGCCTTGGACCAACATTCTTCCCATTCCGCATTCGGATCGGAACCGATCGTAATTCCGGAACCTACACCCATTCTTCCTTTTTTTTGTCCGGAAGGATCTTGTAAGAATTCAAGAGTGCGGATCGCGATGGAAGAAATTTCTTTTTGGGGAGAAAGATAGAATATTCCACCGGTATAAACTCCTCTCTTTTCTTCCAAAGTACGGATGATCTCTGAAGATCTTTTTTTAGGAGCCCCTGTGATAGAACCTCCTGGAAACAATGCTTCTAAAATATCAGTCCATTTTATTTCCGAAGAAAGTTCTGATCTTACCTCGCTGGTCATCTGGAAAACTGTAGGATATTCTTCGATTGAAAAAAGTTTAGAGACACTGACTGAACCTGGCAAAGAAATCCTTCCCAAATCGTTTCGGAGAAGATCGGTAATCATCAAATTTTCCGCTTTGTCTTTTTCCGAATCGGAAAGTTCCAATTTCAATTTTTGATCTTCTGCGAGATCTTTTCCTCTGGGTCTTGTTCCTTTCATAGGAACAGTTCTGATTTGATTCAATTTTCTTTCCCAAAATAGTTCAGGAGAGAAGGAAAGAATATCTCTTTGTATCTGAATGGAATCTCCGGTATGTATCCAAGCCTCGTATGGAACGGGCTGTTTTTTTCTGAGTTCGAAAAACAATCTTCCGATAGAACCTTCTAATTCTATCTGTAGGGGAAATGTAAAATTGACCTGATAAACATCACCTTCGTAGAGAAAGTTCCGGATCTTGTAAAAGATCTCTTGGTATTCTTTGAGATCCATCTCGGATCCGATTTTTGCAGAATAACCTTTATCCTTAAATTTTGATTCCCATTCCGAAATTTCCGTAGGGTTTAAGGTCCTCCGCTCAGAAAAAATTCCGAACCAAAGGAGTGGATCTTCCGAAACTTCTTCCATATTGTCAGGATTTAAAAACAAATCTCCGGCTTCGTAGGAGATCCAACCGGCCGCATGGTATCCTTGTGAGACCTTGTTTTGAATTTCTAAGAGGAATTTCCTTGCTTCACTTCGTCGATTAGTAGTAAGAATCTCATTCGGCTCCGTAAGAACTAGACGTCCCTCTTCAGAGAAACCTTCCCCTAAATAAATAAAGGGTTTCCTGGAGTTTTGAAATAGATCGGAAATCATTGGATAAGGTCTTAAAACCTTATTCTCAGCTGCTTCCGAATCCTAAAAGCGAAATGAATAAGATTCTAAGATTAATGTTATATCGATCCCTAAAATTCTTTAAAACCCCTGCCAAATTTCTTCTGGTAACTTCTGTTTATTTTCTTTTGGGAAAATTCGGAGAATCTTTCGGGACTTTTTCGGATTACGCGTCCCCCATATGGCCTGCATCCGGCTGGGGGTTAGTCACTCCTTTATTATTCGGAAGAGTTTCTTATCTAGGGATTTTCACAGGTTCCTTTTTATACAATTGCCAGATCCGGCATGAGGATCTTCCGGGACAGGAACTAAGTATTTATTTTGGAGCAGCAGCACTGATTGCCTGCGGAAGCACATTACAATCTTTCACAGGAGCTTATTTATATAAAAAATTTATTCCTGGATTAGATCTTACGAAAAACACCTCCTTCGTTCTTAGATTCCTTTGGATAGAAACATTAGTTTGTATTATCGCGGCGACAATCGCATGTTCAGGACTTCTAGTTTTAGGAATACTGGATATAAATTCACTTTTTCCTACATGGATCATTTGGTGGATGGGGGATTCTTTAGGAGTATTCGTATACTTTCCGTTTTTTTTAAGTTGGTTAGGACCGGGAGTCGCGAGATTCCAAGTACATTCTTGGAAAGAAAGTGTGGGACTAGTCTCCTTCTTGATTTTATTAGGAGGAGGGATCGTTTACTTTTTCAGCATCAATGAAGTTCCTGCATACTTTCCTCTTTCTTATCTTCTGATCGCAGTCATTTCACTTGTTTCTCTCAGATTCGGCGGAAGAGAATCTTCTCTCATACTCATCATCGTTTCCATCATAGCGATATTAGGAACAGCAAAAGGAAATTCATATAATTTTCCCGCTTCACAAGAAGTTTCCCTTCTTCTTTTACAAAGTTTTCTTTCCGCTATCTCAATCGCTTCCCTTCTGGCTTTGTCGGTAGTAAAAGAAAGAATCGATGCACAAGAAGAGATCTATCAATCGCATAAAAGATTAGAAGGATTAGTCGCAGAAAGGACCCAAGAATTGGATCGCTCCTATCGATTTTTAGGAGCAAGCGAGGCGATCTATAAAGGTTTATTCGAGAATGTCCCGATCGCAATTTTAGAATGTGATTACTCTGAGGTAAAAAGAATGCTCGGGGAATTACCTAAAATGTCCAGAAAGGAATTTACTAAATTCCTGAAGACGAATCCCAAATTCGTTTCTGAATGTTATGAAACTGTAAGTGTAGTAGATGCGAATAAAGAATCCGTTCGATTATTCCATGCAAGTTCAAAGGAAGAAGTCTTATTTCTTGCCAGGAATTTTTTCCGAAAAGGAAACGATCATTATTTCAAAAAACTTCTGACCCGAATTCGTTTTGGAGCAAGAGTTCTTCATACAGAAACTACATTATCCACTTGCAACGGAAAACAATTCGAAGCATCCATTCGTTGGTCCTTGGCACCGGAATTCGAAGACACATTCTCTTCTACCATTATTACTGTTACGGAGATAACTGATAAAAAACAGGCTGAGAGACAGTTAAAATCTTCCTTAAAAGAAAAAGAAGTGATGTTGAAAGAGATCCATCACAGAGTAAAAAACAATCTCCAGGTGATTTCCAGTTTATTTAATCTTCAGTCGGAATACGAAAACGATCCTAAGATTCACGAAGCATTTACTGAAAGCCAAAACAGGATCCAGACCATGGCGTTGATCCATGACGAGTTATACCAATCTAACGATCTGGGAAATGTAGAATTTTCAGGTTATTCCAAAAGGCTTGTGGAGAAGATCAGGTCTGCCTATAAGATCGGAGCGGAAACAAGAGTGGATGTGATATCAAGCCCTATCCATTTAGAGATCAGCATTGCGATTCCGCTCGGACTTGCGTTGAATGAATTACTTACAAATTCTTTCAAATATGCATTCCCTCATAATTTTTCTCCTACGGATGAAAGGCCAAAGATTCAAGTCAGGCTTCAGAAAAAGGAAAATGTAGTAACCTTAGAAGTTTCAGACAACGGAGTCGGTTTGCCGAACGAGTTGAATCCGATCGCAACTCACTCTTTCGGATTAACCCTGGTCCAAGTCCTAACTAAACAACTGAAAGGAAAATTGGATTTTTCCAGTTCCAAAGATCATGGAGCCAGTTTCCAAATCCGTTTTGAACTTCCGAATTAGGAAAATTTCTTGCGAACTAGTTCTCCAAATCAGAGTAAGGAGAACATGAGAACAAAGCCTCCTAGTCCGATCGCCAACAGGGCAGAAGCAAGAAGAGAACAGATCCTGGAAGCAGCATTGGATGTATTCTCCGAAAAAGGATACCACGAGGCAGGGATCGCAGACATAGCCGGAAAATTAAACATAGGTCATGGTACCTGTTACCGTTATTTTAAGAATAAATTAGATATCTTACATGCACTAGTGGATCGGATCCTTCTTGGGTTATTAGAAGTAGTCCGTAAAGAAAGTCCTGAAAAATCAAACACTATAGAAGAATACAGAAACCAGATCAAGAATATCGGTTGGGAACTATTTCAACTTTTCAGTAAAGACCCAAGGCAAGCAAAGATCGTTTTTTTCGAAGCGATGGCATTGGATGAAACTGTAAAAAGAAAAGTACAACTTGGAATAGATAAAAGTGCCAGGCTTACTGAGTTATACCTGAAGAATGGTGTGAAAAAAGGATTTTTAAGAAAAGAATTGGATACTCGAATCGCATCCCAAGCCGTAAATGCGATGATGTTCGAAGGAATTAGGATCAATCTATCTTCCAAAGTAGATTCTAAATTTGCAAAACGTTGGCTGGAAGAAATGCCCACTCTTATGTTAGAAGGAATGGGCAAACGTTAAATTCAAATTTTATAATATAAGGAACTCCACAAGATCTTTTGCAGTAATATCCGGGATTTCTTCCATAGGAATATGACCTGCCCCTTCATAAGAAATGAACTTAGAATTCTGGAGATCCTTAGTCCAATTCTGTGCATATTCCAATTTTAACCAATGATCTTCTTTTCCCCACATAACCAAGGTCGGAGTTTTTACCAGTTTGATCCCTTCTGAAATTTTAGGATCAGTAAACTTCTCCCTGGCAGTCCTGAAAAAATAATTATAAGCCTGCCTGTTTCCTTCTCTTCTAGAAAGATCCACATATCTTGTTTTGATCTCAGGCGTGATCTTTGTAGGATCTCCGTAAACTTCATCTACACTTTTTTCCACCATAAAACTTGGCAGCATATGACGTGCAAATGGACTTACGATAGGATTACTTCCCAATGCAATCATAGGAGGCATAGGTTGCGCATATCCGGCCGCATCTATCAATACCAATTTTTGAACTTTATTAGGATATTTTAATACATAATTCCAGGAGATATAACCTCCCATAGAATTCCCTACCAAATAGAAAGAATCCACTTTTAGATATTCCAGGAATTTGTTCAGGACTTCTACACCTTCTTCCAAATTCAACTTCTCCAAATCGCTCGGAGGGCCTGTAAGACCATGACCAGGAAGATCGATGCGGATCACTCTATAACGAGACTTTAATAATTCTGCCCAAGAATCCCATGTATGCAATGAAGAACATACACCATGTAATAATATGATTACAGGTCCTTGGCCCTCGTCTCTATAATGGATATTTAAATCCCCAATCGGAGCGTACTTGGATTCCGAGTTCGCATATTTTGTTTTCAAATCCTCTAAGGACTCGGAGCCGACCCCTAAAAATCTACAATCAAGTAGAATGATGAGAAGTAACATTAAGCTTATTGTTGTTCTTTTCATAATTTCCCTGTTTAATGAAAATTCCCAACCCAATCGGAATGACAGATAAGTCATTTCCGCTTCAAAGTAAAACACGTTTTTCTTTGAAATTTTTCGATTTCCCCTATTGACAAAAACTGAATGACATGTCATTCTTATATCTAATTAAGGTGAGGAGATTTTAATCCAATGGTTCAAGTGGATGTTTTTTGGGCCTACGGCCTGGGAGCCGGTTATGCAATGGCCGCAGCTCGCCAAATTAAAAAATTGCAGGCAGGAGAGACAACGCCAGGTTCTATTCCTTCCATAAAAAAAGAGGAGGAGAAGGTCCCATTTTGGAAGAATACCTATTTCATCTCGAACCTTCTTTATTTAGGTTTATTATTCGCCCCATCCGGTCTCTACCTTGTCTGGCAGTTTACTAGTTGGGAAACAATGCATGCTGGAGATAAGACAATGCCTGGTTGGCTTGTGGCTTTATTCGGTTTAACGAATATCTCCCAAGGGATCTTAGGTTTCTGGGTTGTTTGGAAATTGATCGAAGCAGGGAAAAATTTCTTAGCTTATCTGCAAGTTCCTGCGGGATATTTTGGAATGTTCTTCATTCTAGTTCATGGATGGGACGGAACAGGTTATAAAAGATTTTTCTCAGAGTCCGTGGAACAATTCCACACATGGACCTGGGGAACAGCAATCAACTGGCTAACCTCTGATGTTGCGATCACTTTATATGCGATGGGCGTGATCTTAATTCCAGTTCTGATCGTTTCACTTCTAAAGATCGAAAAAGAAGGTTGGGAATTAGGTGGCTCCGGAGAATTTTCCGTTAGAAAATCCCCTTCCGGTTTTGCTTCTACAATTGCGTTCTTAGCAACTGTGTTCGTGGGTGCATTGGGATTTGCGATCATCTCCAGCGTGATCATTCACCAATTAGGTTGGATCTTAGGGGCAATTGTTTCCGTTTTAGTGATTTATGCTTTAGGAATTTCTAAATTTGGATTATTCCAAATTTTCTATAAAACTGTTTTACAATCGGAAACTGAAACTGGTGGCAAACTACAAAGTGTTCGTTCTGCTGCCTAAGATACGTCTTCTTTAGAACCGTTCAAATTTTTCGCTCTGGCGGGTTTAATCCCCCAGAGCTTTTTTGTATTCTGCAATTAGAAGATCCGGATTTTCTCTTCCGATAGAAATTCGGATCAGGCTTGGATCCAATCCTACTTCTCGTAAAAATCCTCTACCTGCTTCTGTAGATACTAACTCGTAATGTGCCAAATACATATACAACATGTTCAGAGTGAACTCAGTTCCGAAGCTTGGCCCCTTTAGCAACCTTAAAGAATTATAAAATGGTTCCAAAGGAACTCCAGGCTCGATCGTGATCACTCCACAATGAAGATCTTTATCTCTTGCGATCTTGGAAAAATTTCCGTGATTTTCTTCGGAACCACTCCAATGAACTGCTTTGATCTTAGGATGATCAGAGAAGAAGTTTGCAAGCTTTGCAGCATTCCTTCCGATCTCTTTTACCCTTTCAACATACCCTTCTAATTCGAAGGACATACGTTCGCAGTCTCTGATATAAGGAGTTTCTAAAAACTCAGGAGAATCCTTTTTCAAACTCTCAAAATAAGGAGAAGAAGGATTCAAAAATAAAGCACCCATCATTACATCAGCATGTCCAGATGCGAACTTGGTTAAACTTTCTACGATCACATCCGCATACGGAGAAAGATCCACAACTGCGGAACCCGCTACGGAAATATCGGCCACCAAAGGAATCCCGTATTTTTCCAAAAGTTTTTTGAGTTCAGGATAATCCGGAACTTGGATAAGTGGATTTGTAGGAGACTCAGTAAGGATTGCTGCTACTCGATGGCCTTCTTTAGAAAGGAATTCTTCTAATTCTTTTAGATCGACTACATCATGGAATATATGAGAACCTCTAGAATATTTTTCTAATATTCTAATATTATCCACATACAACCATCCGAGTCTGAGCCAGATATCTTTCCCTTCTTTTGCACGAATTTTATCCAATGCTCTAAAAGATGCATAAACTGCATTCATTCCGGAAGTTGCTAAATATACTTGCAGATCTTTTCCCGGATATAAAGAGGATAATGATGCTTCTACCTTATCATAAGGTTTTTCTTTTCTGGATTCTTCTTTGTATATAGAATCTATAAGTCCTTTTTTGAATAAGTAATCTTCTGCCTTGCGAGAAGATAATAAACATCCCGTATGTTGGATGAAGGATAATATTTTGGATTCGTTTTCTTTATCGGAAGGTATTGTTAAAGTGATGATACCTTCGTCTTCTATGATTCTTGCACCTTTTACTTTGAAGAATGAAACAATATGTTCGGCGGCTTTGCGGGAGTTTACGATAAACTGAGGACCGTCGACTGCGTTGGTCTCTCTATTATAATCTAAAATTTTTTCGATATAAGCATGAGCTACAAATCGAGGATATCCCGCTTTTAATCTGGAAAGAGTTTCGGTTCTTTTTTCTTCGTATCCGATTACATCAGCGACTTCCGGAAGGCTCATGGAAACCGCGTGTATATTTTCAAATGGTATTCTTTCCCCGCAGATCCTACGATGCGGTTCTTCTATCTCTAGTATCATACTCTGATTACCATCGCAAAATTTTAGGCTGAAACATCAACTTTATTCGGTTGGACGAACAGAAGTCTAAAACGGTTCTAATTTGCCTGTGAATTTGCGAGGCGTTTGACTCTATCTTCTTCCGTTAAGGCGTTGATCAAGTCGTCCAGATCACCTTCCATTATAGCAGAAAGATTATGACTAGTGAATCCGATCCGATGATCCGTACATCTTCCTTGCGGAAAATTATACGTTCGTATTCTTTCGGATCTGTCTCCTGAACCCACCATCTGTTTTTTTAGAGCATCAGCTGCGGCCTTCTTTTCTTCCGCCTGTTTTTCTAATATCCTAGCACTTAAGATCCTCATCGCTTTTGCTTTGTTCTTGTGTTGGGATTTTTCATCCTGACATGCAACTGCGATACCTGTTGGAATGTGAGTGATACGAACCGCAGAGTCAGTAGTGTTGACGTGCTGTCCGCCAGAACCGGAAGAACGATATACATCCACTCTCAGATCGTTTTCGTTTATATTGATCTCAGACTCTTCTGCTTCCGGTAAAACTGCAACAGTCACAGCACTTGTGTGAATCCTACCTCCGGATTCAGTTGCAGGAATTCTTTGCACTCTATGAGTTCCTGCTTCGAATTTAAAAAGATCGTAAGCTTTATCATTCTCCATCGCGAAGATGATCTCTTTTAATCCGCCTATCCCGGTAGGAGAAGAATCTATGATCTCATGACGGATGCCTTGCTTGTCCGCATACTTAGTGTACATTCTAAATAGGTCGGAGACGAATAATCCAGCTTCTTCTCCACCGGTCCCTGCTCTTATTTCGAGAAGTATATTTTTGCCTGAATTCGGATCAGGAGGAAGAAGTAGGATTTCCAACTCCTTCTCCAAACTTTCTATCCTTTCTTCCGCTTCTTTGCGCTCTTCTTCGTACATGGAGCGCATATCCCCGTCTTTTTCGGTTTTTAAAAGTTCTTCAGCGTCTTTTTTGTTCTGAATTAATTTTTGGTATTCGGTAATTTTATCGAATAAGGGCGTGAGTCGGGAACGTTCCTTATAAAGTCGTTTTAAATCATCCGGATTGGACGCGGTTGTGAGTTCGTCCGATATTTTGAGGTATTTTTGTTGTATTTTTTCTAGTCTGTCTAACATAGAAACCGTATCCCATTGCCTTGGTACCTTACTCCTCTACATGGAAAACTACAATTCGATTCTCTCAGCAGTTTCCGATCAGATACTGAATCTTTTATCCGGTCTGCATTCCTATCGTAGCCCCTATGCGAAAACCATAGGATCGCCTGATGAGCTCATCCAAGAGCTAACCCAGAAATCTTCTCTCCAAACAGGAGCAGCGAGCGCCGCTCTCGCCCTTCCCCAAGGACGTTTGGGACTTGTGACATTGGCTCCCGAAATTATTTTAGTCTTAAGGCTCCAAGGTAAATTGGTAAAAGACATCGCCGCTTTATACGGAAAAGAGCATCAGGTTACACCGGAACTTATGGCTTATTGTTTATTCAAGGACAAGACCTCATTTTTCAGAAATGTTCTCAAAGATGTTGGAGCAAGAGTTTTGATCCGACCTATGGCTTGGAAACTTCTGCAAGAAGCAACCTATCAAATTGCAAAAAGTTTGATTAAAGGGAAGAAGTTTGCAAAACCTAAAAACGGATTTTGGCTCCCAATTTTCGGATCCTTACTTTCTGGAGGATATTCCTTTTTGGAAACTCGTAATGTAGCCTCCAGAGCACAGAAATTATTTTCTAAAGATATTATTAGCGTCCAGTCGGACGAGCCATGGGCTGAGGAAACTGCCTGAACTCAAAATCTAAGTTCTATCGAATGTTCAGAATCTTATCTTTCTTATTACTGGTTTTTCTTTCCTGGAACTGTAAAAGTAAACAGGAAAGTTTAATAGAAGAGATCCAAGAGTTACTGGAAGAGCAAAGTTATGAAAAAGCCTCCGGCATGCTAAAGGATTATCTGGTAAAACCTAAATCAGACGACGAAGTTCTTTCTTCCGAAAAACCCGAAACCCCAAGAATAGTCGAACTCTCTTACGACCGAAAAAGATTAGTTTATCTGGAAGATAGTAAATTAATTTGGAGAGATGCAAGCGATGGATCTAATGGCTCTAAAAGTTTAGATGAGGTTCCTGCGTCTCTTGCAGTTTCCTTAAACGCAAACTTCGCTTTGGCAGAATATCCGATGACAAACGGTTGCCGCTTGTTTGCTATATCATTAAAAAATAATGATCTTCTGTATGAATCAGGCGCACAAATATCTTGTAGGAACAGAGGTGGGATCTCAGACGATGGTTCCAAAATTTACTACTTCGTAGACAACCAACTCTATGAAGAAAAAACAGTAGAACCAAGAACTCCTAAACTAATTGTCTCTAAAGAAAAAATCGTTCCACCTTTTACAGGACTCAAAGCAAGATTCTATCTTTATCCGATCGGAAAAGATTTCTTGCTCTTCTCCGGAAACGCAGGCTCTTATTATTTATACTATTTCCAACCGGAAAAGAAATCAGTGGAAAAAATAGACCAAGAAGTCATCAGCCCATTGATCTATTATGGCACCGGCGACTCCGCATATTATCTAGGCGGCTCCATAGGCAGGCTTCATTTAAGAAGGTTACAATTCGGAAAAGGCAAACCTTCTAGCAGTAAACTATTCACGATCAGCAGAAAAGAAATCAATCCTTGGAAACTTCCGGGTAAGAATGAATTCGTTTCTAATTATTCAGGCAAAGTCCATCTTTGGGGACCTTCTCGCAAAAGCCAGGTTTTACCTTTACTTTGTGAAAGGATCTGGCTTGTGGATCAGAACAAAGTTCTTTGCGAGAATGAAAAAGGCGGACTATATCTAACAAATTTGGAGTTTCCAGAAGAAGATTGGAGAATCCTCAAATTGTACGAAGAAGCAAGAGACAAATAATTCTTTAGAAAAAGATATTAATAATCAGGTTTCCTTTTTGGCCTTCTATCGGCTCAGGGGAACCATAACGAGTCTTTGCAAAACTTTTTGCCGGAAATTCTTGATCCCATACTTTTCCGGAAAACTGAACTTGTCCGCTGGATTCAAAAGAAGAATTTTTAATCCATTCTCTAAACTTACCTTCGTCTTCTTGGGAACCAAGTCCGATCAATTTGTTTACATAAGTTTTCTTAACAATCTCTTCCATTTGGGGAGATTTTAGATCTTCTGTGAATAAGATCCCTAATCTACCAGAAGGAAGATTTGCTACCCAGACCTCGGGAAGAATTTCTTTTTCAGAACCCACAACCTGTGCGTCTGTTGATTTTTGGGAAGAAGTCCTAAGTAAAGAACCTTCTAAAAATTTTCCGGAAGGATCGAATATGTATGCTCTTTCTTGCCACTCGCCAGGTTTGATAGAAAGTTTTCCTTCTTTCACTTCAGGAGAAGGTAAACAAATGGATCCTGCTAAGATAGAGACTCCATACATCTTTGCCAGGTCTCCGAAAATCCTTTCGTATCTTTCTTTGGAATCTTGTGCGATCGAAAAAGAAACAGCTTCTCCATCCAATACATGAGAGAAATTCTTAATAGAGATCCTTTGGAAGAATAAAGCCCAGTTCCAAGCAGAGTCAATATTCTCCGAATCCAAAAGTTCCTTCCTGGAATCCATTAGGAAAAAGTAATTCCCTATTTCCGGAGGAAATGCAACGACAGTCGAACTTTGGAGCCAGCCTTTCTCTTTTGCAAGAGCAAGTGGTTCTTCTAGCCAGGCCCTGAATCTGTCTTCTCTAGTAAAATATTCAGGTTTGAATTCCAACTGAACTATGAGTAAATTTCCTGACCTTCTATCCCAACCTAAAGAAACGGATTTTGTTTCTTTTTTAGAGATCCTTTTTTGGAATTCTTCTTCGCTTAAAGAAACTCCAGAGAGAAGCCATCCGATAAATGCAAAAATCGGAACTAAAACTAAGGAAGCGAGTGCATTCCTAACGAACGGGCTCATACCAACCAACCTTTGGGATTTAATTTACCATCAGGTATCTGAGGAACATATTCTTTTTGGTATAATTGCAGAGCATCCAACATGTATTCGAAAAATAAAGGTTTTGGATCGTAAGTGGCAGCATCTACCCAAGCAATATAATCATGCTCGTCGGAAAGAGTAATCTCTCCCGATACAAATTCTCCATGATAAGCTACGATAACGCATGGATGATTTCCATCACTGACTCTATGTTTATGGATTAGGATAGGCCGAGGGTGGATCTTGATCTCACAAGATTCTCCCATTTCTTCTTTTAACTCTCTGGACAAACTTTCCAACCAGTCTCCGTAAAATTCGTCCTCGTTCATTCTTCCACCGGGAAGATCCCCGAATCCGGATTTGCGGTCTCTAAGAATGAGAAGTTCCTTTCCTTTTCTCAAAAAAACCTTTTGTGTGATTTGAAAAAAACCGTGTTTGCTCAAAGCCATCCTCGCAAGTCACTAAATACTCGCTCAGGAAGCTTTATGCCTGACAACCACTTTTATATTCTCCGGTTTTCTTGCGTCTGTGTACGCTTCCGGAATAGATCTGGAATCGAATTCTTTGCTGATCAAGTTTTCAGAAACAGATTTTAAAAATCCGGGCTCGGATACAAGAAGCTCCCTTGTCCGAACAAAGTCCCCACATCTACTTGTGCTCAAAATTCCACCGCCTGTAATCCAATCTAAAAATAAATTGGATTCTCGCTCTGCAGACTTGGAGATCAGAATAAAACCTCTTGGCCGAACCAAGGATTTTTCTTCCTTCTTATCTGGACGTATCACTAAGTCTAGCTCGGAAGAAGAATCTAGGATTGCAAAATCGAATCTAGGTAGGTCGCCTGTAAAGTTTACAGACTCTAGGAATTTATTACCTTCTTCAATCGAACCTTTAAAGATCCGAATCTGATCCTTCTTTTCCAGATCATCTAATAATTCTTTCTCTTTTTTGTTTAAGGAAGCAGAAGAAGAAACATACACCCAAGCGGGAGTACTTGTTGAAATCCCCCAAACCAAATCCAAAAAGCCAGATCTAAGATTTGTAACGGAAATCTCATCCACCACTAGCTCGGTGAGATGTGTAATTCCAAGAGAAGCCTGGCCGTTCGTAGTTTTTCTATGAATTTCTTTATAGGTAAGATAAATGCTAGTTTCTAATCCGGAAATTGAACCGGTAGTATCAAATACTAGATCGAAAGAATGTTTGTAATCGGACCAAGATGCGATTGTTGGAACTCCTACATTTCTCTCAAATAATAGCCCTTCTACTACTTTCTCCTCTCCCAAATTCGAAAAGTATAAGACTTGATCGGCTCCCATTCTCAAAGATAGATCCGCTAAGTTTTGGTGTCGGACGAAAGAAACAATTTTATAGTTTAAATTGTTTCTCTTTCTATATAGATCTAAAGCAGCGATTACTAAAGAGCCCAAACGCCTTGGACCTAAAACTGCGATCTTTTTGAGATCCGATCCGGCCCTATGAAGAGAAACTTCTACACCATGCAATGAGGCAGCGAAAGGCTCTAATAGAACCGCTTCCATATCTCCTAGTTGTTTTGTTTCGACTAGGTTTCCTTTGGGTGCGAGTATATAAGGTCCGAATCCTCCAGGCAGACGATCTATTCCCAAAACCATTCTGGTCGGGCTATGTGTTGGAATTCCAACTTGGCAAAAAGGATCCGCTTCTTCTCCCCTGGAAACTACTGTATCATTAATTTCTAATACGTATTTTTTACCTGTAAGATAATCGGATGCAACTACTTCGTGTCCAATGATCTGAGGAAGTGGAAAAGGCAAAAATCTGCGGTCTAAATCCGTTGAGCAGATCCCACAAAGTTCCGTTTTGAGAAGTCTATAACCTTTTCCAAGTTCTAAATAAGGAGAAGAATTTCGCAAGATCTGCCAGCCAGATTCTTCCGAACCTTTCATTTCATAAACTGAATTGGAGAAAGAATCGTTTGAATTGTATTCGTAAGCAGTAAATTGAACTTCTATCAATTATCTCGCCCCGACAAAAAATCCTAAGATCAAGAGTAAGACGACAAATACTAAGTTTAATGCAAATCCAGTGTGTAGCTCTCGTTTGATCTTATTATTTAAAAAATATGCAGTGAATACAACAGAAATGAATCCACCTAAATGAGCCCAATGTGCCACCTGATCCCTGGAAAATAAATTGGTGATATCAGAATATACCATAAGCCAAGCCACTGCAAAAACAGGAAAAGGATAACTTCTCTTTCTAACTCGAATTGAAAAAGGAGAAAGTAAAGCGGCAACGGCTGCCAATCCAGACACAGCACCTGAGGCTCCAATAGCAGGTTGGTTTTCTCCCAAGATCATTCCTCTTACGAAAGAATCCAAACCGCCGGAAACAAGTGCGCCCATAAAAAAGAAAAGTAGCCATTTTGCTTGGCCGACTTTATATTCTACGATCCTTCCTAAGAAAAATAGAAAGATCATATTCCAAAATAAATGGGTGAAGTCGGCATGTAAGAAAACCATTCCAATCCATTTCCAAGGATAAAATTCCCCAGGCCGACTGATAAAGAACGCGTTTATAATTTCTTCCGGAACAAATACGGTAAGAATAATTTGAGAAATGGTGATCAGAGCTACAATAAAAGCCGTTAGAGGAAATTCGAATAGAAAGGCCTTCATTTAGATCCTCTCTGGATATAATAATTCATATAAGCTTTAAGCATTGTTTTCAGCTCTTGTAAGATCCCATCAGCAAGTGCGCTATCTTGTCTTTCTCGGAGCCAACGGCTTAGAACAGAATCGGATACTTCTACCATGATCCGGGACATGACCATCATTTCCTCTTTTTTCTTCATCCAAGGAATGACTCCGAAAAATAACTCCGCTATAAAGTTGGCGATCGCCCTATTATTTTCTCTATCTATAATCACAAGTTCAGGATCTAAGTTTTTATTCGACCACATCGGTATAAACCCGGGCTCGGATTTATAAAGTTGAGCAAATGCATCTATGAGTTTATCTACAAGATTTTCCCATTCAGTTTTGCTTGGAGAAGTTTCCAGAAAATTCAATATCATCGAATTCACTCTTTCCAAATGCCTTTGCCCGACAGCTTTTAGGATGGCGTGTTTATTTGGAAAATATTGATATAAAGAACCGATAGGTATGCCAGCTCTTTGCGCAATCAGATTTGTAGTAAGACCTTCTGTTCCAACCTCATCCAAAAGATCAGCGACTATATCCAGGATATACTCGACCCTCTCTATAGCTCTTTTTTGAGAAGGTGATTTTCTCAGATTTAGCTTAGAGTTTTTCTCTTTTTGTTTGGAAGCTATTGGCGCTTTCTTTTTTGCGATTTTGGGCAAAGACATTCCCCGGATTTAAGTCGGTTTCTTACTAAAGAACAGAAAACTTGGATTCTATCAAGAAAACTATTTCACGCCGTAATAGCGTAGAATGTGCCGGAGGCTAGTCAGGTAAGAAGCTCCGAATAAATTGATATGCACAAGTACCGGATACAACTGCCAGAATTGGATTCTATCCTTTAGATTACCCGGATCATCCAAACCTGCAGTGGCCAGAATATCCTGCATCTCTTCCAGATTTAAAGGACTTCCGAATAATTGCAACATTGCAAGGTCTTGTTCCGGATGAGAATAAGCCACGGAAGGATCTATCAAATATGCAAAACCATTCTTACCTTGCAAAACGTTTCCTGACCAAAGATCTCCATGGACCATTCTAGGTTTTACATGATCCAATCCCCAATCTTCAGAAAATTTATCAAAGATCCCCTTGATTGCGGATGAGTCTTTGTCTGTCAGAAGTTTTCGAACTTGTGCAAGTTCTATCTGAGGTTTTAATCTTCTTTCCCAATAAAATTCTCTAAAGGAAGAGAACCAACCGTTGGCTTGATTCAGAGAACCAATAAAGTTATCCTTCTTCCAACCCCAGGAACCGAATTCGTTTTTGTATAAATTTTTTAAGCTGGCGATTAGGTCTTCTCTAAACCCGGCGGAAGAACCTGTTTGTACAAATTCCATTGCAAGAAGTGAAACTTTTCCGAGATGAACAGTTCCTAGATATTCCGGGACTCGAACTCCGAGTCTACAAAGTTGTTCCAAACCTTCTGCTTCGGTATCGGCCATTTCTTTTTTAGGAATGATCTTAATGGCAAGTTGAGAAGCGTCAGGCAATCTCACTTTATATAGTTCGAATAAGCTGGTAGAATGTAGGGTGATCTCCGCCCTCTTAGAGGAGGATAAAATACCAAGACGATCTAATCCGTCTCGGATCAATTCACCCATTCCTGTATTCGTGATTGCCATCATTCGCATCCTGCCTAATTCTTCGACCCTGGCTATGTATTTAAAATCGGAGATCAAACCTTCAGGATTGAAGAAAAATCAAGGATCGGTTTCCTTAATATTACAGGACGGATAAATGAAGATCTTTTCAAGGCTCGGATCCATTTTTACCTCCGTCATTTGCATTTCCCTATGTCCCTTATCGGCTCAGGAGAATGTCTGGAAGTATACTATAAGCCAGGATCTAAGCTCTAAACCCTTAGCTTACTGGGAGAAGGTTTTCAAACCAGGGACCAGCATTTCTTTTACAGGGAATTATATCAGCGCTAATGGAGAAGTTTCCGGGACTTTGGTACCTTCTACCCTTCAAATAATTGGAAAGAAGAATGAGATCCGATGGTTCCCACTCATTACTTTTCGCTCCCTTGCGATAGGGAAGAAGGTCCTAACTTCTCCCCAACTCAGAAAAACTCTCGTCCGAAATCTCGAACTCTATTTGGACAATCATTCTTTCTATTCAGGGATCCATTTGGATTTCGAAGGATTAGGCCTGGAATATTCTACTCATTATAAAGAGCTCTTGTTGGAACTCCAACCAGCCCTAAAGAAAAAAGGTAAACTTCTTACTTTAGCAATTTTTCCTCCGGAAGGATTCGATCCTAAACTATCCGGTTTTCATTCTGAAATTTATAAAGAAAATCTCGCAGATGAAATTGTGCTTATGGCTTACGATCTGCATTCCATTAAAACATCTCCGGGACCGGTGACCGAATTTAATTGGGCAAAACTAAATGTAAAATATCTTCTTAAAACATATAAACCGGAACAGATTTGGTTAGGTCTCCCTCTTTACGGTTATTATTGGAAGAAGGGTGTAAAACGTCCTAAACTTCTGACCCAATCCTCCGACAGAAACTTCGTAATCCAATACGGAAAAGAAAAAGAAGGAATTTATCTGATCAGTACTGACAAAGGAGAAGGTAGCCTTGTCCTGGATCTAAAACTCTGGGAAGAATATGCGAAAAACGTAAAGTTAAAGGGGCTCGCATTTTGGAGACTTGGGTTTTAGAATTTTATCTAAGCCCGTAAACGATTTTTACTTTATAACTTTTACCGTTTTCATCGTTAATATTACTGGTTCCCCTATACTCCATAATTCTTTTGGATTCTATATCATACACTAAATCAATCGGTTTTACGAACATGGAAAGAATAGCACTCGCTATCTTCAGTTTTAGGAACAAGGCAGGTTTACCTTTATAATCCCCTTCTTTGGTCTTTTCTACAGAGAAAAGGAACTTATCTCTTTCCGACGGAACTAAAAAGTGAAAATTTATTTTTTTGCCGGATAGTAGTTCTTCCCAATGATCGATCACGAAATAATCAAAACCTCCGTCTAGGGCGGATAAATTCCCAGTCTCTACGGTCTTTTCTTGGATTATATCCTCGAGTTTTTTGCGGGCAAATAATTTAACCGAAGTTGCGCCTTGTAATACTCCTCCTTCCAGATATCCGTCTCTATAATCCTCCAATTGAAATTCTGGAAGAATTCTATTCTTCAGAAAATTGATCTTTTTCTTTGCGAAAACTTTTCCTTCCGGATCCTTATAGATAATAATAGAACTAACGTGTTTGCCGTTTTCCCAAGTTTCCTCATGAAAATCCTTATACAGCAAATTGCCGGTTTCCAAATCGGTTGCGGTTCCGCTAAATCTGATTTTTCCTATATCGTTAGAAGCAAGAGGAAATACTAAAAACAAAAAGATCAGGACGAAAATCGAGTTATACATATGGATAAAACCACTTTAGCCGGAGCAAACTATTCTATAAAAAGGAATTTTCAGAATTTTTGCAAAAACGTAAGTTTCAGTTTGTTATTTATTATTGGAAATATATTTTATCCGTTCTAAATAGATCGGAACTATTTTATTTCCAGGCGGAATAAACAAATGAATCGAAAACTCTTTCTTCTGTTACTGATTGTAACATTCATCGGATCCTCAAACTTCTGCTCAAAAGTTTCTAAATCCAAGCCAGGTTTAGTGGTCATTTTTCTGACTGGAAAAGTAGAAGTGGAAAGAAACGGAAAACTTATCCCTCTTTCTTTAGGAAGTGTCTTACAAAAAGACGATACCATCAAAACAAATAGCGGGACCTTGGACCTACAAACAAGTTTGGGTCATGTGATCCGTTTAAAGTCTTATACAAATTTAAGTATCGATTCTCTCCATGGACAAGGTTCGGAAGAAACTTCCCTCGCAGTTAGAACAGGGCTTCTTCTTGTAAAAACGAATAAGTTAAGCCAGAAGGAACAGTTCAAAATTTCCACACCTACCGCGATCGCCGGCGTTCGAGGAACAGCATTCTCTTTTGAAGTAGTCCAAGGCACACTTCCTAAGATCAAAGTATACGAGGGAATGGTCGCTATGACCTTGAAGGCTCCCGTCAGCCAGGTAATCCAAGCGGATAAAATTGCAGAAAATCCAAACTACCAAAAACTCCAAAAGTTGTTGGAAGAAAATGAGATCGTAATCTCCGAGGAAGAAGAGGCAGAAGTTAAACCTGAATTCGACCAACTCGCTCAAACCATTTTAAATCGATTAGATGATGCAGCAGTCTCCCAAAGTATTGAAAGTTTCAGAACTGATCTAGTTCGTACTGTCCAAAAAGGGAAATTCGAAAGAGATCCTAGAGAAAGTGCTGATCTGGAAACCCTAGTAAAAGTAGATGAAGATCTTATCTCTGGAACCTTGGACAGTAAGTCCTTAGCAAAAGAAATAGAGAAGGACCAAAGTGAAAAACTGAATATTGCTCTGGATAAAGTAGAGTCAATTGCAGGTTCTCAAAAACTAGATTCTGAAGAAGAGATCAAAAAATATTACAGTGTTTTAGAATCCATTCATAAACTAGATAAAACGATATTATATGGAGCAGTGGTGACCCAGGTAGGAAATATCATGTTGGTGCACTCTACCAAAGGTATCTTCCGTTTGAATATTTCCGAAGTAGAGTATATTCAATACAAAAACTTCGACGTGGTCACTAAAAAGAAAAAGTAAACTCATAAGGCCGGTTTGTATTCTGCAAATCGGCCAAGTCCTTATTTTTTCCTTTCCATTCTCCTTCCTCTCCGGAAATTCTCTCAAAAGAACCTATGAGAAAGAAAATACTTCTGCTCGGCTCAGGTGAGCTCGGAAAAGAATTCGTAATCGCAGCCCAAAGATTAGGCCAATATGTAATTACAGTCGATAGTTATGACGGAGCACCCGCAATGCAGGTCGCTCATGAAAAAGAAGTCATCGATATGTTGGATGGAGACGCGTTAGATAGAGTCGTTGCCAAACATAAACCGGATCTGATCGTTCCGGAAATTGAAGCAATTCGAACAGAAAGATTTTACGAATACGAAAAACAAGGTTACCAAGTAGTTCCAAGTGCTAAAGCCGCAAACTTTACAATGAACCGTAAAGCGATCAGAGATCTTGCTTCTCAAACCTTAGGCTTAAAAACAGCAAAGTATAAATATGCCTCAACCTTAGAAGGATTGAAAGAAGCAATTTCGACTATTGGAATTCCTTGCGTTGTAAAACCTTTGATGTCTTCTTCCGGAAAAGGGCAGTCCGTAATTAAAACCGAGGCAGATATTGAACCTGCTTGGGTCGCTTCTCAAACCAAAGGAAGAACGGGTGCTTCCGAGATCATCGTCGAAGAATTTATCTCTTTCGAATCCGAGATCACTTTGTTAACCGTCACTCAAAAGTCGGGAAGAACCTTGTTCTGTCCTCCTATCGGTCATAGACAAGAAAGAGGAGATTACCAAGAAAGTTGGCAACCTGCCGAGATCAGCGATTCGCAACTTAAGTCCGCTCAGGAAATGGGAGAGAAGGTCACTAAAGAATTAGGCGGCGCAGGTATTTGGGGAGTAGAATTTTTCCTTACGAAAGATGATGTTTATTTTTCGGAACTTTCTCCGAGACCTCACGATACTGGAATGGTTACCTTAGCTGGCACTCAAAGTTTTAATGAATTCGAGTTACATGCTAGAACTGTTTTAGGTCTTCCTATTCCTGAAATTCTTTTGGTAAGAAGAGGAGCAAGCGCTGTTATTCTCGCTCAAACAGAAGGACAGGTCCCGAATATACAAGGACTGGATAAAGCATGTGAAATGCCTGAATCCGATCTTAGAATTTTCGGAAAACCGATCACTAAAAAATACAGAAGAATGGGAGTGGCCCTGACTTATTCAGATAAAGACGAATCCATTTCTATGCTTCGCAAAAGAGCGGTTCTCATCGCATCTAAGATCAAAGTAGATTAATAAAACGGACCCGACTAGGTCGGGTCTGGTACCATGTTTCCATAATATTGCAGAAGTTCAGGTTCTAATGCCTTGATCTGGCCGTTTTCCTTTTTGATAAATTTTCTGGAATTTAGAACCTTAAGCCCTCGGTCTAAAATTTCAGAAACATCCTTAGTCAGATAATTTCCTTTTCTAGTCAGGATCATTTCTTCGATCATCTTAGATAGATCGGAAGAACTGATTTCTCCATCTGCTTCCATTAAAAGTTTTGCAACTATATGGTTTGGAAGAATTTTATGGTGAGCCTGCCAGGATCTGGAAATCTCCATAGAAATGGAAAGAGTAGGATCATCTTCTTGAATATATCTGGAAACAGGGATCGGTTCACAAAGATCCATATACACTTCTGTTCTTTTGAATAAGAAATCCCTAAATGAAAGATGAGTGTCTTTTCCAGCAAACTCCACATCTTCCGGAACGTTCTCGTAGGAAAGAACGATAGGAACTATGATCACTTCACTTCCCGTATGTTTAAATGCATCCACAGATGTAGAGAGAATTCCCGTTTTGATCGGAATGATGCCGCCGGTTCTAGATCTGGTTCCTTCCGGATATACCAACGTAGGAATTCCAGCTTCTAACATCATTGTAGAATATTGGGTCAAACATTCTAAGTAGAGAAGGTTTCGATTTCTCTTTCGATCCACCATGTAAGCGCCCAAGGATTTTAAAACCCGGGCAAGCCCTGGAGTTCCCATTACTTTTTTATCCGCCGCATATCTTGGAACGGGAAGCCCAAGCCATCTCAAACCGAAAGCCACTTCGATAGAATCCAAATGAGATCTATGAGTTGGAGTATATAAAATATCATATCTGGAAGCGAGAGCTTTGATCTCTTTTATATTTCCGCCGATCTTAGGAAGCCCTCCTCCAGGTTTGAAACCTCCAATCGCAAAACGAGCAGGAGCAACTAAATGAATAAGAGATTCTCTAAAAAGCGGACTATATTCGTCCGCAATTTCAGAAACATAAAACTCCACCAAACGTTCTAGATTTCTGCTTTTTCCATTTTCGTACGCGACTTCTGCTTCTTTCCATAACTCAATCTCTCTTGGCAAAAGCATTAGATCCGTTCCTGCTTCAGTCTCCACAGCTTCAGAATATCTTTTTTCTAAAGACTTAACCTGGAGTCCGGACTGCTTTAAGATCCGGTCCGATAATCCAGGTTGAGAATGAACATGTCGAAGCACCCTTCTTCTTAAGGCTTGTTGGAATTCCTTCCCGGAGGCTAATGACAGACCGAATCTTTTGCGAGCTGTTCTGGAAATATTTCTGATATCATCGCTAGTAGATTTGGAAACGAATCGGATCATCTCCGTAGGAGAAACTTTTCTAGTAAGAACTTCGAAGAGCGTAGTAAAAAGTGGGAGTTCCACCTTCTTCTCTTCTGCCAGATCCAGAATGGTAGAAAGTGCATAGGCCCCTTCAACATGTGTTTCGCTCTGGCTCATTTCTTTTTGGATAAATTCTTTTGGATTTAAGAATAACTCAATTCTTTCAAGTAGATTCGGAGAGTCTTCTCCAGAGATCAATTTACGAATAAATCTTTGTCCATAAGCTCTGTTCCGACTGGATCTGGAAGTTGCGGTAGTGATCAGATCTGCTAACCCGAATTCCATCGCAGGTTTTACAGGAAGTTCCAACGCGTTTAGTAGAGTTAATATTTCTGAAAAACCTAAGCTGATCAGCTCACCTTCAAAATTGGATCCACATTCAGGAATTCCATTCACAAGCCCGCACGCGATCGCGATCGGATTTTTCATCACACCGAATAATTCTAAGGTTCTGATATCTTCAAAAGTTTTAATATGATTTCTGGGACCTGAAAAAAGATCTTCCATGACCTCGGAAGCTCTTTCACCTGTGGATGCAATCGAGAAGAAGCTATGCTTTCCTTTAGCCATCTCTGAAAGAAGGTTCGGCCCTGCCACGGCTACATACTCCATGTTCAGATTTTCTTTCATCTCCCTGACTTTGATTACATAGTCAGAGAAAGTGACTGCATTTGTCTTTCTACGAGTAGAAGTAGAAACTAAACCTTTGGTAAAAGAAATAATCGTATGTTCTTCTTGTTCAGAAAGATAAGAAGAAATCCTATCGATCACGTTTTCCTTTTGTCGGGAAGGAACTGCGATAACGATTATCCAAGAACCTTGTGATAAAAAATCGAAATCGTTTGTAACAATAATATTGTCAGCAAGGGGAACAAATTCTTCCAACAATTCTGCGGATCTATCTTTTTGAAGACGATCCGCCTTCTTCTTATCAAAGTACCAAAGAAAAAGTCTGTCGGCTCTTTCGGCTAATGATACGGAAAGATGAACTCCCATCGGCCCGCCTCCGAAGACGGCGATGTTTTTATGACGGACTCGCGTTTCTTCCAATTCGTTCATCTATTCATTCCAATTTTAATTTTTCTAACGGGATACTTTTCAATAAGACTAGAGGAAGAAAACCAATAAAATTTCTCCACTTTTACGATTGCCTTTCCTGATGAAACGGAGAGCTTAGCGGAAAGCTAATCTTGGCGACTAAATTCAGACTATTTCCCGAAATGAAAAAAAGACTCATCATACATTTTTTCTGTATTTTTCTTTTGGGATTTGTAGTGATCGATTGTTCAACTTACTGGTCTCACAGAAAAAAAGATCTTGGAGACGTTTTCACCGCAGGGATCGAATCTCCTGGTTATGGGATCGGGGTTCGTATTGGACCTCTTGCAACCGGGTTTGTTTTTCAAGGTGGGGAATCTGAGCCCGGCAAAAGAGACTTAGGAACCGGTTACGGATTAAGAGGTGGAACTTACGGGCCTTATAGATCCCAACAATTGATCTTTGGATTTTTAGGAGGGGAGAAGTTTCACTCCTTGCCTCCTAGCGAAACTCCTAAAAAAGAAGAAACAAAAAAGCCTGAACAGAATTCACAAACAGGTGATAACTTTCTATTACTCCCGGAAAACCCTGAATCAGAGCAGGACCCAAATCCAACTCCTGAACTTTCCGACGAAAGATTAAATTCTAAAAGTTACGAAATCAGATATTTACGTTTTTATAATAATCCAGTCTCTGAAAGAAGAAAGGCCAAAAAAGAAGCATTCTTTCGAAAATATTTAGAAAGTTTAGATCCCCACAAAAGGAACGAGGCGATCCAAACATTCTTAGCCCAAAATCCTAAAAATAAAGACGACTATCCTTCCGCATTTTTATTCGAAGTGGAATTGTATATTTCCATTCGATATGGAATAAGATTAGGATTTAATTTTGGGGAATTTTTAGACTTTCTCTTGGGATTTGCCGGAATCGATCTAATGGAAGACGATATCTAAAAATAAAAAAGGCCGCTGTAAATTGCGGCCCTTCTTGTAGATGTTAATCTATATTCGAATTACAGTTTGTATTCGTATTTTTTGATCACACCTTTTTTATCTACGATCACTTTGATATACTTAGTGCTGTCATCTATTCTGGAAGGTTTTTCTGCCAGAGTTTTGTAAGAATTCTTTTGATAAGTAGTGGATTCAAAATACCATTCTAAAACGGATCCGTCTTGGGTGTTCTCTTCGAAAGTAGGAGTTCCTAAAACAGCTTCTGCTTTAATTCTTTTATCTCCCTCTTTAACCATATTCGCTTCTACAACACGAATATCAGAATTCGGAACGTAAGCAGCTTCTGATTTTTTTTGATCGGAAGAACAAGCTCCGAATATAAGTACCGCAGCAAATGATATTGCGGATAATTGACGTTTCATTCTTAACTCCTTAGCGCGAGCGCTTTATTTAAAAAAAGCGGCTCTATAGTTTTCGATAAAACGGATTTGTCACGCCGAATTTCTTAATTTTTGTTCTAGGATAATAAGAAGGTCGTCCAGATCTCGTTTCAGGCCTTGTACCTTTTCGGCAGTAAGACCTGATTCTTCCAACAATCGTTCCGGAATACAAACCGCTTTTTTTTGCAATTTTTTTCCTTTTGTGGTTAGGCTAACCACAAGAGAACGTTCGTCTTGGTCGGATCTATCTCTTGTCAAAAGGCCGGAAGATTCCATTTTTTTGAGAAGAGGAGTTAGGGTCCCAGAATCCAGAAATAATTTTTCCCCTATTTCTTTTAGAGGGATTCTATCCGTTTCCCAAAGGACAAGAAGAACAAGATATTGAGGATAAGTAATATCAAATTCCTCCAAAAGCGGTCTGTATAAAGCAGTCACCGCCCTGGAAGAAGCGTAAAGTGGGAAACAGATCTGTTTCTCTAACTTTAAGGATTCGTAATTCACTTTGAAAGAAGTTCCTCGATCTGTTTATCCAGTTTTTCCGGAGGAGTCATTGGAGCGAATCTTTTGATCACATTCCCTTGTTTATCGATCAAGAATTTAGTAAAATTCCATTTAATGGATTTTCCTAAAAGCCCAGGTGCTTGTTTTTTGAGATATTGGTAAACAGGATGAGTTCCGTCTCCGTTTACTTCTATCTTTTTGAAAAGAGGAAAATTCACACCGAAGTTTACTTGGCAGAAGCTTTGGATCTCTGCGTCGCTTCCTGGCTCCTGGTGACCGAATTGGTCGCAAGGGAATCCTAATATTTCCAGACCTTTTCCTTTGTACTTATCGTACATTTCCTGAAGTCCTTTGTATTGAGGAGTAAATCCGCATTGACTAGCGGTATTGACGATCAATAGGACCTTTCCCTTATAATCTTGTAATTTCTTTTCCGATCCGTTGTTTAAAGTAGCGGTTAGTTCGTATAAATTCTGGGCCACAGGTGGGCACCTCCTAGTTACGTAGTAAATAGATTGCATACAATTTAATTTTGTTCAATCTTTTTTAGAAAAATTCTAAAAGTATACAATGAAAAAACGAAAATTTTTAAGACCGGAGTCTAACTGTAAAAATCGAATTTTAGTAAAAAGATGCGAAATAAATCCAAGGATCCGGCTCTTCCTCCAACATGATCTAAGAGGAAACAAAATGAATTTAATTTCTTTATTTCAAGGAAGAGAAGAAAGCCAGATACAAAATGTAGAATCTATTTCTGCAGATTGGGAAGAGGCAATTTTCGTATGTAGTAAATGTGCGATGAAAATCAACGGAGAAACAAACGGCAGAAAAACCCGTCTGAAATCTGAATTAAAAGATGCTCTTCGGTCAGAAGGAATCCGCGGTATTAAAGTTCTGGAAGTTTCGTGCTTAGATGTTTGCGAAAGAAATCGGATTGCAATCGGCTCCAGTGTAAATTCTAAAATAGGTAAGAATATTCTTCTATCTCCTCCCGGTATTTCCGGGAAAAAACTTCTCCCAATAATTTTGTCGGATCGATTTAAATCTTAAGAGAAAGAGAAAAGATGAACATACGATCTAGCTTGGACGTATTATTCTCATGAGGATAAATGGAATCCATTGATCTTCTGTATTGGTAAGTGAATCTCACCAAAATCGCAGGGTCCGGATGATAATCTAATGTCGCAGTCGCACCGCTGGTCTGAAAGCCGTCTTTCGTGTTAGTGACCACGATCATCTGCTCTCTATCCAGATATCTTTCTAATCGAACACCAATTCTCCAATCAGGTAAGAATCGATATGCAAACCATAAATTTCCTACATAGGTCTGTCTAAAAGCTGTTCCATCTCGACGTAAATAGATCGGACCTTCCGGAGTATAGACCAAATCTTCTCTGCTTGCTCTTTCCTGATAAGCCACATCAAAAGAAGAAGCTAATATAAGTCGTTGTGACAGTTTCCATTCTGCGATAAAATTATTATAATATCTGGTTTCTTTCGGAGTAGTAGTTGGTTGTTCATTTCCTATAAAAGTATTCCAACGGAACATCAGGTTATGAAGAGGATTCCATTCCAATCGGAAACCTCCGGAGACATCTTTATTATTGTCCGAAACTACTTGGTATCCATTATTCAAATGAAGTTGGTAAGAAAGTTTATCGGTGATCTTACCGCTCAATCTTGCTCCGGAAACGTAATAAGGTACGTAGTCCAGTGAGAATGCTCGCGTATACACAAAGTTGTCATGTGAGATCCAAGATTCGTATCCTAGATGCCCGAAATAAATTCCAGCATCCAGCCACGTGGATTTTCCTAATCGAACTCCACCGTACGCTTCTTGCATGTTTCGGATCGAAGTTTCATTAGAAGTTTTACCTGTGGTCCCTTCTCCCGAATAATTTGCGACAACCGATGTGCCGTATTGGACTGCGAATCTTCCTCTATACTTATCGGTATCTACTTTTGCATCCAGATAAGCTAGGTTGATATTGTATTCGTTCGTACGAGTTGCTTGAGTGGTATAAGATAATTCTTTGGAATCGGGGCGATTCAAACTGGCATTATAATAACCATCGATGAAAAAACCGAATTGGATCGGGATCACCATATCGTTTTTCTTTTTAAGATTCAGTTCTTCTTTTTTAAGGCCGACCTCCTCTTCTTGTTTTGTTTCCGAAGAATCTTGTGCATCAACCTTTAGATTCTCGTCCTTACTTTGGGCAATCTTGTCTTTGGGTTTATCCAATGTCTCTTGGGTCTTTAAATCTTCTGAAAAAAGCGTTCCCGAAAATGAATAAACGCAGAGTAGAAATATAAATTTGGAAAATCTGAATTTGCGAATCATAAATTTTTGATTTTTTTAGAATTATCTATCATCTACTCATTTTTAATCGAAAGATGTTTCTTAACGCGAATCTAATGAAGAAACCGCTTTTTCCTTATATAAATCCAAAATAATTATAGCGTTTTCCAGTTTGAGAACAAGAATCATACTTAGGAAAAGTGGTTTTATTACCTATCCGTAAAATGTCTAATGAAAATTAATCCAGACCGAAAGGAAGAGCATTGATGGAAGAGAAAAGTCTACTGGTTACTGCCATTATATTACTTAGCACAGCCGTTCTATGTGTTCCCGTG
This sequence comes from Leptospira andrefontaineae, assembly GCF_004770105.1. Taxonomy (NCBI): domain Bacteria; kingdom Pseudomonadati; phylum Spirochaetota; class Leptospiria; order Leptospirales; family Leptospiraceae; genus Leptospira; species Leptospira andrefontaineae. The sequence goes on along the minus strand of NZ_RQEY01000016.1, from coordinate 8,822 downwards.
TTTAAAAAATTAGGGATCGGTTCGATCATAGGTTATGTCGTCGGAGGAATTCTGATCGGACCTCATGGGATCCGACTTGTGACCGGCGGAACCGAGATCATGCATTTTGCAGAATTCGGTGTAGTCCTTCTTCTTTTTTTGATCGGGTTGGAACTCAGACCCCAGACACTTTGGGTGCTCAGAAAACCGGTTTTTGGAATGGGATTGTTCCAAGTTGCAGTTTCCTCACTTTTGCTAGGTGGATTGATCGGATATCTGTTTCAATTGGGATTCATTTCTTCGATTATTTTAGGAGTGAGTTTATCACTTTCTTCCACTGCGTTTGCTCTTCAGTCTTTGGCTGAAAAAAACCAACTCAATACTTCTTATGGAAGATCCGCATTTGCAATCCTTCTCTTCCAGGATTTAGCGGTAATCCCTGTGATGGCAATTCTTCCTTTGGCTGCTTTGGAGCCCGGTCAAAGCGCTCATAATGGATTCAATTTTTATAAATTAGGAACTGCAATTGCAGCAATCCTTTTGGTAATCTTGAGCGGACGTTTTTTAATGAGGCCTCTTTTCAGAATGATAGCTGCTACCGGAAATCATGAAATTTTCGTAGCACTTTCTCTGGTGTTAGTGTTAGGAGTCTCTTTCGCAATGGAGAAGGTAGGCTTATCCATGGCACTCGGTTCTTTCTTAGGTGGTGTGTTGCTCGCAGATTCCGAATACAGACATGAGTTAGAAGCAAACCTAGAACCTTTTAAAGGATTATTATTAGGTCTATTCTTCCTTGCTGTTGGAATGTCCATGAATTTGGAAATTCTGATCAATCATCCGTTCTTGATCTTCGGCCTTGCATTCGGACTAATGTCAGTGAAAGGGATTGTCCTTTTTGTTTTAGGAAAGCTAGCGAAACTTACTTCAGATTCTTCTTCCAATCTTGCAGTTAGCATCTCCCAAGGCGGAGAATTTGCATTCGTGATCCTGAATGTAGCTGCCCAATTAAGTGTTCTTTCTAAAGAGATCACCGATTATTCTATAGTAATCGTTACTGCTTCTATGATACTCACTCCTTTTGTAGGAATTATTAAGGAAAAAGTAATAGATCCTTATTTACACGAAGAAGAAGAAAGACCGGCCGATCCTATTTACGAAAAGAACCGCGTAATCATCGCAGGTTTTGGAAGGGTAGGACAAATCATTTCCAGGATGTTATATCTCCATAAAATAAGATTCACTGCATTAGAACATAATGCAGATCAAGTAAATGCAGCCAGAAAATTCGGTCATAAGATCTACTATGGAGATGCAAGTAGATTAGATCTTTTAACTGCAGCAGGAGCGGCTCATGCAGAGATACTTGTACTTGCAATCCAAGATGCAGAGTTATCCGTAAAGATCGCAAAGATGGCTAAGGAGAATTTCCCGAACTTAAGAATTATCGCAAGAGCAAGAAACAGATCCCACTTCTTCGATCTGATGGAACTGGGGATTGAAACGATACGAAGAGACACATTTGCTTCTTCTTTAGAGCTTGCAGAAGAAACTTTAAAAGATCTGGGATTTTTACCTTCGGAAGTAAAATACTTCATCCAAAAGTTCAGAGACTATGATGAGAAAATGGTCGAAGACCAATTCAAACTCAGACATAACGAAAAAGAACTCATTGCTTATTCCAAAAATGCGGTTCGTCAATTAGAAGAAGCTTTTGCTGCGGATATGCTTCAAAAGGAAGCTTCTTAAGGACAAGGATCCCGATAAGCATCCAAACTTTGATTTTTCAAAAAACCGGATAAACGAAGAGAGATCGACTGAGAACAGAAATCGTTCTTGGTCGTTCCATTTTCCACATATTCTATCTGAAAAACTGCAGAACCTTTATTTGGAAATGCTTCTTCTAAATTGCACCAGCCGCCGTCGTAACAACTTTCAGTAATAGCCCAATCAAAGTTTCGGATCAAATATGGAATTTGATCCGGATCATTTTTCAAACCTACTGACATTCCTCTAAAATGTGCTAAGTCGCTGACCCAGCGATTAAATCTGATCTGGTCATCTGCACTCAATGGAAAACCGGTATCGTTTTGATATCCGTCTAGGTTGTCAGGATCGATTGCATCACAACCTTTTGCTTTCGCCTTATCAAATCTTGCGGAAAATATCGGATTCAAAAGATCAATACGCCTTATATCCAACCATTGTTCGTCTGGATAACCACTATAAACATTTCCTAATATTTCCGGCGGGAATTTAGAAGCATCCGATCTATAGTTTTCATAAGAACCCACATCTATATAACAAATCACCTTTTTACCGGCAGCATGTAATCTTTGGATCACTGTCGGATCGGAATCAGTGAGATCTGAATCTATATCGAATACTTGTGCATCCACAGATTCATCTAAGGTATCTGAAAATTGGATTTGGAAAGTAGTCCCAGGAGAAGGGATCCAAACTCTAGTTAAAAGAAATAATAAAATAGAATCTCTTTCTCCATTCGAATGATGTTTGCAAGAGCTCAAAGAAAGGGAGAAGGCCAGAAGTACGAAAGAAAAAGTCCGAAAAGAGAACATCGTTATAACCGGAAGTCCCAGCTATAACGATTAGAGGATAAGATCCCTGAAATTACTTCCAGAATTTAAGATCAGAAATATGAAAAATGATCAAAGATCATCCGCTGGATTAGAAGTCGCAGGCTTTTTAATACCTACCAATAAACTGGAGAACTCCGAAGCCTTCCATACACCTTTAGCATTTCTTTTTACAGTCACAGGCCTCGGAGTATCAGCTCCGGAAGAAGGAAGAAATAATTTCTTCTGTCCAGACTCCTCTGTTCCACTGAATCTATTCGAAGTTAGTGTAAAATTGTACGGAGGGTTAGAAGGTTTATAACCGTTTTGGAAAGAAGAACCAGGAAGATAAGAACCGATCAAATAAGGATGTTGTTCCAACTGTCTTTTCACTAAATCGATGGTATTCCGATTGATATTGAAACCTTTGTATCCGTTGGGAGAAGTATCCGAGATGAGAGAGTTAGCATCAAGACAGATGATTAACGCCTTCTTACCTTCTTCCGCATTTTTGGAATAAATAGAAAGCGCAGCCAAAAGAACGATAACCGCTCCTTGAGAAGTACTTGCATTCGTATCTCTAAATGATTCGAAAGAAGAAAAATCAGCAGGCCAAGAATTTGCAGTTACAGTATAGGTTTCGTTTTGAGCAGACAAAGTCACTGCAAACAATAAAATCAAAAGAATAGAAACGTATTTTAGAATTCGATCCATAATTCTCCACCAATACAAAGAATGAGGTCAGATTTAAACACGAAGTAAAAACAAGTCCAGAAAAAACTTTCTGACAAAATGAGATTTAGAAATTCTATGTTGTTTATCATAGTAGGCGAGATCATTCCGGAAACTCATAAGAAAGGATTCCACGACTTCTCTGCTTTGACGCTAATCTTTGGGTTTGTGTTTATGATGTATTTAGATACGATCTTTGGGTGAGGTGAAAGGTTGACTCGACCTCTACGCAATTTTGTTTTGATTGAAAAGGGAAATTTTTGCGGGCAGAGGGACTCGAACCCTCACTAGAAGCTTGGAAGGCTACGGTGCTAGCCATTACACCATGCCCGCGATAGACAAAAGTCAGTTTTTGGTTGGTGGGCGAGATGTCAATCGAAAAGAATGTTTTTTAAGTATGTGGGAATCCGAGCTTCAAAATTGGGAAAATATCCTTCCGGCGTTCAAAGCCTATCGGGATGAATTTCGTAATATTTATCATCTTAGAAACATTGGAAGTGTATTGCATTGGGATATGGAAATCGGCATCCCAAGTGATGGTTTAGCTGAAAGAGGTGACCAACTTAGTTTTCTTTCCGGGTTGGCTCATAAATCTTTTATCGGTGATTCATTTCGTAGTTTAGCGGAGAAAGCCAGGGAAGAAAATTCCCGCAACGATCTTCCAGGCAAATCACTTAGAGAAAGAGAGCTATATTTATTATTCAAAGATCTGGATCGTTCTTCTTGTTTACCCATCTCTTGGGTGGAAGAATTTTCCAAAGTCACAAGCCAGGCTCATTCTATTTGGGTAGATGCAAGAAAGAAGAATGATGCTTCTTCTTTCTTTCCTGTTTTGCAAAAGATAGTAGATCTAGTTTTTCAAAAGGCCGACTATTTCGGTTATTCTACGGAAGCGTATGACGCTCTTTTAGATGAATATGAACCGGAAGCAAAAGCAGCAGATTTAGAAATTCTATTTGCAGATCTTAGAAAATCTTTAGTACCTTTGATTGCAAAGGCAAAAGATGCAAGCTTTCCTTTTCAGGGAAGTTTTCCGATCGAGTCACAAATTCCTTTTAATACAAGTCTTCCTGTTCTTTTAGGTTTGCCTGAGTCTGGATTTCGTTTAGATTCAAGTGCTCATCCGTTCTCCACTTCTTTAGGTTCTTTTGACAAAAGGATCACCACTCGTTATGAAAAATCCGACCCTCTTTCTTCCGTGTATTCGGTTTTGCATGAAACTGGTCACGCTTTGTATGAAGCGGGGATCTCTTTGATTGTAGGAGGTCCCTCTCCTTTAAAAGATTCTGTTTCTTTAGGTGTTCACGAATCCCAGAGCCGCCTTTGGGAAAATCAGGTGGGAAGATCCAAAGAATTTTGGGAAGGGATCTATCCATTATTTCTGAAGAACTTAGGTATTTCAGAATCTTCTCTTCCTTTTTCTAAACTTTATTCTTTTGTGAATAAATCCAATCCATCTTTGATCCGAGTAGAAGCAGACCAGATCACTTATAATCTACATGTGATCCTAAGATTCCAGATCGAAAGAGCGATCTTCAAAAAGGAACTTTTATTAAAAGATCTTTCAGGCGCATGGAAAGATGGAATGAAATCTTTATTAGGTGTGGTTGTTCCGGACGACTCTAAAGGTTTTTTACAGGATGTTCATTGGAGCGGAGGAGCCTTCGGTTATTTTCCTACTTACTCTTTGGGAAATATTTACGCGGCCCAACTCTATTCTGCCTTCTTGAAACAGAATCCCAAGTTTAAGGATGAATTGAAAAACAGAGAAACTTCTTCTCTCCTTAATTGGCTTAGAAAACATGTTCACAGTAAGGGTAGAAGTTTGGAAGCAAAGGAACTGATCCGACAAGCAACCGGAGAAGAGCCGAATTCCAAATACTTAGTGGAATATCTGGATTCTAAGATCAAAGAACAGGAGTCAATATGAGCGGAGAAGATAAGGAAGAATTAACTCTAAAGTCCTTCGAAGAATTATCCTTCTTTGATAATCTCGCATTGTTTTATTTATGCAATGAAACTCCTCCTCAAACCTTGGCTCTTGCATTCTTAGTGGGAGATAAAAAAGTTTGCGGTTCCATGTTAGGAGTTATGGATGCAAAACGTAGAGCTTTCGTTCACGAATTAATGTCCAAACAAAATGATGTTCCGGACGAAAAGAAACATGCGGCAGCTCAAGGCCTACTCATCATTGCCGATGGATTGATCCAAAGGAACCTGATCCGCAAACAAGGAAAATTTTATTTCGGAACAGAAAGAGGTTAGTTCTTCTATTTTAAAGATCTTTTATCTAGGAGTATAATAGATCACTGCAACTCCGAAGAGCGCTATCAAGGATCCGATAATATCGTATCTATCCGGTTGGAATCCATCCATCTTCCAAGCCCAAAGCAAAGACATTACGATAAAAAATCCACCGTAGGTAGCATACACTCTTCCAAAGGAAGAAGATTGTAAAGCGGCAACTACTCCATACAAGGCCAAGATCAATCCCCCCGCAATCAGATAGATTACTGATTTGGATTCTTTGTACCAAAGCCATACAAGATACCCACCGCCTATCTCGCAGAGACCTGCGAACAGAAAGATCAATACTGATTTAAAATATTCCATTATGATTTCCTTTTTAGACGATAGGTTCGGATCCGTAGTATCTTAGATTAAAGGACGACTAAACATCGCATTTACAAAAACTGCTCCTACTAGGATTGCATAACCTATAGATACAATTCTAACACTTAAAGAATTCCAACTTTGTTTAATTGCTAAGAAAGCAAACAAAGGTAGAACTTGCAAAGCATGAATTCCGACAAAATGTGCAATACGAATATCTCCGCCGTTCTTGCTCCAATTTACAAGAGGCAATCCGGGGCCACCATCTGGAACTCCTACAGCATGAGCGAGCCTTTGAGATATAATAAACCCAATGATAGAAGCGATCGCTAATATCCAAAGAGAAAATCTAATCGAGATCAAAATCCTAGGATCAAATTTTGAACTTAAAAGTTTAAATTTCCGATCCATTAAGATTGGCACTACCATCATAGGAAAAATAAAAAGCCCCATAATCCCATAGATCACCGAATTTAGAATGGTAGAATTATTAAAGTGGGATTGTACACCTCTACCCGCTTGAAAAGTGATCAGTATTAACTCTACCGAGAGAGCGATCACGAAATACTTCTCCATTCTATCTCTAAAAACAGGAAAATCGTTAAGCTGATCCAAAAACCAGGCCATTGTCCAAAGAAAGATCCCAATCGAAACTGCAAACTTGATTGGTTTGATCCAAGTGTTGATTCCCATAACGGTCCTTGGATCGAGTTGGGAAAGAAGAAGATAGACTGGTATTAAAAGTAAAGATACCAACCCAGTATAAAAACTTAGGCTTCTATTCTTTCTTAAAGAATAGAAAAAACCTTCCGACTGAGAATGATTCGGATATATGATATTAGATGCTTGCATGGCTTCCTCCTTTTCTCCAACGAACGATCTGAAATAATAGATAACCGATTGGTCCGAACATCAACGTGAAAAACAAACAAGGGATGAGTATCCATCTGGAAATCCCTAAAACTTCTGCTTCTTTCGTTTCCCAAATTCCGACAAATAAGTCGAATGCAAGATAGTGAACCCATCCTGCGAGCAATACCCAAGGATTAGCGAAAAGTTTGGTCACACCTTCCAGAGATCCGAAATCGAATCCTCCTCTTGCATATAATGCAAGTATCAACAAATACAATCCGGAAAGGATCAAAGGCCAAACCCCGTTCCTTATCAATAATTTGGTTACTCTGGCATTTGGAAGACCAGCGAGTAATAGCCAGCCTATAATCGCAAAATTGCTGGCCAGTTTAAATGTTAGTTCTGGAGTCATAAAACCTCTTAATTTCCCGATCTGATCCGGGATTTACTTGAAAAATCTATTATTGGTCCGAGAATGTTACTATTGGTAACACCAAATGTTACCAACGTCAACATTTTTTAGGAAATTTTTTATGCCCGCAAAGAAAAAAATGAAAAAACCGGAAGGTTCTTATCACCATGGGAATCTGGCGGAGACCCTAAAAACACTGGCCCTAAAACGTCTAGAAATAAGTAAAGATTCAGCGTTTACGATTAGGGAGATCGCAAGAGAAGCAGGAGTCAGTCATGCCGCTGCTTATAGACATTTCCCTTCTCATAGGGACCTTCTCGCAGAAATTTCAAAAGATGGATTTATAAAGATCACTGAAGAATTTACTAAAGCGGAGAATGCTTCTTCTCCATCTGATCCATTCGATCGATTGAGAAGACTTGGCATTGCTTATATTTCTTTTTGTTTGGAAAATGTTGGTTATTATAGAGCAATGTGGCATATAGATCTTGGACCAGTGGGTGACTTAGAAGATCTAACGAAGGCAGGTAAAAATTCTTTTTTAAAACTTTGGGAAACAGTTCTTATTTGTGAATCTCAAAAGATCAATAAATTCGAAGCAAGAGAAATAGCAACCGCTGCCTGGTCCTTGGTTCATGGTTATTCAGTTCTGCTCAACGAATGCCAACTGAATAATCCTGTATTACAAATTGATAAGAATAACGCTTTGCAAGCTGCAGAGAAGGTATTACAAATTTTGGATTCAGGTCTGAAGAATAAATCTTACAAGTAAAACTTCTACTCTAAATAAAAGGTTCCCTTCATATAAAGTTTGCAGTTTCCTCCGATGCGAACTCTTTCTTCTCTGTCCTCGCAAACCAAATGTCCCCCTCTTGCAGAAGCTTGGTAGGCATTCAGTTCCTTCTTCCCAAATTTTTCCGACCAATAGGGGATCAATGTACAATGAGAAGAACCGGTCACTGGATCTTCTGGAACTCCTTTGGCAGGAGCGAAAAATCTGGAAACAAAATCGTAGGACTTCCCACTGTCTGCGGGCGCAGTCACAATCGCGGCAAAGAATGGAAGATTTTTCAGAGCTTCATGATTCGGAATTAAATTTCGCACATCCGATTCTTTTTCAAAAACGAATAGGATATCTCGAGCTTTTAAAATCTCTTTTGCTTTTATATTAAAACAAGAAGCCACATCATTCGGAGAATATTCGGTCTTTACAGGAGGCCTCGCAGGAAAATCCAAATAGTATTTTCCATTCTCCCGAAACACTTCCAAGAGCCCGCTCTTAGTATGGAATTTTAAAGAAGAAACATCCGATTTATTTTCCAACACTTCGTAGATCGCAAATGCAGTAGCTAAAGTTGCATGACCGCAAAGATCGACTTCTACACCGGGAGTAAACCATCTCAGATCATATTCTCCTTTTTCTTTTCTGGGTCGAAAGAATGCAGTCTCTGATAAATTATTCTCCGATGCTAACTCGATGAGTTTTAGGTCCGGTAGCCATTCTCCTTCCCAGGGAACAACTGCTGCAGGATTTCCTTTGAATAAGGAATCTGTAAATGCATCGATTTGGAAAATCGTATATTCGGTTTTCATTTATTTCTCCGAAGGTATAATTTCAAAATTCTTAAACGAGATCAGTTTAACTGTTTTTAGACAAAAGA